>NZ_CP022957.1:4292965-4639957 GCF_002269385.1 Maribacter cobaltidurans
GAAGACCATCCTCTGTGGTTGGAGCAGGACGAAGGATATAGGACCCAAAAGACCGATCCAGGAACCGATTTTATGAAAAAAGTTAGAAACGCCGTAAAGGACCTAAATTTTAAACCATTACCGGAATGATAAATAAGAAAACGATAGCCATTATATTTTTTGTACTTCCTTTTTGTCTAGTAAACGCACAGGATATTACCACACAATTGTATGAAACCTACGAGACTTTTAAGGAACCCACATTGGGAGAAAGGAGAATTAAGCACAAGGATATTCAACCCTTATTGGAGAAATATAGGAACAATCCTAAGTTCAACGTAGATAGGGTAGGCACTTCCATTGGCGGTAAATCCCTTTCCCTGTTGAGTATTGGTTCCGGCGAAACCGATGTTTTTCTATGGTCCCAAATGCACGGGGACGAACCGACCGCCACACAAGCCATTTTTGATATCCTTAATTTTTTGGACAGTCCCCAATTTAAGGAGGAAAAAGAGGCCATTCTTTCCAACCTGACCATTCATTTTTTACCCATGTTAAATCCGGATGGGGCTGAACTGTTTCAACGCCGTAATCTTTTGGGAATCGATATCAATAGGGATGCGCTGCGCTTACAATCCCCAGAGGGCAAGACTTTGAAACGGGTACGGGATAGTTTGGAGGCCGACTTTGGGTTTAATTTACATGACCAAAGTACCTATTACAATGCGGAACGTACCGAAAAACCGGCAACTATCTCTTATTTGGCTCCAGCGTATAATTATGAAAAGGATATAAACGAGGTACGTGGCAATGCCATGAAAATTATTGTTTTCATGAACGATATCCTTCAGAAATATGCTCCAGGTCAAGTAGGGCGCTATAATGACGATTTTGAACCCCGTGCGTTTGGCGACAATATTCAAAAATGGGGCACCAGTACCATTTTGATAGAATCCGGGGGATATCCCAATGATCCGGAAAAACAAGAGATACGAAAATTGAACTATGTCTCCATACTATCGGCCATTTATACGATTGCCAAGGAAAATTATAAGCAAATCGATATTGCGGAGTATGAGAAAATACCGGAAAATAACCGAATGCTTTTCGATTTAAAGATTGTTGGAGCCACCTATAACCTATTGGGAAAGGATTATATACTGGATTTGGGCATTAATCAGGTTGAAGTTGATTATGAGGGTCACGATGATTTTTGGTACAGCAGTAGGATTTGGGACCAAGGGGATTTATCTACCTATTATGGCTATGAAACCTTTGATGCAAAAGGTTTTCAAATCGTACAAGGCAAAGTTTATCCGCAAACGGTTTCCGACATAGAGAAAGTGAAGACCTTGAATTTTAAAGAGCTTTTGTCACAAGGTTTTGGGTTTATAAAAGTGGCCAATATTCCCGAAAAATTGTTGAATTCGCCCGTTCCCTTGCATTTGGTAGGGGAGAATTACAAGAGACCGGATTTTAGGCTACAACCAGGTATTAACCCTACCTTTTTCCTAAAAAAAGATGGGAAATTTACACATGCCGTCATAAACGGTTTTTTTATCGATTTGGAATCGGAAAACGTGAACATACCTAATGCCATGATTTTTAGATAAGGAATGTTAGTAACCAAATTGTATATTTAAATAAAGACCATGCTTGAGTAATACATATAACATTGTAGCTAATAGGATTACAATGGCTGAAAATATGAAAAGAATAAAACTTTTTATAGGTTCAGGTAAAATGCCCAAGGCACTTTTTTGATAAATTTCGTTGAGTACATCCATGACTTCTTCTTTTTAAGTTAAACACATTCATAGCCTTTAGGATGTTTCGGTTCTGTATTCTTTGGGGTTGTTATAATATATAAACAATTATCAGACCACAAAACCCTACTACGATTTCTTGAAATAAAAAAAGGGTGGCTACTGCCACCCTTTAAATCAAAATAGATACATTTTAGTCGATACTGGCTGTATCATCAGCATCCATCAAGGCAAAGAATTTGTCCAAATTGGGAAGGATAACAATTTTTGTCCTTCTGTTTTTAGCCATATTCTCCTTGCTATCGTTTTCAACCAATGGAAGATAACTACTTCTACCGGCAGCAATCAACTGCTTTGGATTTACACTATACTCGTTCTGTAGTTCACGAACAATGGAAGTAGCTCTTTTTACACTTAAGTCCCAGTTGTCCTCAAATAAAGCTGTGTTAATGGTTCTGGAATCCGTATGTCCTTCTACCATAACCTCCATGCTTGGTTCGGAATTAATGACATCGGCCAATTTTTTCAACACATTGTCTGCCTTGTTACTAACCCTGTATCCTGCAGTGTTGAACAACAATTCGTCCGAAATGTTGATCATGACCACTGTCTTGTCGATGCTTACGTCTACATCCTCTCCTTCATCTGCAATGGATTGCTTCAACTTATAGGACACCGCCAGATTCATTGAATCTTGTAATGTTTTGGCTTCGGCAAGTTTGGCAGGATCAACCTTTTGCAAGGTCTTTCTCATATTTTCCTTGGTGTTGTTGCTCATGACCGCTACATCATCTACTGAAGTGTACTGACTGTCATTGATTTCTTTAAGGGAATTTATTTTGGAATTGTACTCTTCTACACGAGCCTCAATTTTGGCCATTTTAGTTTCTAATTCTTCTTTCTCAACTTGAGTTTTGGTCAGTCTACTTTGAGTTTGGGCCAAATTGTCTTCCAAAGCCACATATTTCTTTTTGGAAACACAAGAAGATAAAAGTACTATGGACGCTACTCCAATAATTGATAATTTTTTCATTTCAAAAGTGTATTTAGTTAATAATCTTTCACTTTTATGTACGGAAAGATTCGGAAACTGGATGTTTTACCCTTTGGACATCACTCCTTGAAAATGATTTTTTTCTGTGTAAAAAATTGATAACAAATACGTTATAATTCAAAGTTGAGAACAAAAAAAAGAGGCGTTGAACGCCTCTTTTTTAATGAAACCTAATAAATATTATTCACATCCTCCTGTAAATCCGGTAGCGTTGAACTTGGTTTGTACCGCTCCTTGTCTTGTTCCCGTATTTACTTCTATGGCCAAATTATTTTCCCCGCTGCCATCCCTTTTTGGGCTGCAATATTCGAATAAATAAAAGCTATTGGCACGCTCTGAAACCTTTTCAGAAATTTCATTAAAGGTATCTTCCAAATCATCTTTGTTACTTGCAAATACGCTGGACGTCTTTCCTATATCCATAAGCACCTGAGTGTCTATTTCACTTCCCAAACCAATACTAAAGAAAGAGATATTTGAATTGGCTTCATTTACTTTCTTTAAAGCGGCATCTTCCGTATATCTAGAAGCCTGATCTGTACCATCCGTAAAAATAACCACGGAAGCTGCCCCGATTTTATCTCCGGAAGTTGTCTTGTTGATTAAATCTGTAGCAATGTCCGTTGACTTAATCACCGCACCATATAAATCAGTGGAGGGGTCCGAGCTAATATTGTCCGTAATGCCATTGATTGAGGTTATTAATTCCTCCTTGGAAGGTGTAAGCTCGTTCAATAAATGAAGTTCGTTTTCCCCATCAAACCAATAAATGGCCATTTGAAAGGATTCCTGCGATGTTGAGGGCATTACATTTTCCACGAAACTTGAACTTGCCATTTTTAACTCTTGCAAACTGCTTTCCAATACACTGTTACTTAAATCCAGTACTAAAAGCGTATTGTTCGTAAAAATCTGCGAGTTTGGAGAAATACGTGCAAAGGATTCAGAAGACGAAATGGTATTGAAACAATCATCGTTCCTTCCTTGCTCATAAATGGTAAATTGATTTGCTTGTAGACCAGGAACTGGATTTCCATTGGTATCGGACACTCGAAAGAAAATAGAAACCTTGCCTGGTAGGGTAGTATACTGATCTTGGATGGAAAGCACCAGCTCTCCCTCATCCAATCCCAAACAATCATCAACGGGAGTCCCTTTACCTAGACCATCACCAAAATTGAGATTTAGATCAACATCATCATCGGCATTACCACACGAAACGAAAAGGGAAATTGCAAATAAAAAACCAAAGGTTTTTAGGATTAAATTCATGTTCATACATTTTGAGTTCATCAAGCAGAACGCTGTTTCCGCTTAGAAATTATCGGGAAATAAAAATTTTATGTTAAAGAATGTTAAAGAAGTGCCCTTCCCTTTAAAAAACAGGTGGGAATAGGTAATTTCCTTATTTTCGAGGACAAAATTACATTATCCCTTGGTTTAAGATGACCCACGAACTAAAAAAAATTTTCAGGGAATATAAGGAGTTCCATACTGGAGGTCTAAAAACAGTATTGGCCACGGTCGTTGCCTTGGATGGTTCTTCGTATAGGAGGCCTGGTGTACGCATGTTAATTTGCGAAAATGGAGAAATGGTTGGCGCGGTAAGTGGTGGATGCGTGGAGAAGGAAGTCCTATTTCAATCTGCCAGTGTCTTTAAAACGGGACGTCCAAAAGTAATGACCTATGACGGTAGGTTCCGTTTGGGATGCGAAGGAATCCTTTATATCTTAATTGAGCCTTTTGAACCCAGTAGGGAGTTGGTTGAAGAATTCAACAAGACAATTCAGAATAGAACATCTTTTTCTATCTGCTCCTATTATGAGAAGGAATATGGCGAGCATCCGGATACGGGTTCCGTTTTTGTTTTTGGAAAAGACCGAATATCCTTGAATACCATATCAGAAGAAAATAATTATCCTTCCTACGTACAGATACTAAATCCTTGTTATAAGCTCGCTATTATTGGAGGGGAGCATGATGCGGTGAAACTATCTAAAATAGCATTGGAAATGGGCTGGGAAGTTTCTGTTAGTGTTGTGCCTGCCGAAGGAAAGACGATAGCGGACTTCCCTGGAGTCGATGAACTATGGGACGTAGAACCCTTGGAAGTACCCGTTGAAAAAATCGATGACCAAACCGCATTGGTTTTAATGACGCACAGCTACGTAAAGGACCTAAAATATCTCCATAGGGTAAAGGAATGTAATCCCATGTATTTTGGATTACTTGGACCTTCAAAACGAAGGGAAAAATTGTTCAATGAATACATTGAATTATATCCCGATGATGATTTTGATTTTTTTGATAAAATCCATGGACCAGCAGGTTTAAATTTAGGTGCTGAGGCTCCAGAGGAAATTGCCATAGCCATTATGGCGGAAATACTGGCCGTGATACGAAATCAGGAACCTATGATGTTAAAAAATAAGAAACAAGGGATTCATAATTGAGCCACTCTTTGAACATAGCGGTTGTTGTTTTGGCGGCGGGACAATCTTCCAGAATGGGTAAAATAAAGCAATTATTACCTTGGAAAGACAGCTTTTTATTGCAACATGCCTTGCGGACCGTTAAAGAAGTTGACCCGGATCAGTTGGTTCTGGTATTGGGCGCGAATTCGGACAAAATAAGACCGATGCTGCATTTTGATGATGAAACGTACGATGTGATTGAAAACCCTACTTGGGAAAAAGGTTTGGGGAACAGTATTTCAATAGGCGTAGGCCATGTATTAAGTACCAATCATGCAGTTGATGGGATTCTAATTTGCTTGGGGGACCAGCCCCTGATTACCTCAGTATATCTCCAAAGGCTTATTGATCAATTTAAAACTAAAAAATACAGTATAATTGCAAGTAGCTATACCAATAGAGTAGGGGTCCCTGCAATTTTTAACAGATCTATTTGTCACGAACTAGTTCAGTTGAATTCTGATACGGGAGCGAAGGACATCCTTCTAGCCTATAAGGATGATATTCTCAGATTGGATGCACAGGAACTATTAGAGGATATTGATACTCCTGAAGAATATGAAAAATTGTACCAAAGATTTCACAACACATAAATAAAATGCATGAAGAACTTTTGTAAAACACTTTTGATAATTATCGTATTTTTTCAATCCGCAACCGAGTTAACGGCCCAAGAGATGGGATTTGAAGAATATAACCCTACCTCTACATTGGTGGTTCCGGGCAAGGAAATTAATGAAGCAAAATTTCCCTTTATCGATGTGCATAGCCACCAAAGGGATATGTCCGTTAAAAAACTGGGTAGCTTATTGGCGGATATGGAATCCTTGAACGAGGCCATTATGGTAAATTTAAGTGGTGGTTCCGGAGAAAGCCTAAAGGAAAAAGTGGACAATATCAATAAAAGTTATCCCAATAGATTTGTGGTGTTTGCCAATGTAGATTTTGAAGGCGTAGATGGCCCTGATTGGGGTAAAAAAGCAGCTGCCCAATTGGAAAAAGATATTAAAAACGGTGCCAAGGGCTTAAAGATTTTTAAAAGCTTGGGGCTTCGCTATAAGGATGCATCGGGTAAAAGATTGGCCATAGATGATTCTCGACTAGACCCTATTTGGGCCAAATGTGGAGAAATGGGGGTTCCCGTTCTTATTCATGCGGCTGACCCAAAATCTTTTTGGGACGATATGGATAGTAAAAATGAGCGATGGTTGGAGTTAAAAACACATCCACGAAGAAAAAGGTCCGCTACAGATCCTGCCCCTTGGGAACAAATTATACAGGAACAACACAATGTCTTTAAAAAACATCCCAACACAAAATTCATTAATGCACATATGGGGTGGCATGCCAATAATTTAGGAAAACTGGGGGAATTACTTGATGAGATCCCCAACATGAATGTTGGTATTTCGGCGGTTATCGCGGAATTGGGACGGCAACCACAAAATGCAAGGGCCTTCTTTATTAAATATCAGGATAGAATTTTATTTGGTAAGGATAGCTGGAAACCAGAGGAGTTTCCTACCTATTTTAGGGTGTTGGAAAGTAACGACGAATATTTTCCCTACTATAAAAAGTATCACGCTTTTTGGGCTATGTACGGTCTTGACCTACCGGACGAAGTGCTTAAAAAGGTGTATTATGAAAATGCCCTTAACCTAATTCCAGGTTTGGACCGTTCCTTGTTTGATTAACACCGTTACGAATTGGTTTCCTCTTCTTTCTTTGGAAGTTTTTCAACATCCTGGAAGATTCCACAGGAAATTTCATTTTTTACCAAGGAATTGGACTTTTTTCGTTTTGTAAGTGCCTCGATCTCTTTGTTTAAATATTGCATTGATTGGATTTTTAAAAAAAACGTCAGGGGCCTTATTTTGTTGTATATCATCAAAATAAAACCAATTCCTAAAATTTTATACGCTCTTTATGTGATTTTTTGGACACATTAGATACCTATAGAAAAAGAATACGAGCTTACATGAGTAAGGAAACGCATTTTGCGGATGTCATACGGGAACATCAAGGTCTATTGTATAAGGTGACCAGTATTTACACCAATAATGAACAAGACCGGGAAGATCTTTTTCAGGAAGTGGTATATCAGCTTTGGAAGTATTTCGACACGTTTAGAAACGAATCTAAAATTAGTACATGGATGTACCGGGTGGCGATGAACACGGCGATTACCCAACTGAAAAAATACAAAAGAAGCCCCAATTCTGTTCCCATACCGGAGTATGTATTGAGGGTCTCCGAAACGAAAGATGAAGTTTATGAGGAGCGTTTAAAATTGCTATATCAACATGTAAAGCAACTAAATACGCTGGAAAGGGGTTTGATGCTCTTGTTGCTCGAAGGTAAAAGCTATAATGAAATAGCCAGCATTACGGGTTTAAATCCTTCTAATGTGGGAACAAGAATTTCCCGCATAAAACAAAAATTAAAACAAAACATGACCAAATCTTAATATCATGGAATTAGAAGAACTACAAGCAACTTGGTCAAAAATGAGCCAGGAATTAGAAAAGCAAAAAAAATTAACGAACGAAATTATAATGAAAATGACACAGGATAGATATCAAAAGAAATTTAGCAAGCTTAGGAATTTTGAAACGATTGGGGCGATTATTGGCTATTTTTTGGTAGGTCTTATTCTTTTTAATTTCGGGAAATTGGACACATGGTATCTTCGCTTGAGCGGAGTTGTAACCATTGTTTTTTTTACACTGCTTCCCACCATTGTATTAAGGACTTTGGCAAGAATTCAAAACCTGAGTTTAATAAAGGGAACATATCGGGACATTTTAGCAAAATATACTCGTGAAAAAAATCGATTATTACGGCTACAACAGGTAGGAATTGGGCTTAGCCTTATCTTAATGCCAATTATATTTCTAGGTACGGCAAAGATCATAGCAGGCAAGAATGTATTTTTGATTGAAATTGAAACCAAAGTATGGATCGGCTTGTCCGTAGTAGCATTATTATCGATTCTTGTCTCCTTATGGGGCTATAGAAGCTATAAGCGAGTAACAAATTCGGCCGAATTACTATTAAAGGATTTAGAAGATTGATTTACTCCGTCAACTTCTTTTGAATATAATTTACAATTAACATCCAGTTCATCTTCAATAGGAGGGAGGCGGTGGGTACGTTATCTTCTGCAATGGCAGAAATAATGGCTTCATGTTGGTTGTCCGATTTGTTGTAAAACGAATCATCTGCAGTAAAGGCCTGTTCGTAAAAGAAAATCCGGGTTTTTAGGTCCTTCAGGATTTGTAAGGCCAGTTCGTTGTCATATCCTTTAGTCAATAGGTGGTGAAACTCAAGATCGGCCTGAATTCTAGAAAGGGCATCATGGGCATTCTCAAACACCTCTTGTTGTCGTTTGAGGGCATCGATCTGTTCTTGGTCAAATTCAGAATTTTCAATGGCCATGACTTCCAAGCTTGCAACAAGCCCATATAGGTCCTCTGCTTCCTTTACATCGAGTTCTGCTATGATAAACCCCCTATTGGGCACCGCTTTTATAATATGAGATTGTTGTAATTGTGTCAATGCTTCCCTAATTGGGGTTACACTAACACCCAATTCCCTGGATAGGGCCGCTAAATTAATGGTCTTGCCTATTTTCAACTTTCCTTTTTTCATTTCGGAAAGTAGATAATCCCGTACCTGATCGCGAAGGTTGACTTTTACTATCATAATTCAAATATAATATATCGTATATGATTTTATCGTTAATCATAGATATGATATTGTATGCTATGTGAAGATATTCGATGAACTACAACCTAAGGAGTCGTGTAAGTCATACTAAATAAGGGTGTTTCCCGTTATTAATGGTTCAAACCCACAATTTTAAATAGATGGAAATAGTTAGAAACACCTTGAAAAAAATGAGTCTATTGGCATCGGCACTGATCCTGGCCTATAGTTGTAGTGATGATGCCGAGACGGACGACAACATAGTACTGTCCCAAGCGGACCTGAAAACCATTTTGGAAATCGACGATATAACTGGAGGTATAGATGTGGCTCTTTTTGAGCTTTACAATAATGGTAGCTCAACGGCCAAAACCCTTAGTAATGAATGCTATAGTGCCCAATATTCGGATACAGGATATATTGCAACGTTCAACAATTGTGTACTAAACGGAACAGAAAATATTAATGGTGTCTTGACCGTAACGTACAATATGAATTCGGAACAAACTTCGTTTTCGGCTAGTTATGAGGATTTTTATGTCGGCGATATCAAAATAAATGGAACAAGGTCTTACGTTCTAAATACCAATACGGATGCTAGTTCAGTTTCCTTTGAGGTTACCAGTGACCTAAGTGTGGAAATGGCGGATGGTTCAATTATTTCTGATGAGGGAAATAGATCTTTTACGCTCACTTTTGGTGATTCTGCCGAATCAACTACGTACAGTATAGCGGGTACCTGGACAGTAGTTTATGAGGGTAACACTTATAATGTTACCGTGAATTCCCCATTGACCAGTAGTGTAACCTGTGGTTATATTGCAGATGGGGATATGACAGTTTCCAAAAATGGACTTACCGTAAATGTGGATTTTGGTGATAGTACCTGCGATAATGTAGCGACCGTAACTTATCCTAACGGTATTGAAGAAGAAATTACCCTTAAGGATTAAGATTTAGATAAGCTTTTAAGGCAAAAAATAAAAGGATAAGATTGATGAAGTCTTATCCTTTTTTATTTCTTTTTCCTATACCAGAGAGATTTTCTCTTTGGCAGCTACCCAACGTACTTTCTGATTTACCGGTAAATCGGTAAAAAAAGCGAATTTTCTAGAAGTGGTTGGGGATAGTCTTCTGTAATGTTTCATAACCCCTGTATTTTGTCCCGTTGGTATACGGGTGATTAATATTGATTGATGTGTAATTATTTAATGGGTAAAGTGTCTTGCTTCTGCCCATTGTACCCTTTTGCTATTCCTAAAATTGCTGAAAAAAGAGTGTCTTCTTGATTCTGTTGGTGTTTGTTTAATGAAAGTTCTCATGATGTTCGTTTTTTAATTGATGAATGATTGATGAATAATTGATTGATGATTGATTTTAATTTTTTAGTGGGTATGATTTCTTACTTCTGCCCACTGCACCCTTTTGCTATTCCTAAAATTGCTGAAAAAAGAGTGTCTCCTTGATTCCGTTGGTGTTTGTTTAATGAAAGTTCTCATGATGTTCGTTTTTTTAATTGATGATTGATGATTGATGATTGATGAATGATGAATGATTTTAATGGGTATGATTTCTTACTTCTGCCCATTGTACCCTTTTGCTATTCCTAAAATTGCTAAAAAAAGAGTGTCTTCTTGATTCCGTTGGTGATTGATTGATAAATCTTTTCATGTTGTTGTTTTTATCCCGATAATTATCGGGTGATGATTAATTGTTTTGTTTTTATATAAAGAAGACGAGGGATATATATTTTTGTTACAGTACTATGTTATAAAAGGTACTATGTTTTTATTTTTAATGATATAAATATCAGATTATCAGTACTATATGATAAATGTTAAAAATTACTTAAATACATAATTGGGTATTTAATACCTGATTTCAAGACATTACCACATAACTACTTCATTATTACAAAACATACGCTATCTTTGACCTAGTTTAAGGAAAGATGGGGAATCTTGCTCCGACCGACAAACGAATCTGTTTGTAGTACCCGTTGCAAAGGTCATTTCACAATTGCCAAACTGGGACTTCTATTCTTTCTTAACGCACAAATTGTATTACCACATTAAAATTACGAATGGCAAAATCACAACAAACATTTAACAAAACTGAAAAAGTAAAAAAACGATTAAAGAAGAGAGAAGAGAAGCAGAAGAAGAAAGAAGCCCGTAAGCAGGCTGCAAAGGATAATGGCACTTCTGGCATTCCAATGGCTTATGTTGATTACAATGGTAACTTGGTGGATACTCCGCCAGATCCATCGATGAAAGTGGAAATTGAGGCAGAGGACATTGTATTGGGAATTCCTAAAAAAGAAGAAGGTGATGTAGAGGAATTTGATCCCGTGAGAAATGGTAAGGTTTCTTTCTTTGATTCTTCAAAAGGCTTTGGATTCATCATTGATTCCGAAAATAATGAGAAGTACTTTGTACATGTAAGTGGTCTCATTGATGAAATCTTTGAAAACGACAAAGTTTCCTTTGAACTTGAAAAGGGAATGAAGGGTATGAACGCTGTGAGGGTCAAAAAAATCTAAAAGGTTTTATCGTTTCGAATGACCTTGGCAAAACGTAATCCTGCCCTAATCATATTGGCTTTTTTTGCCATCTACGTTATTTGGGGCAGTACCTATCTTCTTAATAAAATTGCAGTAACTGAGCTGCCGGCCTTCATGTTGGCAGGGATTCGTTTCATTACTGCCGGAAGCCTTATTTTTATCATTGCTCAGTTCTTGAAAATTCCACTTAGGGTTACCAAAAAACAGTTGGGCAACAGTATCATTGCAGGATTTCTCTTTCTCACTTTTGGAAATGGGGTAGTGGTATGGGCCTTAAAATATGTGGATAGTGGATTTGCCGCTCTTGAAATTTCTGCACAACCCCTTGTGGTCTTAATTCTTATGAGGATTCTTCAAGGCAAGAAAATTCAACCTATGTCCTTGGTTGGGGTAGGGCTAGGTATGATCGGAATTTATCTTTTAGTTAGTCAGAAACAAATCATATCCCAAGAAGGAGCATTTCTTGGAATGATACTTATTTTCTTTTGTATGCTCAGTTGGGCCTATGGAAGTCTTTTTGTGGGCAAGGCGGATTTGCCGCCCAATTACTTTGTAAATACAGGATATCAAATGGTGACCGGAGGTATTTTACTTTTCATTATCAGTGCGGTCATTGGAGAGGAGTGGATTTCTCCCGTAAATTGGACAGTGCCCGTTCTATGGTCCATGATTCTCTTGGTCTTATTTGGAAGTATCGTGGCATTTACGGCGTTCAACTATTTGCTAAAAGTGGTATCTCCGGAAAAAGTGGCTACTTCTTCTTATGTAAACCCGGTCATTGCCATGGTTTTAGGATGGTATTTTTTAAATGAGGAAATTACCTTACAATCGGCCATAGCAGCGTTTATACTGCTGACTGGCGTATATTTCATCAATACAAAAAAGAGATTAACTCTTTTCTCCAGATTTACTTCCAAAAAATTGGAAGGGTAGGTCCAAAACCGGGTTAACATCACCAGTCATCATCGTACCTAAACCTATTTGCCCTATTCTTACTCTAATCAGTCTAACCGTTGGGTAACCAACTGCTGCCGTCATCTTACGGATCTGTCTAAATTTCCCTTCGGTCAAAATCACACGGATCCAAGAAGTGGGTCGGTGCACCCCAATTCTTAACCTGGAATCTGGAGGGGGCAATATTGGATGGGTTTCCATTAGGTTCACTTGGCAATATTTGGTCGTATATTTTTCTCCGAATAACCCAATGGAAACACCCTTTTCCATTTGGGAAATTGGCTTCGCAGTAATGAACCCATCCAATTGAACCCAATATTCCTTTTCAATACCGGTAGTATTGATGTAATCGGCTAACTTTCCATCGGTAGTCATCAACAGCAATCCTTCCGATTTCTCATCCAATCTTCCAATGGGCATGGTACCATTGGGAAAAGTATGGAGTTCTCCAAGAAATCTCTTTTTTCGTAATTGCCTTGGTTCTCCGGAAGTAAGCTGACTTAACATTCCGAAGGGTTTATATATCTTAAAATGATGATGGATTATTTTATTCAATGCACTATTTGAAATATCGTTTCATTGGTCGGAAAGATACCCTTTTTATCCCATGAATTAGTATTAGGCCATTGAAGGTGTTACCTTTGCACTCTTCAATGAAAAAGGATTACATGCAAGAGACCGTATACGAACTGCAAGAAAAAAAGACAGACAAAGAGCTTTATAGTTATCAGCAGGGTGCCATCCAACAGATTTTTGAAAAGTTCGACAACGAACGTGATGATTATCACTTATTATATCAATTACCTACAGGAGGCGGTAAAACCGTCATTTTCTCCGAAATTGTTCGCCAATACTTAAAGAACCACAATAAAAAGGTTTTAGTCATGACCCATAGGGTGGAACTTTGCAACCAAACTTCGGACATGCTTACCAGTTTTGGGGTGGTGAACAAGGTAGTGAACAGCAAGGCCAATCTGGACGATCAGGAAAAGTATAGCTGCTATGTGGCCATGGTGGAAACCTTGAACAATAGGCTTAATGACGATAAATTGGATATTTCCGATGTGGGGTTGGTCATTATCGATGAGGCCCATTATAATTCTTTTACCAAACTGTTCAAGTTTTTTGAAAGTTCCTTTATTCTTGGAGTAACCGCGACCCCCTTGAGTTCCAACAAAGAAACTCCCATGAATGGAAATTATGATGAACTCATCCCGGGGGAATCCATTGAGAACCTTATTGAAAACGACTTTTTGGCCAGGGCCGAAACCTATCAATACGATATGGGTCTAACCTCTTTGGAAGTCGGCTCCAATGGGGATTATACGGTAAAATCCTCAGCGGACCTCTATACGAGTCCGGCAATGCTGAACAAACTTTTGGAAGCCTATACCAAGCATTCGAAAGATAAAAAAACACTGATTTTCAATAATGGTATTGAAACTTCCATTCAGGTGTATTATACCTTCAGAAATGCCGGGTTGCCCATTATGCATTTGGATAATACGGCTACAAAAAAACAGCGGAAACAGATCTTAAAATGGTTCAAGGAAACACCCAACGCCATATTGACATCTGTAAGTATTCTAACCACCGGTTTTGATGAACCCACCATAGACAGTATAATACTGAACCGGGCCACCAAATCGTTGACCCTTTACTATCAAATGATCGGTAGGGGTTCCAGGGTTTTGAACAACAAATCGAAATTTACGGTCATTGATTTAGGTAACAATATATACCGATTTGGACCTTGGGGTGCCGACTTGGATTGGGAGGCGATTTTTAAATCTCCCAATTACTACATGGACCGGATCCGTGATGATGAGGACATCGAGGCGGATTTTAAGCATGATTTGTCCGATGAAATCAAGGAAGAGTTCAAAAACTCGAAAGAAACCTATTTTGATATTCGGGAAACCTATGAACAGGCAACGTTTGCGGGTGAATCTTCAAAGGTCGTTTTGGAAAGGTCGATTGAGCAGCATGCTTATATCTGTATTGAAAATAGCGAAGATGTATATGATGCCCTTGCTTTGGCCAAGTTGTTAAAGGAGGATATAGACAACCGCATTCATGTGTATGCCAAGTGTATCAGTAAAAGCACCCACAATTTTCTAAGTTGGTTAAAGGACGATTATCAAAAGAAATTGAACGCGTATCTACGGGAAAATTTCGATTCGGTCTACGAGGATATTCATGGCCATCCTCCAGAGGAGTAAAATGCTATCCTTTCAATTTTTTTACAATTCCGAAGGATTTTTATTACAAGTTATCGAATAAGGGTAGGGTGGATTGGATTAAAATATTAGATTTATCCACTTAACCAACTTAGGCGACTTTTCATGAAATCCCTTTTTACCTTCTTGGCCTTGTTATGGCTTTCTATTACCTACTCACAAGATGCATTTATAACTACTTGGAAAACGGATAATCCCGGTGTTTCTGAGGACAATCAGATAACCATCCCTACGTTCCCTGGAGAAACCTATAATTATTCAGTCGATTGGGGAGATGGAACTACTGATACAAATATAATTGGGAATATCACACATACTTATACAATTCCCGGGACTTTTCAAGTGGAAATTTCAGGAGTATTTCCTAGGGTTTATTTTCATAATGAAGGAGATAAAGAAAAAATATTGAGTGTTGATCAATGGGGTATTATCAATTGGTCATCTATGGAAAACGCCTTTTCAGGTTGTGCGAACCTAGATGTAAACACAATGGATACGCCAATGTTGTCTAATGTCAGTGATATAAGGTATATGTTTTACGGATGCACTTCATTGGTCGGCACAAATTCTTTCAACAATTGGGATACTTCTAATGTAACAAGAATGGATAGCCTATTCGCAGCATGTTCGCTTTTTAATCAACCCATTGGAAATTGGAACTTGGAAAACGTAACAACAATTGCTGGATTGTTTAATGGTGCTACTTCTTTCAATCAAGATATTGGAAATTGGAACGTTAGCAATGTTGAAGATATGACATTTACGTTTGCCCAAGCATCATCCTTTGACCAGTATATAGGTGATTGGGATGTGTCAAAAGTATTTGCTATGGGTTTTATGTTTAACGGCGCTAGTGCATTTAATCAAAACATTGGTAATTGGAACGTCGGCAATGTAGTACATATGTATAGTATGTTTAGTGGCGCAACACTTTTCAATCAACCAATTGGCAATTGGGACACATCCAACGTTACAAGTACTTCAGGAATGTTTGGTGCAGCTCAGGCATTTAATCAACCAATAGGTAATTGGAATATGTTTAATGTAACCAATATGTCCAGTATGTTTAGTGGAGCAACTAATTTCAATCAAGACATTTCTAATTGGGATGTAAGCTCGGTTACAAAAATGCCTGGGATGTTTAGATATGCTCAAGTGTTTAATCAACCAATCGGAAATTGGAATATATCTAGTATTACTGATATGTCAAGAATGTTTGAAGGGGCCCTAAATTTTAATCAAAATTTAGGGCTTTGGAACATAACCAGTGTAGGGACCATGGAAGACATGTTTCTATTTGCGGGCATTTCACAATCAAATTATGATTCCACTCTGACCGGATGGAGTTCAAAATCCTCATTACAAAACAATATAAAATTCAATGGTGGTAGTAGTACTTTCTGCGCTGGAGAGGGTGCTAGATTAAAACTGATTAATCAATATGGTTGGGAAATTATAGATGGCGGCAAAGCCAATTGCCCCTTTATTACCACTTGGAAAACGGACAATCCTGGTTTATCTGATGATAACCAAATAACTATCCCTACATTTCCGGGGGAGACTTATAATTATTATGTGGATTGGGGGGATGGAACTTCAGATACCAATATAAATGGGGATATTACACATACTTACGAAGTTCCGGGAACCTACCAGGTTTCCATAGACGGAACTTTTCCTAGAATTTACTTTTATGGGAATCATAATCCTGGTTCAAATGATGTTTTGAAAATTCTTTCTGTTAATCAATGGGGGACAATTACTTGGACATCTTTTGAAAGTGCTTTTGAAGGTTGTTCGAATTTGGATGTATTGGCACAAGATATTCCTAATCTATCATTAGTTTCAAGTCTTAAATTGATGTTTGACAGTTGTGCGAATTTAGTTGGAAATTCATCTATCAATAATTGGGATGTATCCAATGTGAGCAATATGCATGGTGTATTTGCAAATGCTTTAATTTTTAATCAAAGTATCAATGGATGGGATACATCTAGCGTCACTACAACCTCAGGAATGTTTTTTAAGGCTCGTTCTTTTAATCAACCATTGAATTCTTGGGATGTATCTAATGTCGAAGATATGTCAGTTATGTATGGTAGTGCAGATAAGTTCAATCAACCTTTAGTCTTATGGAATACCACCAGTACTAAGAATATGAATGGCATGTTCGAATATGCAATAGAATTCAACCAACCTTTGGATTCTTGGAATGTATCAAATGTGGAAAATATGCAGTCTATGTTCTTGGGCGCCCGCAGTTTTAATCAACCCTTGAATTCCTGGAATGTTTCAAAAGTATCCAACATGTACGGTATGTTTCAAGAAGCCGATAAGTTTAATCAACCACTTAATTCTTGGAATGTTTCAAATGTAGAGAATATGTCAAGTATGTTTTGGAATGCAACATCCTTTAATCAGAACATTACTGATTGGAATGTTTCAAATGTAACATCCATGAATAGTACGTTTAAAAATGCGATTTCGTTTAATCAAGATTTGAGTAATTGGAATATTGTAAATGTCAGTAGCATGTATGAAATGTTTTCCGCGACTAGTGTTACCACAGAAATTTATGACAAAACCCTCATTGGTTGGTCCAATCTATCTACATTAAAAAATAATGTACTTTTTGATGGAGGGAATAGCCAATATTGCGAATCTGAAGAGGCCCGACAATATCTTATAGATACATATGGCTGGACTATTACCGATGGGGGTAAAAGCCTTTTATGCAATGAAGACAATGATTTCGATGGTGTCTTGGACCACAAAGATAATTGCTTAAACACAGTTCCAAATGCTACGGTAGACGAAACCGGCTGTGAAATTATTCCTGGAAATGCCATTTTGGTATATGGTTTAACGCCAACCTGTCCTGGAACAACGAATGGAAGCATTCAGGTATCAAGTTCTTTGACGGACCCCTCCTATAACATCAGCTTAGATGGTCCAACGACGATTACCGAAAATAACGTTTCTCTCAACCAGCCTTATATAATAAATAATTTATCTACCGGCCTATATACGGTTGAAATTTCTATTCCTGAGGCATCTTATACCCAATCTTTTGGAATTCAAATTAACGAAGTAGGTAGTATCAGTGGAAAACGGGAGAATCTTGACCTCAAATCAAAAAGCGTATCTTATTCCGTCCAGGGGAGCCATTCTTATAAAGTCAATATCAACAATAAGGAAACCCTATTCAACTTTGATTCTGCCGGACCCAATCAGATTCAGCTGAACGACCTAAATGGTTTCAATACGATTTCCATCAGCGGAGAGAGTGATTGCCAAGGCCTGATAGAAGACTCTTTCAATTTTTCCGATTCCGTGGTGATGTACCCAGTTAATACGACGGACAAGACTTTTATCGAGGGGTATGACGAAGAAAGCGAAGTACAAATCTTCGATATTTCGGGCCGACTGCTGTTTCAAAAAAAGCTTCAAAAAGACAAATTGGAATCAATTGATTTAGAATCGTATGATTCAGGAATTTACCCGGTTAAGATTATCTCAAACAAGAACACCCAAACTTTTAAAATAATAAAACAATGATTCATCAAAAAGTAAAATATTTAGCCTCTATCCTTCTTATAACAAGCACTTTTGTCTCATGTGATAAAGGTTCGGATTCCGATACAGAAAAACAAGCGGAAAAGCCCCTACCCACCAAAGTACAGGGCACTCTGCCCGCCAACGGTGAACCCTGTTCGGATTTTGAACTAGTACCTAACGATGATTCAAAAGTTTCTATCCTTTTTAAATGGAATGCCTCACAAAACGCCGTAAACTATGATTTGGTGGTTATGGAGGGGGCACAGGAAGCGGCCAAATCAACTGTCGAGGCTTTAGAAGCTTATTTGACCTTGGATAAAGGGAAGACCTATTCCTGGATGGTTACGGCCAAAAACGAAACGGGAAATACCATAAGCGATACCTATTCCTTTACCACACCAGGACAGGCCATAGGGAACTATGCACCTTATGCCGCCGAAATCACTCTGAATTTCAACACTACAAACCAGACCTTAAATGTTGTTTGGGTTGCGGAAGATGAAGATGGGGATGCCCTTAACTACGATATTGTAGTACAAGAGAACGGATCGGTTTTGATGGAGGAAACAGACCTGAGCAATACAACCATTGAAGATATAACCTATGTATCCGGTACTACATATCTTGTTAGTGTAAAAGCAAAGGATACATCGGGTAATTTTTCCATTTCGGAAAAAAGTGAAATTTCCCCGGATTGATCAATTATTCAACCAGTATGTAAACTTTAGCGTCAATCCCCAGTTTCTTGTTTCAAAAGGGGTTACAAAATAGTTATTGGTATATACCAAGAATAAATCCGAAGCCGGACTGTAGCGCCATTGAAACCTGGAATTTAGGTTCATATTCCCGGTTTGTTCATTGTACTGGACCAAATTCGCAAAAAAGAGTTTATTGGTAAAGGTAATATCCGCCTCTGCACCGATCAACCAGAATTCGTTGGTGTTCCATGGAGCAGGTAGGTCAATGTGGTTATAGTTTAGATTCGCGCTTAAACTTACGTAAGGTTGAAAGCGATACCCCAATTCTGTGGTCAAACTTGTGCGGTTCCCATCCTGATAATACCCTCCCAAACGTCCTGCGAAAGAATAGGTAAACAAGCTTTGGGGCTTGGACTGGTATTCCCAACCAAATGCGTTCCATTGATGCTTGGTCCCTGTGGCCAAATCCGCGATTCCCAATCGGGTAGGGTCAAAGGGAGAAAGGAGTTCCACATAATCATCGGAAACAAAAAACATCAAACTGCTTCGCTTTCTAAAATCGAAATTATATACCAAATAGGCCAAATGGTCTGTTTGTCTAAGTGCTTCATTAAAGAAATAGTTGATATTGAGCTCTGGCCCGTGACTCACCAAGGGACCTCCTTTTGGAAAAAATAGGTGCCCCAATTTTCCGCTAAACTTTATGTAATTTCTTCTGGGCACGTAGCCTACTTCTGCGGTGTAATCGTTGCTTACCCATTCTTCCTGTAGTCGCCAGCTCCATTTTCTACTACTATACTGTAGATGGGCCCCTTGGGCTATACCCTTACCATTTTCATCTGGGGCCAAGGATTTTAAAAGAAAGGCTTTCCCGTTCCAAAGATTATTGGAGGACGCCAAGTTGTACTCCAAGCCCAAATTCCGATTGTATTTTGCATATTGACTGTTGATGGAGTCGTTTTCAGAAGGATAGTTTATGGATTGTTTATTTACGACCATCAGTCCAATATTACTGCGCCCGAAGACCTTTCTTTGTAGGGAAAGCACACCAAAATTCTGACTGGGCAAACCGGTTTCATCCACAGATGCAGTCTGCATATCCATAAGACCCATACGCCATTTCTCATTCAAGTTGCCACTGACGCGGGCACCTGCCTGTATCGGGACACCTAAACCAATACGTCTGGAAAAAAAAGGTCGTATCGTCTCATATCCAAAATTAGCAAACAGGTCTCCGTTCTCTAGAAAGAATTGACGCCGCTCCGGAAAGAAAAGTTCAAATCGGTCCAAATTGGTTACTTGTCGGTCTACCTCAACTTGAGAAAAATCCGGATTCACGGTAAGGTCCAAATTCAAGGAAGACGTTAGACTGAATTTTACATCCCCTCCAATTTTACCATTGGTCTTTGTATCTTCATTAGCTTCTAAATCTCTATTCACTTCCCCTAAAACATACGGAATGATTGAAAAGTTGGTGCCTAGGGCAGGTGGTGGGTTATCCCAAACCAAAGTACCTGTATAGGCCAAGGCAGCCGTTGGGAATTGTCTTGGAATTGGGGTCCAACTCGACTTTTCGCTGGATTTTAAATCTAATCGGCTAAAATTTATTCCCCATTCGGTAACCCCTTCCTCATAGCGAATGGACTTGAAGGGAACGGCCATTTCAAACACCCATTTGTCATCATCACGGGTGACCTCGGATATCCATTTGCTATCCCAATTCAAATCGATTCTGGAACCATCGTACATGGTGCCATCCCATTGTGCGCCAAAGGCATTGGAACCAAATGAAAAACCTGTAGTCTGATTATTGAAAGGGTCTAAAAAGAGTAAAAAGTTATCGTTCTTACCAAAGGAAAAATCCCGGCGAAGGGATTCTACAAAATAATTGGCTTCCGTGGCATTATAAAAGGTGGCCAATAAATAAAGATTTTTATCGTCATAGGTCATTTTTATGGCAGATTGTTCATTGGCCAAACCATCGTCCATAGGCAGTACCCTAAAAAAATCCTTTGCTTCATCCGCATCCTCCCAAGCCTTGTCATTACCTATTCCATCTATGACAACGGGATAATTGGTTTTTTTAATGTGTAGCCGATAATCGGCATTCTTCTTTTGTGACGTTAGCGTATTGACACACAAAATAAGGCACAAAAGTACATATATGTTGAATTTCATTGAGTATTAAGTTGGCACCGCAACTTACTCAAATTTTTGAAGGATACTTTTCCAATGGACAAAAAAGAAGCTAAAATTCATGTAAACCATCTCCCATATGATTTCAAGTAGCTTTGAAACAAGAATAGAAGATTTGGATAGGTGATGGCTACAATGCTTTGAAAATGTCTTTCCGAAAAATTCCCTAAAACCGATTTTGTTACAGATACTATTTTGGCCATAAGAGCTAAGGATATTCCGCTATTCCATGGAACTTTGTTAAAACAAAAAAATGTATGAAAGAACAAGCGCTATTAGAGCCCTATAAAGAAAGAAACCTATCCATGAGAAACAGGGTAGTAATGGCACCAATGACCCGTAGCCGGGCAGCCAATAAGCATAAAAAACCAGAAAAAGGTTTACACGATATTTATTATAAACAAAGAGCTTCTGCTGGACTCATAATTACCGAGGGGTCACAAGTGTCCGAAGAAGCGGTAGGCTACATAAATACACCTGGAATACACACTGAAGCTCAGGTAGAAGGTTGGAAACAGGTAACCCAGGACGTTCATGAAAAAAATGGTACTATCTTCATTCAGTTATGGCATGTGGGTAGAATGTCCCACCCTGATTTTCATGATGGAGATTTACCTTTAGCTCCTTCGGCCATCAATCCAGAAGCACAATCCTATACTCCTGAAGGTTTTAAGGATACGGTCACACCAAAGGCAATGACCAAAGAAGATATTGCCAGAACAATCGAGGATTTTAAAAATGCCGCCCAAAATGCGGTAAAGGCGGGATTCGATGGAGTTGAGATTCACTCGTCAAACGGGTATCTTTTTCATCAATTTTTTAACGCAACCTCCAACACAAGAACGGATGAATATGGCGGCAGTATCCAGAATAGGGCGCGATTCTTTTTTGAAGTATTGGATGAAGTCAAAAAGGTTATTCCTGAATCAAAAATTGGAGCGCGCTTTAATCCGTCTTTAAATGGAATGTTTGGAATGCGTATGGATGAGGAAACCATTCCAACTTTTGAGTATATCATTAAAAAATTGGATGATGAATATGACCTTGCTTATATACATCTCTCCGAACCCTTTACCGATGTCTCAGAAATTCCATATGCAGTTAAGAGCATAGCGGAACATTTTAGACCCATGTATAATGGCACTTTAATGATTAACGGTGGTTTTGACCAAGAATCCGGAAATAAAGTCATCGAAAGTGGAAATGCCGACTTGGTTTCTTTTGGGAAATTATATGTATCCAACCCCGATTTAGTGGAACGGTTTAAAAATGATTGGGATTTGGCCGACTGGGACGAAGACACTTTTTATACTCCTGGGAAGGAGGGCTACATAGACTATGAAACCCACAAGCAAGAAGAATCGGTTCAGTAAAAATTGAATTAATTATTAACAATAAAAAAAAGATAAAATGAATTTTACACGAAATGCGAAAGCACAATGGAAAGGAAGTGGAAAAGAAGGACACGGAACATTAACAACGGATAGTACCGTATTAGAAAATACCCAGTATTCCTTCAATACAAGATTTGAGGATGGAAAAGGCACAAATCCCGAAGAGCTCATTGGAGCTGCACACGCAGGATGCTTTGCCATGCAATTGAGTTTTTTGCTGGGGGAAGCGGATTATACGCCAAATACACTTGATGTTAGTGCCAAAGTATCCTTTAAGGATGGCGAGATTGTGAAAGTGACCTTAGACTTAATAGGTGATGTTCCAGAAATTGAAGCTTCGGAATTTAAAGAGATTGCTACCAAGGCAAAGAATGTATGTCCCATTTCCAAACTATTGGATACTGAAATTGTACTAAATGCCAGTTTAGCATAAAAACAAAAGACACGATATGAAAAAAAGCAGCCATCTAGGCTGCTTTTTTATTTTATAAATTCAAAGGTCTATTTAATATAATCCCTGTTCCGTTCTAAATCCTCATTTCCTGAACCTCCTTGGCTATATAATTGATTTTCTTCGTCCTTAACCGTTTTCTTGGTTTTGTCTTTTGGTAGATTCCGTCCCGGAACATCCAAATCTGAACCTGCAAAATCCACATCTTTTTCTCTTTCCTGTAATTGTTGGTCATCACCTTGATCGGTTCTCGAATTTTTTGTTTTTTCTCCCAAAGCGTTTAAATCCTCTTTTGTAATATCTGAATTATAGGTTTTCTCTTTCTGATTACTCATAGTCTAAATTTTAGATTAATAATGCTCCTATAAGTTAGCGGTTTTATAATCCTAGGATTGACCTAAATCCAACATAAATATGCTGTATTCAAAAAACTGGCATGCACTTCATGGTGTTGGTATTAGAGCTAATAATTACTCTATATAGGGTAAGGTTCGTCCTTCTTTCCAACTATCTTACTATAAACGAAAAAGATATACACTATGGGAAATATATTAGTAGCAGGAGCCAATGGTACCACGGGAAAAAAGGTGGTTCACTTATTAAAAGCATCCCAATATTTTAATCCTGTTGCAATGGTTCGTAAGAAAGAACAAATGGCGCAATTTGAAAATGATGGAATAGATACCGTTTTAGGCGATTTGGAGGAAGATCTTTCGCATACAGTCAAGAACATTGATAAGGTGATTTTTGCCGCTGGATCGGGAGGAAAAAAAGTGGTAGCTGTGGATCAGGAGGGCGCTAAAAGCTTAATGGACGTTTCCAAAAAAGCGAACGTGAAGAGATTTGTGATGTTAAGTTCAATGGGAGCTGATAATCCGGAAGCTGCCGAGGATCTAAAAGAGTATTTACAAGCAAAACATAATGCGGATGAATACCTTAAAAAGAGCGATTTAAAGTATATGATCGTTCGCCCCGGGTCATTGACCAACGAAAATGGGACTGGTACGATAAGCTTAAAAAAGCATTTTGAAGAACAGGGTTCCATAAGCCGTGATGACGTTGCGCAAACCTTGGTTCATGCCTTACATGAAGATGCCGGTACCAACGAAACGTTTGAAATTTTGGAAGGTGAGACCTTGATTGGAAAAGCTTTGGATTCAGTTTCCTAGATGATTTCCATACGTTTAAAATTAGGTCAATAGATTGATTCTTAAACATTTCCTTTGGTAAAGGTATTTAATTTACCACAACAAGTCCCTCGATGAGGGTTTCATTTATAGAACTAAAAAAAAGCAAACAGAAAAAGACAAAATTAAATGGCACATAAAATAAATATCCAAGAAATAGGATTCATAAGACATAATGTACTTCAAATACAAACGGACAGACCTTCGGGTTATGATTTTACACCGGGTCAGGCTTGTGAAATGTCCATAGACCAACCCAAATGGAAGGAAGAGAAACGACCCTTTACCTTTACCAGTTTACCGGATGATGGTTTCTTACAATTTACTATCAAAGTGTATCCAAATCACTATGGGGTGACCGATCAATTACAGACATTGGAACAGGGAGATTCGTTGTTGATAAGTGATTCGTGGGGAGCAATTTCCTATCAAGGACCTGGAGTATTCTTGGCCGGTGGGGCAGGAGTTACGCCATTTATTGCGATTATTAAGAATTTGGCCCGAAAAGGAAATCTAGAGGGTAATACATTGATTTTTGGTAATCAACGTGAACGGGATATTATTCTTCAATCAGATTTTGAAAGGTGGCTCGGAAAAGATTTTATCAATATCCTTTCTGATGAACATAGCAGTAAGTTTCCCCATGGTACAATAGACAAGGAATTTATAAAAAACCATACTGCGAATCTAGATAAAAAGTTTTATCTCTGCGGACCACCACCCATGATGGATAGTGTATATAATGCCTTGTTGGAATTGGATGTTCCAAAAAAGAACATTATTACAGAAGATTTAGATTAATTCCCGATGAACCATCAGTAGAAAATTAATTTACTAATAAAAAATAATAAACATGGCAACTAAGAATCTTTCGAATACGGATGCAGTATCAAAATTAAAGGAACTTGCAACTTCCATAGATTTTGCTTTAATGGCTACACAATTGGATAAATTTCCTTTACATGCTATACCCATGAGTACCAAAAAAGTGGATAGTAAAGGTAATATCTGGTTCTTAAGCGGTAAGGACAGTACCCACAACAAGAACATCAACAAGGATTCAAACGTTCAACTCTTTTATTCCAAAGCAATGGCTATGGAGTTCTTAACGGTATATGGAAAAGCAGAAATCGTAGATGACCAAATTATCATAGATGATTTATATCAAAGTAGTGATGACAATTGGTTCGACGGTAAGACCGACCCAAATATTTCAGCAATAAAAGTTATTCCTGAAGATGCCCATTATTGGGATACTAAGGACAATATGCTGATTAGTCTAATAAAAATGGGTGTGGGAACCGTGACGGGTGAAAAAAAGGATTTAAGTGAACAAGGCAATTTGAAGGTCTAGTCCTTTCGTAAAAAAGATACTAAAAGCTAAAATCCATACAGGTTTTTAGCTTTTGGTTTTTAAACCCTTACCGGAAAGTTAATTCCTTTTCCAGTTCAATGGGAATGGATGAAAATTTTTCAATTTGTAAGGATGCTTCAGTATCTTAGCTGCAAACTGAAAAACAATGAAAAACAAAATACCCTTTATAAAAATAACCTTTGCTACTGCATTGGCACTTAGCATATTTTCCTGTAAGGAAACCAAGAAGGAGGAAAGCGTTGATGTCAAAGAGGAAGTACCCATGGATAGTACGGACTTGGCATTATTGGATCTCAATTTACCCGATGGTTTTGACATTAAGGTATATGCTAGGGGGGTCGATGGTGCACGTTCCATGGCCATGGGCGATAATGGAACACTTTTCGTCGGTACAAGAAACGAGAATACCGTGTATGCCATACAAGACAAGGATGGCGACTATAACGCGGAAACGGTCATGGTACTCGATACTATGGAAGTTCCAAACGGAATCGCCATGAGGAACGGTGACCTGTATGTTGCCCAAGTAGGAAGTCTTTGGAAATATCCAAATATTGAGAATCAATTAGGGGATTCACTCAACAAGGAATTGGTTTACGATGATTATCCAACGGAATTTCATCACGGATGGAAATATATTGCTTTTGGACCCGATGATAAATTATATGTACCTGTAGGAGCACCATGTAACATTTGTAATCCTACGCAAGATGAACGTTTTGCAACGATTACCAGAATGGACCCTGATGGCACAAATCGCGAAATCTATGCTAAAGGAGTACGTAATTCCGTAGGCTTTACTTGGGACGATAACGGCGAAATGTGGTTTACGGACAATGGTAGGGATATGTTGGGCGATGATATCCCTCCTTGTGAATTAAATCATATTACCGAGGCCGGTCAGCATTTTGGATATCCTTTTTGTCATGGAGGTACCGTAAAGGACCCGGAATTCGGAGATCAACGTCCTTGTTCTGATTTTGTACCACCTGCAAAAGCTTTAGGAGCACATGTAGCACCGCTGGCCGTTAAATTTAAATCAGGAAATATGTTTCCCTCTACTTATAACGGAAAAGCATTTATCGCTGAGCACGGTTCATGGAACCGAAGTAAAAAAATAGGTTATAGAATTATGCTGGCCGATATAGAAAATGGTGAAGTAAAGAGTACGGAGCCTTTTATTGATGGGTGGCTGAATGATGAAACTCAAGAGGTTACTGGAAGACCGGTAGACCTACTTTGGATGGAAGATGGGTCTTTATTGATTTCGGATGACTATGGCGATGCCATTTACAGGGTTACTTATTCCGATACACAAGTAGCCTCAAACTAAAAAAATGTCGAATTATCCCGATAAAGTTTATTTGAACGGAGAAATTCTACCCTCTGCAAAAGCCCAAGTTTCGGTCTTTGACAGAGGGTTTATTTTTGGCGATGGCATCTATGAGGCCATGGCCCAAATAAATGGTGTCTTTTTCTATGAAGAGGCGCATTTGAGTCGGCTCGCGGAGGGACTTGCTAAAATTGGAATTCGGTATGACGTCAGTCGGATTCCAAAGGAAATCAATCACCTTTTAAAGGCTTCCGACTTAATGGGTAAGGATTGTTTCCTATATATCCAAATTACGCGCGGGGTAGCTCCCCGACAACATTCCTTCCCAAAGGACATTCAACCTACGGTTTTCATGTATGCCTTGCCTAAGGTACTACCGGATATTAATACCACACATGCCAAGGTAATTACCCGTGAGGATTTCAGGTGGTCTCGATGCGATATTAAAATGACCTCCCTTTTGGGCAACGTTATGCTCAATGAAGAAGCAATGCAGCATGAGTGTTATGAAACGGTGCTATTTCGGAACGGCGTGGTTACGGAAGCGTCGCATTGTAACGTTTTTTTTGTGAAGGATAATGTGGTCTATACACATCCCGCGAACGAGTTCATTCTAAACGGCATTACGAGATTGGTGGCAATTCAACTTTGTGGGGAACTGGGCTTGGAACTAAAGGAAGAGGCGATATCGGAGCATGAAATTTACAATATGGACGAGGCCTTTCTCACAGGTACCAGCACCCAAATTGCCTCCATAAAGCAGATCAATGATCATTTTTATTATTCCGATTATACTGTGGGTCCCGTTACCAAAAAGTTACAGGAAGCTTTTCATCACTTAAAAGGGAATTGAATAAAATCCTTCAACAAACGTCCTCCTAAATGGTTTTGTAAATTGGCGGGAATCCACTACTTTAAAGGATTAAACCAGCTTAATTATGAAACGACTTTACTTTATTCTCTTTGCCCTGCTAACTATTCCCTTTTTATCCATTTCTGCACAAAGCACTATGGATGGCACCTATACCGTGGTTATAGACGCCTATGATTGGGGCCCTGGTGTCAATAAGGTTATTGTACCAAAACCGAACACTGAAGATAGGCTGAGCCATAACGATTTTGAGGTGAAGGTCGTACGAAGTAAGGAAAATGTAGAAATGCGGCCTGGAGAGGCCGAAGGTGAAAGAAAGGTACTCTATGCCTATGCATCAAATGCAGATGGTGACCGCGATGAAAATGGATCATTTACTACCCTAGTGTTATTGGTGGCGCCCAATGATGCACTAAGTTCACCTATTAAATACTATCGCAGTAGCAATGGTAGGGCCAGCAACCAATGGATAGACTATGAATTAACCGTTACCTATGTGCCTTCGGGAACTACATGGAACAAGGAAGGGCGAAGAATCGTCCCCGATTTGGATATTTTTGATTTAAACGGAAGCTTCAGCCATAACAACATAGATTTAACCTATGGAAGCTTTACGCCGGAAGGAGATGGAAGGGTTCCATTGATCATTTGGCTACATGG
This sequence comes from Maribacter cobaltidurans, assembly GCF_002269385.1. Taxonomy (NCBI): domain Bacteria; kingdom Pseudomonadati; phylum Bacteroidota; class Flavobacteriia; order Flavobacteriales; family Flavobacteriaceae; genus Maribacter; species Maribacter cobaltidurans. Next base: position 4,321,427 of record NZ_CP022957.1, read on the forward strand.
TGGTGGCGAGGGAGGTACCGACCCCAGTATTCCACTAATTGCAAATAAAGCGACCAACTATGCCTCTGAAGAAATTCAGGAGATTTTCAAGGGAGCATACGTATTGGCCCCACAGGCCCCAACCTTTTGGATGCAAAGTGCATCCGGGGAATATACGCGGGGAGACACTAATGACATCTATAATGAAGCCTTGATGGCACTAATCAAGGATTTTGTAAAAAACAATCCGAAAATAGATTCTGATAGAATCTATATTGGAGGGTGTTCCAATGGAGGATACATGAGCCTAAAACTTCTATTGAACCATCCTGATTATTTTGCCGCCGGATATATTAGTGCTCTGGCCTATCACAATGAATATATATCCGATGAACAGTTGAACAGCATCAAAAATATTCCGATATGGTTTGTACATTCTAAGGATGACACTACCACGATTCCCGAAGAAACGGTAATTCCGTTATACGAAAGACTGATTGCAGTAGGAGCCCCCAACGTGCATCTTTCTCTTTACGACCATGTCATTGACTTGAATGGGATGTATGGAGGAGAGGATTATCATTTCCCGGGACATTGGTCATGGATTTATTCCCATGATAATGATGCCGATTTTAATTTTGATGGAAGCTCAGTCCTAATTGACGAGAGACCGGTCACCATTATGGAGTGGTTGTCCCAACAAACCAAATAGGAAAATCCTCAAAAATGGAAGGGTTTGCCCTTTCCTTTTCACAACATTTGGCTTTGATTTGCGATTTTGGGAAAAATACCATGTAGAGAATGCTCAAACAGTTCGTATTCCTTAACTTTAGGGAAAACCGACTAACTTATTTTTAATTTATGAAAGGGCATTCACTTTTTACCATTTTTCTATTTTTTGGATTTTCAATTTTCGCGCAGGAGTTCGACGCATTTCAGTACCGTACCATAGGTCCCAATAGGGGAGGAAGGGTAACCACTGTCACTGGGACGCCCATGCTTCCGGGTACTTTTTATCTAGGTGCTTCCGGGGCTGGGGTCTGGAAAACAGATGATTACGGCACTACTTGGAACAATGTATCGGATGGATACTTTAAAACACCCTCGATTGGTGCCATAGAGGTGGCCTCGAATGACCCCAACATTGTGTATGTCGGAACAGGTTCCGATGGTTTACGAAGCAATATCATCAGTGGAAAAGGTGTCTACAAATCTGTTGACGCAGGAAAAACTTGGACCCATATTGGGTTGGAAAATGCAGGACAAATCGGGGCGGTTGAAATAGACCCCACCAACAGCAACATTGTATGGGTAGCAGCTATCGGTAATGCCTTTAAGCCCAACGAAGAACGTGGCATCTTTAAAACTACGGATGGTGGAAACACTTGGAAAAAAGTACTTTTTATTTCCAACGAAACAGGTTTTACCGATTTAGAGCTTTTACCCGGAAACCCCAATGTGGTATATGCAGCCGCATGGAAGGCGCAAAGAACACCTTGGACAATTATTTCAGGTGGAGAAAATAAAGAAGGGGGTATCTACAAATCCGTCAACGGTGGTAAGGATTGGGTCAGATTGGAAGACGGGTTGCCAAAAGGCCTCATCGGAAAAATAGACTTGGCCGTTTCCCCTACGGACTCCAGTATTCTCTATGCGGTTATTGAAGCACCGGGAAAGGAAGGTGGCGTCTATAAATCGGTAGACCAGGGAAAAACCTTCACCCAAACTTCTAGCAATGAAGGCTTGGTTAATAGGCCCTTTTACTATACCAATATAGAATTGGATCCCACCAACCCGGATATTGTTTATTCCAACGCAAACCCCTTGTTGAAATCAACGGATGGTGGTAAGACATGGAAACGTATGAGTGTTCCCCATGGGGACAATCATGATATTTGGTTAAATCCCAATAATCCTGATCTATTGATTCAATGTAATGACGGAGGGGCTAACGTTTCCCACAATGGGGGCAAAACATGGTCAACACAGTTTAATCAACCTACGGCAGAAATCTATCAAGTGGCCGTAGACGACCAATATCCCTATTGGGTCTATGGGGCGCAGCAGGATAACACTACCATAGCTATTCCAAGTTCGGCACCGACAGCCAGTGGTCCACAGGGTACTCAAATCATGATGGATGTGGGCGGCTGTGAAACCGGTCCTGCCATCCCAAAACCTGGTGACCCTAATGTGGTGTATAACAACTGTAAAGGTCGGTTTAGCGTATTTAACAAGATTACGGGAACGGATAGGGAGTATTCCATTGGGGCCTCCAATATTTACGGACATAATCCGAAAGACTTAAAATACAGGTTTCAACGGGTAGCGCCCATTCACGTCTCTCCCCATGACCCGGACGTAGTCTATATGGGTTCCCAGTACCTACATAAAACAAGGAATAACGGTCAAATTTGGCAAACCATTTCCCCAGACTTAACGGCCAACGAAGATGATAAGCAAGTGATTTCGGGAAGTCCCATTACCCGTGATATTACGGGGGAAGAGTATTATAGCACACTCTATTCCATAAGGGAATCAAAAATCAAACCCGGCCTTATTTGGACGGGATCCAATGACGGTGTTATTTCTGTTACCCAAGATGGCGGACAGACATGGGCGAATGTCACCCCGAAAAAATTACCTAAAGGAGGTAGAGTGGAATCCGTAGAGCCTTCACAATTTGACCCGGCCAAAGCGTATATTACGGTAGACCGACATCTATTGGGTGATACTACGCCATACATATATAAAACCGATGATTACGGTAAAAATTGGACCTTGATCAGTACGGAAAGTAATGGAATACCATCGGACTATACCGCAAGGGTTCTCAGGGAGGATCCAAAAACGGAAGGATTACTGTATGCTGGAACCGAATTTGGCATGTTCATTTCCTTCAACGACGGCGAAACTTGGAAGAAGTTTCAGCAAAACTTACCCGTGACCCCAATAACGGATATTATCCTTAATCGGGGCGATTTGGTTTTAAGTACAATGGGACGTGGATTCTGGATTTTGGACGATATAAGTGCCCTAAGGGATTCAAAAATAACCGCTTTAGCCGATGAGCCAGTACTATTCAAACCCGAAGACACCTATAGGTATAGAACGCCTTGGCGCTCTGGGGATTTTCCAAATTATCCTTCAACCAGCGCGAGCATCGATTATTATTTGCCCAAGGAATTAAAAAGTGGTGTTTCATTGGAGATATTGAATGCCGATGGGAAATCGGTTGCCAAGATAGTTAGCGATTCCACACAATTAAAATCGACCAAAGAACAGGTGGAAGACATGGGGCTCAGTATGGTATTTGAGTATTTGGATACCAAGTTGGAAACGAAAAAGGGCATCAACCGTTTTGAGTGGGACTTGCGGGAAAAAGGCGCTTGGAGCAGCAACAAGAGCCGTAGCTACAAAAACGGTCCTATGGTTCCCCCAGGATCTTATACGGCTAAATTGACCGTTGATGGGAAAACCTTGGAACAGCCTTTTCAAATTCTGATGGACCCAAGGTTAGAACAGGAGGGCGTTTCTCTAGAAACCATCAAAGAACAATTGGCACTTCAAAATAAGGTCAATCAGCTTTTATCCGAGGCGAGAAAATTTCAGTCGGACTTGGAGAAGAAAATAAAGGAAACCAAGAACAAGGAAGAAAAAGAAAAGCTTGAAAGTGTGCTGAAGACAATCAAAAATGAAGAAGGGGCCTATCCGCAGCAAATGATGGTTGCGCAAATTTCCTACCTCTCCAATATCATCGGCGGTTCCGATAAGAAACCCGGTAACGAAGAAATCGAGCGATTTAAGGAATTACAGGAGCAATTCAATCAGACCAAACGCCAAGTCGATCTGTAATTAAATACCAAAACTAACCAACCAAAGTACTATGTCGCATCGAAGAAAATTTCTCAAGCAAGGGGCTATGGCCGTACTATCGGCTCCTTTATTATCCTTTGATTCACAAAAAGAATGGTCTCTTGAACCCCTTAGAACGGACATTTATGATGAGGCATATTGGAAATCCATTCGAAAACAATTTCCACTAAAAGAAGGGCAAACCTATTTCAACAATGGTACCATGGGGCCAACGCCAGGATACGTTTTGGATAAAATGATGCATCACATGCTTCATTATAACGTTGAGGCCGCCACGATAGATTACAAGAACAATACCGGACCAGAGCTTCTAACCGGTTATTTTCCCTATGAGGAATTAAGAACAAAACTGTCCAAGATTATCCATTGTGATTTCAAGGAAATATCCCTGACACAAAATGCAACCTTTGGCATGAACTACGTGGGTATGGGGTTAGACCTTAAAAAAGGGGATGAACTTTTAAATACCAATCAGGAACACGGAGGCGGTTTCGGAGCGTGGCAATTATTGGCAAAGCGTAAGGGATGTGTCTACAAACAAGCCACCTTGCCCGAACCTGCTAACGACGCGCAAGAAGTGGTGGAAGCTATTTTTAAGGAGGTCACCCCTAAAACCAAGGTGATTGCCATTCCCCATATCGTTTCGGGTTATGGAACCGTACTTCCAGTTAAGGAAATTTGTCAGGAGGCTAAAAAAAGAGGGATTTTTACGGTCTTGGATGGGGCCCAATGTGTTGGCCATATTCCTGTGGATGTAAAGGACATTGGCTGCGACGCCTATTATTCCAGTTTGCATAAATGGCTTCTGGCACCTGCAGGGAGTGGGCTGTTATACATAAACAAGGAGGTGGCAGGAGATATTTGGTCCACCATTGCCAGTTATAATTGGGACAATCAAGAGGACCATGGTTTCCGATTGATGCAAAACGGAACGGGTAATGCCGGACTTTTGGCCGGTTATGATGCTGCGGTCGATTTCTTCAATACCATAGGTGCCGAAAATTGGTTGGGGCGTATCAAGGAATTGGGCATGTACTTGCGTGACGGATTAAAACAAATGTCCCATGTAACCATATATTCTTCGACAAACGAAGAAATGGCTGCAGGTATCACTACCTACGGAATTGCGGGCATTTCAGGGCCGGATTTACAAAAGACCATGTGGGAACGGGAACGGTTACAACCTAGGTCGGTCGGTGAAAAAATGATTCGCCATTCCGTCCATATCTATAATTCAAAAGAAGAAATTGATAGAGCACTCCAAGTAGTGGAAAGTTTAGGGTAGTGGATTAGGAGTTATGGTATCAAACAGATTAAAATAGCTTCTGTATTCCTTTCACTACCAGAAAAACAACAAACCCAACAACTAGGCCGATAGTAAATTCCACAAGTATTGAAGGAATCCCAGGAAGTATATCGTGAAGAAAAGGAACGTTATGCACAAAAATTCCACCGGAAACCAATAAAAGGGCAATCGTTCCAATAACCGCAAGGGACTTGATGACTACAGGTAGGGCGTTTACAAAAAACCGACCTACTTTATCGGAAAAACTATTGTCCTGCTCGTTCAAATTGATAAGACGTACTCCAAACTCATCCATACGTACGATCAAGGCTACGATTCCGTAAACCCCCACAGTAGCTAAAAGAGCAACAACGGAAACTACAATGATTTGTGTAGTTAAAGGCTCATTGATGACCGTTCCCAAGGCGATGATCACAATCTCTACGGACAAAATAAAATCAGTTAGAATGGCGGATTTTATCTTTTCTTTTTCCAGTTCCAGTACATCCTTTTTACTTGGTGCTTCCTCTTTTAGGGTGGGAGCATCATGTTTATGGGGGAAAAAGAATTCATATATTTTTTCAGCACCTTCATAGGCCAAATAAAGTCCCCCAAGAATCAGGATTATTGTAACGGCTATCGGTAAAAAGGCACTTAATAAAAAGGCGACAGGTAAAATGATAAGCTTATTCAAAAGGGACCCTTTGGTAATGGCCCAAAGCACGGGTATCTCCCGTTTTGAAACAAAACCGGAAGCCTTTTTCGCATTTACGGCCAAATCGTCCCCCAAAATCCCTGCAGTTTTCTTGGTCGCTATTTTACTCATAGATGCTACGTCATCCAATAAGGTAGCTACGTCATCCAATACTGCAAAAAATCCTGAAGCCATACATTAATTTTTGGGCAAAAATAGACGATGGATGTGAATTAAAGGAACGCAATAGACCAAAAAATGTACGTTAGTCCTTTTTTATAGAAAAGTTGCAGGATAATTAGTAAGTATGCCTGTTCAATTGATTAATTTTTTTGTACCCTATAGGTAATACGCCTATTGGTAACTATAGTGTTTACCCGAATTTGTAGGCTGGCTGTGGCACTTGTGGTTTGTGCGCATGAATAGGCGATATTGGTCAAGACAACTCGGTACTGTTCCCCATTTTCCGAAGGAGTGGGATTATTGATGTTGAGAGTTGCGGTATTGGCTCCGCTGAACATGGCATTATCGGTAATATTTGCCCAAGAACCTCCTACGAACCTTTGCCATTGATAAAGGTTGGCATTTGTGGCCGTAACCGATAAACTACCGTTACAACCGGGGCATATAATGGTATTTACAGGTTGTGTATTTATGCTGGGTGGTGCTCCGGCCTGTCTATAATCAAAGACGGAATCCAAATCGCCCTCGGCTGGAATGGTATAACCGTCCGTTCCAGAAGTTACCACGCCATTGCCATCCGTAGCAACAGGATTAGGACCTAAAAACCCATCCGCATTGTTATCCGTAAATCCGGCTTCCAAAACATCGTTACAACCATCATTATCGGAATCCAATTCTATGCTGTCCAATATGCCATCACCATCACTATCGGTATAGGCATAATTGATGCTTCCTCCGTTGGGGTCGGTCTGAACCAAATTGGGAACCCCGTCAGTACCAACGGCCCCATTAATCGCTCCGTTTGTGATTGCCTGTCCGTGCCCTGCTTCGACGGCGTCGTAGATACCGTCATTATCACTATCCAAATCAAATCGGTTAAAAATACCGTCGCCATCCGTATCGCATTCTCCACTAAACCTGATCTGACCGTTCATATTGGTAGGTCCTGTCACAAACTGGCCAATTGTAATCGTATTCGTTCCAGAAGGATTCCAAGGAACTGTTTCAGGAGGTGTGTCCAATATTAAGGGCTCTAAGGTACCACCAGAGGATTGTGCCCCAAATAGTTTTAAATGACCATCGGCATCCACGATGACCCGTAGCACGGGATTGGCCAGAGTTCCTGTTAAAGACCAAAGCTGAGGAAGGCCTCCTTCACCATAGGTGAATCCCGTATTGAACCGGGCAAAATTACCGGGTGCCCCGGGTTGGAATTGAAACTCGGCAGCAATATTAGTTCCGTTGACGGTTAGATTAAATGAATTGTCAATCGAGATAAAATCAATATACATAACTCCCCGTCCGGAGGTTGAGGTATTCGTAACCGAAGTTCCGCCATTGGCATTGAAGTTTTGTGTTGTAGTGGCCACAAATGTGCATTCATCCCAATCCAAAATTCCGTCGTTGTCATTATCCAGATCTGCCACATCCTCAATGCCGTCACCGTCCGTATCTACTGGTGTCACAGCGCTAATAAGAACATTGTCTATACTGGCATTGTGATTGGAATCCCAATTAGCATTTGATTTTGCAAAACGTATAACGGTATTGGCCGAAATATAGGCCGATATATCCTGGGTAAATGTACCATTGCCCGAAAGCGTTCCAATCTGGGTGTACGGGGCACCTCCCGTACTCGAAATATAAACACCGAGTCGTCTAGTTCCTCCCAAATTATTGGTAGTGTAATCAAAGCTCAGTGTTGCCGAAGTAGCTCCTGTAAGATTGGCCGTTCTCCGAATATCTTCGGTCCATAAATAATACATATAGAGTTGTTGGCTTTGTATACGTATATATTGTGAAGTAGGGCCTAGGTTACTGTCGTCTGATTCAATCCAATCGGTTGCCCAATAGGTATTACCATCTTGCCTATCATAATCTGAAGTGTCGAAATTATCTGCAAAGGTCATCTGGGCCATTAGATGACTTATAAACAATAGGAAGCATCCAAAGGACAAAGTAAGTCTTCGGACAATTTGGTTGCTATGTTTGTTTTTAAAAATGACTTTCCGCACGCATATACTTTCTACCCTGAAATTCCTAAATGTTAAAGGAACAGCAAAAATATTGTTGGTAAGTACATCAAAAGGACAGTGAGTAGTGCCATAACTGTGGTTTACTTTTTCAAAGATTTCGTAGAGTCATTAAAATAGGAGGAATTCATGAGTGGATATGCGGTATTCAGTAGTATTGTCTACAAGTGTTCATCTCAAAATTTTTATACGGGCCCATAACATAATTTTAGTTACTTTAGAAGCCTTTTGTGTTTGGCGCACCTTTTAATCCGGTACAAAGTGTCTGAACGTAAGAGAGTAATTTTAATGACCAAATGACCGCTTAAATGACACGTATTTCCTTAAGTTTTATATGCTTTTTTCTATTACTGGCATTTTCCTGTAAGCAGCAAGACAAAAAGAAATTCCAGATTGAACGCTCCAAGGAGCTCGCTATCAAAAATAAGGTGCACAATCAATTGATGGACATCGAAAAAGAGCAGGGGTGGAGGTTACTTTTTGATGGTGAAACGCTGAACGGTTGGCATTTGTTCAACAATCCGGATTCTACACGCTATTCCGCATGGGAAGTGAAGGACGGAAGCATTTACTGCAATGCTACCGATGAAAGCATGGTCTTTGGAGATTTGGTGACGGATACCGAGTTTGAGAACTACGAATTGACGTTTGAGTGGCAAATGGGCCTTCGCGGAAATGGAGGGGTTTTTATTAACGTTCAGGAATCCCCAGAATTTAGGGCCACCTATGAGACAGGACCAGAATACCAACTTCTGGACCCTGAACATATGGATACAGCCACGCCCCTGAAAAGACCCGGTTGCCTTTGGGGACTTTTCCCCCAATTGAATACGGTCGAGGCCAATCCCAATGGGCAGTGGAACACGGCCAAAGTCATACAACAAGATGGCAATATAAAGTTCTACTTAAATGGTGTACTAACCGCCCAAGCGGATTTAAATTCGCCAGAATGGGCAAACACTGTTGCCGCCTCCAATTTTAAGGACCGACCCGCTTTTGGGAAGGCCACCAAAGGAAAAATAGCCCTTCAAAACTGGTATTTTGAATCGTGGTTCCGTGATATGAAAATACGAGAGCTTTAGAACGAATGGGTTTTAAATCTCAAAATGTGTGTGATCCTACCACAAACCAGGATAAAAACCGTATGAAAGTGTTTTTAAGAATTATTACATTTACAATTGAATATGGGAGCTCTTTTCAGATTTGAATGAATGTCGTTAAAAATAAGGCTAAATAGACTTTATAGTTGCTCCTTACTTTATGTAGTAACCGGACTTTGTATTTTTGGATGTACATCTACCAAGTCTACCGATTCACGAACAGGCGGTTTAAGCTCCAATCCTCTTGATTATAGAAGGGATAACCACAATCATATCCTAGAATATACCGAGGTAAAAGCTTCTTCTGTAACTAAATCTATAGATTCGCTTACACAGCTTGAATCAAATCCGAAAGAGGACAATGTAGATTTAAAGATGGATATACAGGAAACCTTGATGGATGATAATAGTCTTGCCTCGAGTAGTCCGGTAGCCAAAAAAATTGTGGAAAATTATTTGAACAGTAAAAACAAAAATCCCGATGGTCATTGCCTAGATGTGAGTAGAGTCCGTTTTGAAAAAGCATACAGACAAATATATGGGCATCTACCCTACCAAGATCTTCCAAAGGATATGGGGTCGAAATTTTACACACCCAAACAGGTATTTTATTTACTCTATGTTTCGGCCTCGGACGAAAATCAGGGATGGAAAAGCCTTCCAGAAATCTATAGAGGCAAGGGTGATGCTGGAGCCATTACGTATGCGGGAATGGGTACCTTGGTAGATACAAAGGGTATCTGGGGGGGCAAACTAAAACCTGGGGCTCTTGTACAAGTTTGGAGGTTCAAAGAGGATTATGAAAAGGTGGTACAGGGTACGGATGTTAAAAAATTGGACCCCTATGGACATTCTTTTATTTTTATAAGATATGTGCGTAATGAGAAATTTGAGATTACGGGTCTGATCATTGCCGATCAAGGTTTTCAAAGCTATAGACCATTAGTACCCAGGGATTATGAAGTTTGGTGGGCTGTTAACCTAACCGTTTAACGAATTTTGATCTACTTAAAGCAATATTTAAGTTTTTTTATGTAATTACTGAATAAATCTTGCGTTACTCCTAATAGGGTCATTTCCCTAAAGCAAAGAATAATAGCTATGTTACTTTTTTCCTTTTTGATTTCTTTGGGTGTTAGTTTTGAGATGCCGCCTAAAATAGATTATTGGGAATCAAATCCCATGGTAACTGAAATGTCCTTGCCCAAGATAAATCATTTTGATTTTTTTAATGGCGCAGGTTCTAATTCTGATAGTATTTCGGTTTCTTATGCTACAGCAAAAGAAGGCGCGGCAAAATTACGTAATCGTTTAAGACAGGATTTTCAAAAGGGCAACATTTCTATCGATATTATTAAAGAAGCATTTACCGATCAGTTGGTTAATGAAATCCTTCCGCACTGGTATGGCACGCCTTGGAGTTACGGGGGTCATACAGAAGTTCCCAATCAAGGAAAAATAGCATGTGGATATTTTATATCTACCACCTTACGTGATATGGGTGTAAAGCTAAATCGATATACCTTGGCCCAAAAATCTCCCATAGATGAGGCAAAAATGATCAGTTGTGGGTCTGAAATTAAAAGTGTTGTACAAGAAACTCCGGAAAATGCCTTGGCCGAGATCGATCGTTTGACTCACGAAGGTCTCTATTTTATAGGTTTTGATGAAGGCCACGTGGGCTATCTTTTAAAAAGGGACGGTGAATTACTTTTAATTCATTCCAACTATTTTTCACCTGTCTCTGTCTGTATGGAAAAACTTAATGAATCACGGGTGTTTACAAAATTCAAAAAATTTCATCTTGTGGCCATTTCCCATAATGAAAGCCTTTTGCAACGTTGGTTGGAAAATGGAACGGTTTTGTAATCATAGTACCAAAGGTTCAAAATTCATTAATTCGGCACTTCTGTTCATTTCAAGTCAAACTGATAGGCCAATTGTATTTTCCCAATAGTTGGCCAGAAAAAGCCTAAAAAACCCAATAGATTTAAATCGTAAATGTCAGTCCGAAACTGAGGTTGGAAGACCGGTCACTTTCTCGAATGGGAGAAAAGCTACTGTAGAAGTAGTTATAGAGTGCAGAAAGGCTAATGACCTTAGTGATAGGTAACTCCGCTTTCAACTGACATAAAATTCGGTGATTACTGATGGCATCGTACAGAGGCTGAAAATATACCGTTCCGGTTATATCCAACTTGGTATTTTTAAACGCTTGGTTTACGGATAAATAACTGCTGTTTCTGTGATTGAAAAACCGCTGGTCGGTTTCAGCCACTTCTTCAATTTCATACATGTAGGCATTCCCAAAATAGGCCTTTGTTCTTTCGGTGGATAAAAACTTTAACCGAATACCGGCACCGACCAAATTCCGACTCGTAATGGTCAATAAAGTGTTGTTCTGGTTTTGGACAAAAGCCTCTAATCGAAATAAATTAGACAGTTTTTGATTGTACCGCACATGGAAAAACCAGGAATTCTGAAAATCCTGGTCTTTACTTCGGATGAGTTTATAATTACCGATGAAGAAGTAAATTTTCTTTAAATCCTTGGATTTTACCTGTGTGGTAAGGTTAGAAGCCACTTGGAATATATAATCCCCATTGTTATCCGTGTAATCGAAAAGTACATCACTTTTTAGGGCAAATCGGGTGGAATCCGTTTGCATGCGCTTGGATTCGATATTGACCAACTGGCCAATGACCGAATTCGTTATACCGCATAAAAAAAGAAAGGATACTAGGATTTTCAAGGGTTTCATTTTGCTTGGTTTGCGCTTCGCTGGCAAAGTTATCCAAAATACAGGATAAGAAACAGAATCAATCTTAGATACTATTCAGGAATCACAAAATACAAGGGACACTTGATTAGTACAACTAAATGGAAGCCAATTCATCTGGAATTTTTTTTTTGTATTGATTTTTATCCCGTATTTCGGCTCTTGGTAGTGTTATAAAAAAAGAAGCTCCCTTTCCTTTTCCTTCGGATTCTGCCCTAATGTCTCCGCCGTGGGATGCTACAATTTGTTTGATCATATACAAGCCCAGACCGCTTCCCTGAATATTTGGGTGAAATCGCTCAAATGGAGAAAATAACTTTTTCAAGGATTTTTCATCCATTCCCGATCCGTTATCTATAATCTGAAATTGGACTTCTTCTTCGGTTGTTTCAGCTTTAACAATGATTAGGGGGTTCTTTTGATTTCCCATATACTTTACGGCATTATCCAATAGGTTGCCAAAAACCTGAATCATTCTGTTTTTATCCCCATAAATTTTGGGCAGATTTTCGGTAACTTCCAATTTTATGTGTTTAACCTCCAGTTTTCCGCCTACTAAATTCTTTGACAAATCAATAATTTCGTTGGTATCCAAAAATTCATTTTGGTTCTCTATTTTTCCAATTCTCGCCATTTTGCCCAAATCTCCTATTAAATTGCTCATCGCGTCACAGGAGGTATTTATCATCTCCAGATATGTTTCCATCTCAGGGTGTTCCTTCATATTTAAATCCATGGGAATAAGGTTTGCAATTCCCTTTATACTACTTAATGGGCTTTTTAAATCGTGGGTAACGGAGTAGGTAAAGCGTTGAATTTCCTCATTTTGTATGGATAACTCGTCGGCAGCTTTGATTAGTTTTTTTTGTTGAATTTGAAGTTCCTTGGTCCGTTCATGAATCTTTCTCTCCAAATTGACTTGATTCGCCTTCAGGTTACGGATGCGTATGTAGTGAATCAGATATACCAGCCCCAATACAAAACTGGTTATGATCAATCCAAACCACCATGTTTTCCAAAAGGGAGGGGTAATGCGTATGTGAAGCAGCTTTTCATTAGCATTCCAAACCCCATCTGAATTTGTGGATTTAACGTGAAGTACATAGTCCCCGGAATTCAAGTTGGTATAGGTGGCCGATGTTTTGTTTCCTACATAATTCCATTGATTCTCAAATCCCTCTAAATAATAGGCATAATGCACTTTCTCTGCCGCTTTTAAGGTCAATGCCTTAAATTCAATATTAAAAACAGAGTGTTTATGGCTAAGGGTTATGGAATCAACTTGATTGATATCTTCCTGTAAAACGCCAAAAGAATCATTAGGTCGGACGGAGGTATTGAAAATTTTAAGATCGGACAGCAATACTTCTGGAGCGTCCGTCAATTTTGCAGCTTGTTTGGAATTGAAAATATTAAACCCATTGGAGCCTCCAAAAACAATATCAAAATTGGAAGTCCTGTAAAAAGAGGAAGAATTGTACTCATTGCCTTGCAGACCATCATACATATCGTAATCCAAAAACTCGCCGGTCTCCTCATCATATCTGGTAATACCCTTATCCGTACTGATCCATAGAAAACCATATTCATCCTGTACCAACCCCCTTATGGTATCACTTATTAATCCGTTGTCTTTAGTAATGGCTTTAAAGGTGTTATCCTCCGGATTAAATTTGTTAAGACCGGCCTGTGTACCCACCCAGATATTATGATAATCATCCTGGGTGATCATATTCACAAAATTATCGCTCAAGAAATTGGTATCGCTTAAACTGTGATATTGGTCATAAGACCATGTGCCATTCTTTTCAGTTAACCGGAAAACTCCCATGGTCTCAGTGCCCACCCAAATAGCTCCTTGGTCATCCTCCAATAAACGCGCGACCGTAGAAACTTTATCACTGTAGATTTCAGATTCTAATTTAATATTTTCAAATTTCCCAGTTTCCGGATAGTAAATTTGAAGACCTCCCCTAAAAGCGGCAATCCAAATCCTGCCCTTGCTATCCTTCAGAAGGCCCATGACATCATCCGAAGCTATAAAAGAGTTGGTCGTATCCCAAACTTCGTACTCTTTTGTAACCGTATCAAATAGGGTAAGCCCAGAGCCCCATGAACCGATCCATAATTTATCATGATCAAAAGCAAGCGCAAGAACTACGTTGGTATTCAAATTCCCCTTATCCAAGGAAAAATGTTCAAAGTGGTTCGTCTTCCTGTTCCAATAGTTTAGGCCCCCACCATCTGTTCCAATCCATAATCCCCCATTTTTGTCCTCTGCAAAAGAATTAACGATATTATTGCTCAGTGAATTTTCATCAAAACGGTTTGTTGCTATTTTTTGAAACTTGAAGTAGTTCGGGTCATAAAAACTTAGTCCTTTCTTATAAATGCCCAAATACATCACCCCATTCCTCGTTTTATGTAAGGACCAGATGGAATTATTGGGGATTGAACCTGACCTTTTGTAATCCGATTTGGTATTGGATACATGACCGCTTGCCAGTTCATAAAGGGACAATCCGCCATTTTCTGTCCCCAACCATATATTTCCGCAATCATCTTGCTCCATGGCCATCAAGGCATGGCCTTGACTGATTATAAACTTCTTCTCGGCAGTCAACGTATCATCCTCAAGGTGATAAACAAACAGTTCCCCATTCCTTGTACCCAAAAAAAACTGCGAGGAATCTACCTGAATAGCGCTACTCGTGTATTGTGCGTTATTTATTTCGTCTTTTATGGACAATTGATCATCGATGATATAACTTTTGCCTTCGGTTACGATAAAGTAATTATTACTGGATAATTGAAAGAGTTCAATGATCCGATTATTATTCGGTTTGTCCTGCTCCGATATCGGAAACTCTAAACGCGCTGTCTTTCCTGTTTCGGTGTTGTAACGGTATAAGCCATGCTCGGCTGTTCCCAACCACAAAAACTCATCGATGTTTTTGATTACCGAAATATGCTCACTCTGAATGATCTCACCCTCCGATTTGAATGTATAGGGACGAATTATGGCAAGCTTCTCGTCGTAAAGGTTAAGCCCTCTACTGGTACCGATTAATAGTGCCCCTTTTGCGTCTTCGTAGATATATTCAATATAGCTATTGGTCAAACCTGAGGTGCCCTCATGGGATTCCTCGAAGACCTTAAAATCGGTCCCATCGTATCTATTGATTCCTTTAGGGGTGCCCACCCACAAAAAACCGTGTTTATCCTCAAATATCTCAGTAACTGTACTTTGGGATAGGGGTGCCTTAACAGGAATAAAATTTAAGGAATCCAACGGGGATTGGGAAAATGAAAATTTAGGTCCTAAGAATAAGATTAGGTGTACCAATGCCAAAAAGAGGGCTTTTCTTTTCATTATAAAAGTTAATACAATGGTAGTATTTTTCTTTCAAAGAAAAGATATTATTCCTTAGTTTAAAAATTATGTTGCCAACCCATGGTTATATGTTGTGAAACGATGGTTATTAGCAAAATATAATCCGGGTATAAATCAGAAAATGAAGGCTTTAGCTTATAGTATTCAACCAAATACGACAGTTAACATCGATGATGTTTGGTCCTTGTTAGCAGCAAATAGGACTAAAATTAAGCAGCTTTCAATTGTTTCATTTCGCCTGGTTTGCTCGTGGGTGGAAGAGGTATTTAAAATGATAGGAGAGACCCCTCGACTGCGCTCGGGGGGACATTTTAGATACTTTTTTACTAATCCCTTCGACTACGCTCAGGGGACACTTTATGCCATTGTTTTACACATGTGAGACCCCTCGCTTACCTCGACTTTAGTTTACCTTGAGCATTGGGTGAAAAGAAAATATGTTTTCTTTGAACGCACCTTGCGCAGCAAAACGAAAGGCTCGGGGGGACATTTTAGACACTTTGTTCCTTATCCCTTTCGACTACGCTCAGGGGACAGGCAATTAAACCTTTACGATCATTTTCCCTTTTTTCTTGCCGTCCATCATGTCCAAAAAGGCCTGTGGGGTATTTTCAAATCCTTCCACAATCGTTTCCCGGTAGGTCAATTTTTCCTCGCCCAACCATGTGGATAACTGCTCCATGGCCTCCGGGAATTTATCGGAGTAATTGGAAACGATAAAGCCTTGCATCAAGGCACTGTTCTTAATCAAAAAAGGCTGTACGCTCACCCCGGTCGGTGTTTCGGTATTGTTATAGACCGATATCGCCCCGCAGTTGATCGTTCTGGCGAACTTGTTGATACTGAAGAGCACCGCATCGGAGATTTCCCCGCCCACATTGTCAAAATAGATATCTACACCATTGGGTGCGGCCTCCTTAATGGCAGCTTTCATATCGTCCGTAGTTTTATAATTGATGCCTCGGTCAAAACCGAATTCGGATTTCAACAATTCCACCTTTTCATCGGAACCGGCAATGCCGATGACCGTAAGACCCAAGATTTTACCGATCTGTCCCACAACACTGCCCACGGCACCGGCGGCACCGGATACGATCAAGGTTTCCCCTTTTTTCGGTTTTCCGATTTCATGCAGGCCCAAATAGGCCGTTAATCCCGTCATGCCCACAATACCCAAATAGGCACTTAAGGGCGCTTTGTCCGGGTTCACTTTTTGCAGGTTTTCTCCGTCGGAAACTTGTAGCGTTTTCCAATCCAATCGGTCCCTCACAAAATCACCTTTTTTAAAGTTTTCATTTTTGGAATCGATGACCTCTGCAATGATGCCGGAATTGATAGGTTTGCCCACTTCAAACGGCGGGACATAGGATTTGGCATCGCTCATGCGTCCCCGTAAATAAGGGTCCACGGAAAGGTATTTGGTTTCCAAAAGCACTTCGCCGTCCTTGATGTTTAAATTGTTTTCGGATTCCGTAAGTTCAAAATTGTCCAGGGTAGGGGCCCCTACCGGACGCTTTTTTAAGTGTATCGTTTGTATCATTCGTATTGTCTTTATGTTTATAAATTTATGAATCCTTGCCATTTTTTTCTTCCTTCCGCATGAATGGATGCAATGGCGGTTATCCCTAGTTTGTAAAATAAGGGCTGTCTAAAAAGTCACAATTCTATTCAAATGTCACATCGAGCGCAGTCGAGATGCGTTAATAACCAACAAATTATAATTCTCGGATGCGCTCGAATTGACAGCAGAAATGACTTTTTAGACAGCCTCATAGTAAGGGTCTGAACAACTTCGAGGGACTACATATACGGTACCCTAATCTTCACCGATCATAATGGACTTCGCATTTACGAATTCCTTCATGCCGAATCCACCATGCTCGCGTCCGTAACCCGAATTTTTGACCCCTCCGAAAGGCATATTAGATTCGGCCAAGCCAAAGGAGTTGATAAATACCATTCCGGTATCAAAATATTTGCTGGCCATTTCCACGGCCTTGTCCACATCTTTGGAGAAGATTCCGCCTCCGAGTCCGAATCGGCTATCGTTGGCAATGCGCATGGCATCCTCATCGTTCTTGGCCTTCATCAACGAAGCTACCGGGCCGAACAACTCATCGTCATAGGCGGGCTGACCTTCGCTTACCTGAACCAAAACGGTCGCTGGATAATAATAGCCTTCGCCGCCGGGCATCACCCCACCACAGAGGATTTCGGCGCCGTGCTGTACACTTTTCTGTACCTGTTCGTGCAGTTTTTCCCGAAGATCCTTTCGCGCCATAGGACCTAAATCCGTTTCCGAATCGGTTGGGTCGCCTAATTTCAGGGCCTTCATACCTTTTACGAACTTCTCGCGGAACTCGTCATACACCGCCTCGGTCGCAATAAAGCGTTTGGCGGCAATACAGGTTTCCCCGTTGTTATAGATACGTCCTTGGATACATTTTTCCACGGCCAAATCAATATCGGCATCATCCAAAATAAGGTAGGCATCGTTACTACCCAGCTCCAACACCATTTTCTTCAGTTCACCACCGGCTTTTTCGCCTATTTTCTTTCCGGCTCCCGGACTTCCCGTCAAGGTTACGCCGCGGACCAATTCGTGTTCTATAATCGTGTCCGATTGATCGTGGGTAATCACCAATACACTGAACAGTCCCTCGGGCAATCCCGCCGTATCGAATATCGATTTCAGGAGTTTGGCCGTTCCAGTCACATTTTCGGCATGTTTTAGCAATACACTGTTCCCGGCCATTAAATTGGCAATGGTATAGCGAATGACCTGATAGGCCGGATAGTTCCAGGGTTGAATCCCATAAATAACGCCCAAAGGGGAGTAGGTGATGATGCCCCGGCCACCATCGGAAATTTCGCGTTCCTCGCTTTTGAGTGCGTCCGGTGCATTTTTGGCGGAAAAGCTACAAATGGCACTGCATAGGTCTATTTCCTGTTCGCTTTGCTTCAGGAGTTTTCCCATTTCGGAGGTCATCATGTCGGCCAGTTCCTTTTTATAGTTTTGTAGTTCTTCCCCAATGGCGGAAATCACCTTGCCCCGTTCCTCAACGGATTTGAATTTCCATTTTTTAAAGGCTCCGTGGGATTTTTGAATGGTGTCCTCCACCTGTTCATCCGTCATTAGCGTATGCGTAGTGAGGGGTTTCCCGTTTGCGGGATTGATTGTTTTAAACGTTTTATCTGTTGTTGTCGTTGACATTATTTTCTGTTTTTTAGTGAATTGTATATCCGTAAACCGTCATAAACGAATGTCTCCTCGAGCGCAGTCGAGAGGTTATTAAACCTAAAACCTTTAAAATGAGGTCTCGACTGCGCTCGACCTGACATTTAAGTTGTAATTATGAAGGATCGAGGTCTCGCATCTCGACTTTAGTTTATCTTGAGCATTGGGTGAAAAGAAAACATGTTTTCTTTGAACGTACCTTGCGCAGCAAAGCGAAAGGCTCGATGTGACGGCTCGACCTGACATTCAAATTGTAATTATGAAGGAATTCCGGACATTCATTTAGTGAATTACTGTTGTTCGCTGGGTACCAGGTACACATCGTTGATGTTTACACGCTCCGGTTGGGAAAGTGCGTAGTAAATGGCATCTGCAATATCCTCGGCTTCCAAAGTTTCCATTTGCTGCATCTCCTTCATTTTCTCCATGATGTCTTCATCGGTAATGGTATCCGTAAGATTGGTCGCAACCGCACCCGGTTCTATGGAAGTGACGTTGATGCCGTATTTTGGGGCCAGTTCTTGGCGCAAGCCTTCGGAGAACATCTTTACCGCAGCCTTAGTGGCGCAATACACCGCTCCGCCCGGAAAGTACCGGTGTGCGGCCATGGACGAAATATTGATGATATGCCCGTCTTTATTGGCTTTTAGCTCCGGTAGTACTGCGGCCACACCGTTCAGTACGCCCTTAATGTTCACGTCCACCATTTTTTCCCATTCATCCGTCTTTAATTTTTCTACAAAGGAGAGGGGCATGAGTCCGGCATTGTTGATCAATGCGTTTACGGTACCATATTCCGCTTTGGCTTGGGAAACCGCTTTTTCAAAATCTTCCATTTTGGTGACGTCCCCGGCTACGACCAAGGCTGTACCGCCCTTGGCTTCTATGTTGGACTTCAATTCCTTGAGTTCGTCTTCGCTCCGGGCCATAAGGACCACTTTGGCGCCGTGCTGGGCCAATTTGTGGGCGGCCGCTTTGCCTATACCGCTTGAGGCTCCGGTAACGAGTATTACTTTGTTTTCTAAATTCATAGCATTCTTTTTTTGATTCCCTTCAATATAGGGGCTACGGATGGATTTCCTTGATCCTAAAGGATAGCGGATTGACGGTAATGCTATGGAGCGCGCTTTATGGTTTTTAGGGTTAAGGTTGAGGGTGATGGAAAGGGGATTGTTGGATTCCAATTAATTCAAACTTACTTAAGCATAGATAAAGGAATAATAAAGAAGGTAATCTTTTACTAATTGGATTACATCTCAATTGTCGCGTTTGACTTAAAATATTGTTATATTTTCGTTAGGACAAAATTACATTTAATTGAATCCAAAGAATAAACCCTTAAAAGCTGTTGACTTTTTCTGCTCTGCGGGCGGTGTGACTTGTGGTTTCAAACAAGCTGGTGTAGATGTTATTGGAGGAATTGACATTGATAAAAGGTGTAAAGAAACCTATGAAAAAAATAACAACGCTAAGTTTTTGCTAGAAGATGTTTCAAAATTGTCAAAACAAAAACTTAGTAAATTTTTTGGAATTAGGCGAAATCAAAGAAATCTAATATTTGTTGGGTGTAGTCCTTGTCAATATTATTCAAATATTAAAACAGATAAAACCAAATCTCAAAAAACAAGATTACTCTTAGAGGATTTTCAAGAGTTTGTAGATTATTTTAGACCAGGTTATATTTTCGTAGAAAATGTTCCCGGTTTGGATAAAAACTCTAGTAGTCCCTTGGGTAAATTCAAAAGATTCTTAACAGACAATGGTTATGTGTTTTCGGACGGTGTATTAAATTCAAAATATTATGGTGTTCCACAAAATAGACGACGATATGTTCTAGTAGCAACTAGATTAAGAAAAAGCATTGAATTACCTAAACCGAATGAAGGAAATATTAAGACTGTTTATGAGGCAATTGGTGATGAAAAAAAATTCCCGCCAATATCCGCGGGTCATATCGACAGCACAGAATTTAGACATAGCTCTGCAAGACTAAGTGAATTAAATCTATTACGCATAAGGACTACGGAAGTGGATGGAGGGGATAGGAGAAAGTGGCCAGAAAATCTACTATCTGATAATTATAAAAAACATAAAGGACATTACGATGTCTATGGAAGAATGTTTTGGTCAAAACCAGCACCAACAATTACAACAAGGTTTAATAGTTATTCAAATGGACGTTACGGACATCCGGTACAAAATAGGGCAATTTCTTTAAGGGAAGGAGCAACACTTCAATCTTTTCCATTGGATTATAATTTCTATTCAAATAGTCAAAATGATATTGCTAGAATGATTGGCAATGCTGTACCTCCATTATTGGCAAAGTCAATTGCAGAATCATTTTATCAAAATAATGGAGGATAAAATTATCATTGATCAGTTTATTCAAAACCCTTCCGAAGGAAATATGATGGCTCTGATTGAAAGAGCAATACAAGATACTTTATCTAATAAGAACATAGCATACTTAGCTAAGAAGCTTGGAGAATCAGGAGAAGTAGTCCAATTAAAATGTAAAGACTCATTTGTTGCTGATATACCCTCAACAGGAGGCCCTTCGTCATTGAGTACATTAATATGCCCGCTTGTCTTAATGGAGTTAAATTGTCAAATTCCAAAACTTGGGGTTAAAGGAAGACCAGCAGGTGGAATTGATGTCTTATATCAAATCCCAGATTATAAAATTCATTTTGATAGTAAACAAATTACAAATATTCTAGAAAGTTCAGGGTATTGTCATTTTATTGTTAGCAAGAAGTATGCTCCATTAGATGCTAGGTTGTTTGATTATCGATCAAAGGTAGGAGCGAAAGCTATTCCCTCATTAGTTATAGCAAGTATCCTTTCTAAAAAAATTGCAGCAGGGCTCAATTATACTGGTTTAGATGTTAGAGTTGCAGAATACGGAAATTTTGGTCATTCATTTGAAGTAGCGGAAAGAAATGCTAACAGATTTATAGCTGTTGCCAAGGATGTAGGAATAAATGCAAAATGTTTTTTAAATGATTTTAGCATTGAACAACAATCTTATATAGGAAGAGGCGAATCCTTACTAGCCTTACTGATGATTTTCGAGAACAATATGAATTACCTTTTAAAGAGACATCTTAATAATTGCATTGGTATGGCACTAAATGTCCCTCCAAGAGAAGCTATAAAGGATAAACAAATTACTACGGAAAATCTTTATCGAAATTTTGGTAAGAACCTTGAAGATCAAGGAAGTTCAATAGAGAAATTCAATAAAAAAGCAAAAGACATACAAAAACAACATTATAATATTATCAAAAGTAGTGGTAATGGATTCCTAAAAATCGACATGAAAATGTTGAGAGATACAATAGTAAAATACCAGAACGAATTTCATACAGATTCTTTATTTCCTGACCCTTGTGGAGTAATCCTCTTAAGAAACTCAAATGATTACATAGTAAAAAATGAATCTATTTTAACATACAGAGCAGAAGGAGAATTCAAAAAGGAATTCGAAAATGAGCTAAGAGCATGCTTTAGTATTAATTGTACGCCAAAACAAACCGCTTCATATAAAATTCTATCATATGCCTAAATATTGCTGCTTTAATTGCCCAGAAAAGGGTCATGATGATACAAGAGAATTAGATCATAAATGTCCGAATTGTCAATTTGAATATGGTTTCCCCTTATACTCGCCACCTGCTACAGTTGGGAAATATAAAATAGAAGCTCCAATTTCCAGAGGTTTTTATGGCGCAACATACAAAGTGATTGATGAAGTATTGGGAACGGAGTTTGTTCTTAAACTTATTCCGAAAAGCATTTATGAATTACATAATAAAGATTTCTATGCGGAATCTAAAGACCATGCAGAATTAGCAAAGGGCAGCCAATATATAGTAGGAATTACGGGTGCAGAGGAACATAAAGTAATTTTTGGAAATGGAGAAGAAGTAGAGTGCTACGTTCAAGTATTAAACTATGTACCAGGAAAACTTTTAATAAAAATACTTGAAAGTGCGAAACCCATAAGTTCAATTAAGATTACTCAGATATCAATGGACTTATTCAGGATATTAGATGTGTTGAGAAGTAAGAGAAAAAATCACAATGATCTTCATCCAGAAAATATAATAATTGAAGAATTAACTCCTGAGAATAGAAGAGCGGGGGAAATCCATAGTACTACAAGAGCAATAGCTATTGATATTGGTTCTCTTACTTCGATTAATAAAGCCGGAGATTCACCTGATAGACAAGGAGATGTACACTGGGTTGCTGGGTATTTAATTAAGTTAAGTGAAAAACTTTTGGATGATCCGGATAATGTTTCTGATCAAGATTATAGGCTTGCTAGTTTATTGGAAGATAGGGCGAAACTTCTTTTCCCTGCTGTAGAGCACACCAGAGCACCCAATTTTGATGAAATAATAGAGGATATAAGAAATTGTTTTAATCAGCAAACACAGCCTTGGGAAGAGCCATTGAAATTACTAAACTTTAATGACACGTATAATGCACAGACTCTTGATCCTTGGTTTGTTCCTTCATTATTGGTTGACCCAGAAGATCAATGGTTAACGCGAATCTGTGGACATGGGCCATTGGTAATAACTGGAATGAGAGGTTGTGGAAAGACAATGATGTTAAGAGCTTTGCAATTTCATGCAAGAGCAACTGCTGCCAAATTAAAATTTTCTGGAAATAAAGTTGAACAATTAAACAAGCTTCGTGAAGAAAATTATATAGGCATATATGTATCATGCAACAAACTATTAGATGAGATTGGTAAGGAAGCAGATGAGGCCTTACATGAGCCATTTTCACGACTTTTCATAAGGTACGGTATTGAAGCAATAAAAGCAATAAGGCATCTTAATCACATTTCAGAAGATAAGGTTAGAAATGACTATTTCGAAACCTTTATAGAAGTTTACAATCAACATGTTTCAAATAGTGAATTTCTTAAAGAAGTTACAAGTGAAAGACAACTTGAACAGCGCTTATTAAGTATGATTTATTCTTTGAATAGAGGAGAATCCAATTATGTTGTCACTGCCAACCCTTCCAATGCTTTTCCTGCTTTAGCTCAAGCAATAAGAAAGAGTTCATCATTATGGACTAATCATTATATTTTGTTTCTGTTGGATGATGTTTCCACTAGATATCTTGGAAAAGAGAATATCAAAAATTTACTTTCCTCTTTAATCTTTCAAAGTGAAGAGTGCGCATTTAAAATTACAAGTGAAGTTCAAACAGTTGAACTGTTGCTTTATTCACCCGGTAAAGTGGAAAAGGCAAAAAAAGGCAGAGATTTTGACACTTTTGATTTGGGATCGGCAGTTAACGAGAAGATAAGAAACAGAAAAAAGAATGGAGGTAAACATTTCGTCGCAGATATTTTGAACAGAAGGGCCTTTGGAAACGCAAAGCATCCATCCGTATCTCCAATTGAAGTTTTAGGAGATACTACATTAGCTTCTATTGCGAAGAGTATTGCTACCAGGGGTGTTAATAAAACGGCAAGAAAGAAAATTTATCATGGAATTTCTGCATTGGCAGGAGTTTGTGTAGGTGATATCGGGGATATAATAAATCTTTATGACATGATTATAAAGCACTATGATAATGTTAAACCGATTCCGCCCGAAAAACAGAACGAATGTTTTCAAGATTTATGTAGTGTAAGGCTTCATGAAGTTAATAGGAGAGGAAGTGATTATAAAGATTTTGCATTGTCTTTTGCAAAAGCATCCCATGAATTGTTAATGCAATCAAATAAGGATGGTAGCTCGAGATTAAGACAGTATTACTCAATTTATGTTAGAATTACAACGGGTAATACAGAAGAACAGTATGAAAAAATAAGACGGCTACTAGATGCTGGAATTTTCGTTTATTCTGGTGGAGCTAATGCTCCTAGAACACTAGGCAACGATACTAATCCCATAAACCAATTTAAGCTTACATATAGAAAATTATATGGTATATCAAACTTAATTGGATTAACGCAAGGTGATCGGTTTGAACTTTCGGGTGAACAATTAGAAAACTGGCTTAACAATCCTTCTGAGGGCAAAGAAATTCTAATGAAAAATGTTGGAGGAACTAGCTCAAATGTTGATGAAGGCGATGACCTTGATGACACGGCGATGTTAGAAACCAAGAAGTTTGAAAAGGTTGATTCAATAAATGAAGGAGTTCAAGGTTCTCTAAATTTTGAAGAGTTTGAAAAAATTAGATACTATGATTCGAAAACTGTTGAAAACCTTGTTTTAAGTAAAAAACCGAAAAGTACAGAGATTTTATTTGAAGATTTAGAATCAATTAAATTTGATTATTTAATTGCTGGGCTAGGGTTTGAGGATAGAACGCTGGAATCTATTAGGGAGCTTATAAAGCTTAAACCCCAGAAGGTTTTGCTGGTTAAGTATAAAGAAGTTGGAAATACAAATGAAATTATAAAACTTGTTGAGGATGAAAAATTAACTTATGAAATAATTAATTACGAAGTAGTTAAAACAAGTTTTGATGTAAGTTCTGGAAATGTATTATGTGATATAACAGGTTTATCTAAATCTTTAATTTTCAATATTGTCAGAAATACTCTTAAATCAAATGGAAAACTTTGGTTAAGTCATGTTCAAGCTAGTGTTTACTATCCTTTAAATGATGAGATAGATACTTCGCTTAAGAAAATTGAATCAGAAGATAATTATAGCAAATTGGATATTATAACGAAG
Organism: Maribacter cobaltidurans; assembly: GCF_002269385.1. Lineage (NCBI taxonomy): Bacteria > Pseudomonadati > Bacteroidota > Flavobacteriia > Flavobacteriales > Flavobacteriaceae > Maribacter > Maribacter cobaltidurans. The sequence continues at coordinate 4,346,710 of NZ_CP022957.1, forward strand.
AATGTTATAAAAGGTGAGAAGGGGCCATACGAGATATATGATTTATTAATGTCTGACACTGATGAGTCTAAAAGAAATGTATTAATAGGGTTCTCAAATTCTAAGTACGAAAGATTATTCAAGATTTTAGAAAAAAGGGAATTTGACATGATAAGAATTGTATTTCCCCAGGTTGACAGTATGAGAGGGCAATTAGCCAGATTAGCTTCTGAAGTTATTTCTAATGCTTATTCTAATGCGGAGTGCTATGGTTTTGAATCGAACGATTTAGATGCCATGCTTGCTTTTCTGACAGAACAATATCAATTACACTATATAGATCAGAATTTCAACTTTGAACTCGCACTAACAGGTTCGAAGAGACATACTGTAGCATGCGCAGCCATTAGCGCCGCTTTTAAAATTTCACATTGTTGGTATTCAAAACCTTCAAATTGGGATATTGCTAAATTTTCAAAAGGAATTGGAGAAAAATCATATTTTAAAATTGAGTTATAGCGAGAAGTATGGATAGTTATTTTTTAAACACATAATTTAAAACCCACCACCATGAAAACCACCAACCTAAAAACCGCTCTTTGCATCCTTTGCCTTTTGGTAGCTATTTCGTCCCTGGCCCAAGTAGATCCATCCTATTACCAAGATCTGGAATACAGGATGATCGGGCCCTTCCGTGGGGGTCGGACCGTAGGGGCGGTGGGCGTGCCTTCCCAACCCAATGTATTCTTTATTGGGGTAAACAATGGCGGAGTATGGAAAACGGATGATTATGGCCGTACCTGGAACCCTATTTTTGATGACGTGCCCACAGGTTCCGTGGGGGATTTGGCGGTTTCGCCCTCGGACCCCAATGTGATATATGTCGGTACCGGCGAAGGGTTGCACCGGCCGGACCTTGCCGTGGGTGATGGGATGTTCAAATCCACCAATGGCGGTAAAAGCTGGGAACATATCGGGCTGGAAGATATCCAACAAGTGAGTCGGGTCATCGTACACCCTACCAATCCGGATATCGTGTACGTCGCCGGTTTGGGCCATCCGTATGGGGCCAATGAAATGCGGGGCATTTTTAAATCCACCGATGGCGGAAAAACATGGAAAAAGACCTTGTATAGCAACCCCAATACCGGGGCGATCCAAGTGGAGCTAGATCCTAATAATCCTAACATCCTGTTCGCCGCGATGTGGGAACATCAGGAAGGACCTTGGGAGAACGCCAAATTCTCCGGCCCCCACAGCGGACTCTACAAATCCACGGATGGCGGGGACACCTGGCGACAACTAACCAACGGACTCCCCGGGGCGGAAGAGGGTTTGGGCAGGGTAGGGGTGGCGCTATCGGCCAGCAATTCCAAACGGATGTATGCCACGGTCGATGCCCGGGAAAAGGGCGGAGTCTATACCAGTGCGGATGCCGGCGAAAGCTGGAGCCTGGTCACCACGGAAAACCGATTATGGGGCCGGGGCAGTGACTTTGCCGAAATCAAGGTGCATCCCAAGGACGAAAATGTAGTTTTTGTGGGGAATGTAGCCTCATATAAATCCAAGGACGGCGGTAAAACGTGGACCTCCATCAAAGGCGCACCGGGCGGGGACGACTACCACAGGATATGGATCAATCCCCTGCACCCGGAAATCATGCTTTTTGCCGCCGATCAGGGTGCCGTAATCACGGTAAATGGTGGGGACACGTGGAGCTCTTGGTACAACCAGCCCACGTCACAATTGTATCATGTGACCACGGACAACCAATTTCCGTATTGGGTGTACGGTGGCCAACAGGAAAGTGGGGCCATTGGCATTGCCAGCAGGAGCAATGGGGGACAGATTTCGTTTCGAGAATTTATGGGCGTGGGTGCCGACGAATATGCCTATGTCGCTCCGGACCCACTGGACAACAACATCGTTTATGGCGGACGCGTCATAAAGTTCAACAAGAAAACAGGACAATCGCAATATGTGGGTCCCGAAGTGCTGCGTTCCCGGGATTTTCGATACCTGCGTACGATGCCCCTGTTATTTCATCCAGCCAATGATAGTATGTTATTATTCGGTACGAATGTGATTTGGAAAACCCATGATGGAGGACAGCATTGGGAACAGATCAGTGGCGACCTTACCCGAGCCCGACCCGAAGTGCCGGCCAGTGTAGGCGATTACAAAACCGATGCCATGGAAAATATGCCGCAACGCGCCATTGTCTACGCTATTGGACCTTCGCCCTTGGACAAAGACATTATTTGGGCGGGTACGGACGATGGCCTCATTCAGGTGACCCGGGATGGGGGCAACACCTGGACCAACGTAACACCGACCTCGATTACCTCCTGGGATAAAATTTCACAGATCGATGCCGGTCATTTTGATGCCGGAACGGCCTATGTGGCGGTGAATGCCATACGGAAGGATGATATGCAACCCCATATTTACAAAACCCACGACTTTGGGAAAACCTGGGAGGAAGTCGTTAACGGGATGAATCCCTCCGGACCGGTAAACGTGGTGCGTGAAGACCCAAAACAAAAAGGATTGCTGTATGCCGGAACGGAGCGTGAGGTCTATTTTTCGGCCGATGATGGGGCTACTTGGCAATCCCTTCGCATGAACATGCCCGCATCTTCCATTCGGGATTTGGTGGTACACGAAAATGATCTGGTCATCGGGACGCACGGTCGCTCCATTTGGATTTTGGACGATGTAAGTCTGCTGCGGGAATTGGCCAGTCTATCCGACCAAAACGCCTATTTATTTTCGCCCAGCGATGCCTACCGAGTACGGTTCAATATGTTTAGCGACACGCCTTTGCCCCCGGAAGAACCTACGGGAGAGAATCCGCCGGATGGTGCCTTGATCGACTATTATCTAGGAGCCGATGCCCAAAAGGTAGAACTCAACATATTGGATTCGGAAGGCGGGTTGGTCAACAGCTTTTCCGGTGACGATAGGGCGGAAGTCTTGGATACGACCCAAATGCAGCATCCCACGTATTGGATACGTCCGTTCAAAGGCTTGTCCGGCGAACCCGGCCACCACCGATTCGTTTGGAATCTACGGTATAAGGAACCGCAGGGGGCCAATCGCGCTTTTGCCATTGCGGCCGTACAGTACAATACGCCTAGCGGACCCGAAGGACCTTTTGTATCTCCGGGAACGTATAAAGTGCAATTGAAGGTCGATGGGGAAATTTTGGAAAAAAACATCACGGTAAAACTGGATCCACGTTCCGAAATGAGCGAAGAAGCCCTTGCCCTACAAACCGACCTGTCCCTGCAAACCTATACCGATTATGGGAGATTGCAGGAGATTCGGGAAGCTATTGATGCCAGCTCGGCAAAAGGTAGAAAGAAGGAAAAAATGTTAGCCTTTCGAGGGGATGGCGCCCCGGAGGATGGCGATTTGATTTATGGAAGTATTTATATGTCGGAGCTGGAGGACGAAACGCTAGTCGGACTGCAATCCAAATTGCTCTTTTTGCTCAACGTCTTGCAAAAAACCGATGCCCAACCAACCGCCAAAACCCAAGAAGCCGCTGCCCAATTGCATACACGCGTGGGGGAGATGAAAACGCTTTGGGAATCGAAGTATAAATAAGTCGGGGAAGCATTCAAAAATCACCTTCAATTCTAGGGCTCAATTTCAAATACCTGTCTCCCTGAGCGCAGTCGAAGGGTCTTTCAAGGTTAAAGAAATCTTAGCAATGGTCCTATTGTTATGCTGATTTAGTACATTGGCAAAAACTCTGAAACTTGTTAGCAAAAAGACGACAATTGCCCCAAATACCTACCAACGATACTGAACGGTTTATTTACTGTTTGGAAGCCGTCGATGATATTGAAACCGAAGCGGTTACCGAAGTTCAAAAGAACTTGGAACATTTGGCCATGCAGTATGGGGTGGCCAGCATCTATCAAACCTGCGATACCATTGAAGGGCTGGAAGCCAGTTTGAATGCCTTGGTTTTGGACGACCATCATTTTAAGGACTATGAGATCATCTACTTGGTGATGACGGGGGAGGCCAATAGTATTTGCCTGAACGACTACTACTATAGTTTACAGGAAATTGCGGAACTCTTTGAAGGCCGATTAAAAGGAAAGATCCTGCATTTTTCCAATGCCAAAGTGCTGGACCTAGACGAGGAAGAATCCCAATATTTTTTGGATATCACCAATGCCAAAGCCATTTCGGGCTACGGCCATGCCTATGAAGGCATCAGCAGCTCCGACTTGGACAAGGCCTTCTTTAACCTGTTCAAGGAAGACGACAATATGTTCGATGTGGTAGAGGAATTGCACCAACGGCATTACAATATCTGTAAGCTGTTGGATTTTCGGTTGTATTATTAAGTAGGTCTTACCTTAAAGGATTACCCGTTTAATCTGTTTTCCTTTCGCTCCCTACGGTCGTCCCTGCGTTCGCGACGGTCTTCCCGTAATTCACCTTTATCCTCCCTGATTTCTTCTTGTGTCTCCAACAGGTCATTGTTCATGGTGGCAATAAACTTTTCAAGAATTCCGTTTCCAAGCGTTTCATCGGCTTTTGCGTTTTCGTATAGGGCCTTTTGGTTTTCCAATCGGGCTTCCAATTCGGCACGGTCGGCTACATCGTCCCGTTTATCACGACGGTCATCACGGGTATTCCTTCGGTCGCGGCGCATATCCCTTCTATCGTCCTGTGTACCCTCGTAACCTCTGCGGTTCCTTCTTTTTTCCCTTCGGTTGGTTCCTTTTTCCACGGAACTTTGCACCACTTCCCGTTTGGCCCTGGCCACTTTTCCTTCGGCCTGTTGAATCTCCCGTTCTATGGCTTTAAGAATTCCTTGCCGATACCGATCGGCCAGTTTGGTATCGTTATTTTCAAGTGCCGTTTGAAATTGCGAAACCTCCTCCTTGAAAGCTTCCAGTTCTTTGGTGTCACGTTCCAATTGCGCGTTCCCAACCTTTATTTGTAGGTGGTCCTGAACGGTTTCCTTGCCATTCTGTGCTAAAGCAAAAAAGGTTGTCAATAGTACAAGGGTCGTAGCGAGATATTTACTTGTTTTCATCGTTTTTATTTTATCGGTGTAACCTGTTTACCTATTTTTTTAAAAAGCGTCTAATTCGATTTTATGATGGAGTAGGGGGGATCCTAGTTAATAACTGCATTTATTTTTTCCCACAGGGTATTGTCAAAACCGGATACCGCAAAATTGGGATTTTGTGGGTCCGAAGCATCCCCCATGCGTATGACCACCATGTTTTTGCTGGGAACCACATAGATACGTTGATCCTTGGCGCCCATGGCCGCCACCATATCGGCAGGGGCATTTGGGACTAAGGAACCTGGATACACGGTTTGTTCACTGGGTACCATAAACTGCGATTTTCCATTTAACCACCAAAGATATCCGTAGGAGGGATTGATACTTTGTGAGGTAGTCACACATTCGGTAAAGAAAGATTCATCGATAATCTGTTCTCCGTCCCAGGTACCTTTGTTGAGCCCTAGCAGTCCAAACCGGGCCATGCTTCGGGTCGTGCTATGAAAGATGGTAAAGATGGTTCCTTCGTTCCAATAGCCATCCATCCCGATCTTTGATTTGAGGTTGGCATTGAAGTAGCTTTCAAAATCGGTCGAACTGGATGCGGCAACCACATCCATCAATTTTTGAAAAACGTTGCCGTAGGCCCATCGGGTACCGGCATCGGCGACATAGGTAAGGTTCGATTTTATGACCAATTGTTTGGTATCATCGATTCCCGAGGTCATCGTCAGCAGATTCCTCACCGTAATCAGGTTTTCCTTTTCCAAGTCCATATTGGTCCAGTCGGTCCCTAGATAGTCGGACACCTTGTTTTCAATATCCACCAGACCGTTTTGCTGCGCAATACCCGTGGTTGCGGACACCAAGGTTTTTCCAGCGCTGTTCCATTCCCAAGGTTCTTGTGCCGTATGTCCATTATAATATTCTTCCATAACGATCCTACCATTGACAAGGATCATAAAGGATTTGGAATTGTTTTGACTTAGAAAATCGTTCAAGGCCTCTATATTGTCCACATTCCAACCTAAACTATTTGGGCTAATGCTTTCCCAGGTATCGCTTCCAATCGGGGGAAAATACATGGTTGGGTCGGGTTTCTCAATAGGCCCGTCGTCCGATTTTGAACAGCTCGCCACGACGATAAGCATCATTGCCAAAACTAAATAGGTATACTTCATAGCTTTTTTTTTGAACTTCTGTTGGGGAATTGGCTTGCTCACCCATTTTCTACTCAGATTCCCAAGTGTGCCCTAGAACCTGAAAATTTAAAAAATGGCATAAGAAGCAATAGCTATAACGCTCTGTAATTCGGTTTGTTGTGTGGGGTCTTGGGTGGTTTTAACAAATATTTTGGGGGGCAGTGGGTGTCACGGTAAGCACCCTTACATTGTACTGGAAGTTAATGAAAATGGGTTACGCTAGGGTAAGCCAAAGGTGGGAGGGTAGTACATGTGATAAGGTTAATACATTGTTAACCTTTTAAAGTTTATATTTTTTATTTTTACGTCCGTCAATTTTTCCTTTGATGACCCAAAAATCGATAGCCGTACTTCCTTTTGTCAATATGAGCAATGATATTGACAATGACTATTTCTGTGATGGGATTACCGAGGAAATCATCAATGCACTCACAAAAATCAACGAGCTTAAGGTAATTGCGCGGACCTCTTCCTTTGCCTTTAAGGGAAAGGATATTGATATTCGGGAAATTGGTGGGCAATTGGGTGTCAACACGGTGCTTGAGGGAAGTATTAAAAAATCCCGGGAACGGGTTAGGATAACGGCACAGTTAATAGATGTTGCGGATGGGACGCATTATTGGTCCAAAAGGTTCGACAGGGAATTAACGGATATTTTTGATCTGGAAGATGAGATTAGCCTGGCCATTGCGGATGAAGTCCGAAACAATTTTGGGCATTTTGAGGTGCAAGACCATTTAATAAAGCAACCCACCAACAATGTGGATGCCTATCAATTGTTCTTAAAAGGGCGTTCACTGCAATTAAAATGGACACCAAAAAGCCTTAACGAAGCCATAACCTATTATGATCAGGCCATTACCTTGGATAAAAATTATGCGAAAGCCTATTATGCCAATTTGCAATGCTACGGCTTATTGGCCATGTGGGGGTATATGCCCTACCAAGAAGCTATGGATTTGGCCATTGGCAATCTTTTGATCGCCAAAGAAATAGACACCTCCTTACCCGAATACCCACATTCCTTTGTGGGTAAGTTTTTTTGGGGAGAATGGGATTTCAAAAATGCGTACATCCATATCAATAAAGTCTTGGCCATTAATCCGAATCACATCGATGGGTTGGAAGCTATGGCGGAACTGTTCATTGCCCTTGGCTTTTTTGACGAGGCCTTAGTATATGCCAACAAACTTTTGGATCTAGACCCACTTTCGGCAAACAATCATTACACTTTTGCTCATATATGCTACTATCAAGGTCAATTTGATAAAGCCTTGGAAAGTGTAAACTATGCCCTAACCCTTAATCCGGAATTGGCCCTAGCGCATCATTTAAAGTGTTTTTGTTTGATATGGCTCAACCAAAAACAGCAATTTGAAGAATTTATAAAGGACACGCCACTAGTCGAAGAGAAAAAATGGTTATTCCGACTTATCAATGAAAAGCCTGTTGAAGTCCCTGATGAAATCGTATCACAATGGACAGCTAGTGAAAGCAACGAAACCATGCTTGTTCCCTACGACCTTTATATTTTGAGTAATTCCAACCATAAAGCGTTAGGTTTATCCCGTTTGCAGGAAATGATCGAACGCAGGCGTGGCCAAATCATCAATTACAGGCAAGAACCTTTTTTGAAACCCTTACACGGGATGGATGGTTTTTCGGATTTGCACCATTCCAACCTGTGCCTTTCGGATATTACATCCCCCGTGGAAGAGGAAGAAAAAACAACACCTACTATTTTAGATGCTTCCCAAATAGAGGCCTTAAAAGAGGAGCTGCTTACCTATTTTGAGGAAGAGGAACCTTTTCTGAATCCGCAATTGAGTTTAAAATTCGTGGCCGATGTCCTAGGGTTCAACACCAATAAAATATCCTACCTGATCAATACCGCCTTTGATCTAAATTTTAATGATTTTGTGAATTCATACCGCCTAAAACGCTTTAAATCCATTGCCCTGGACCCCAAAAACTCGCATTTGACCATTCTTGGATTGGCCTATGACAGCGGTTTTAATTCCAAAAGTGTGTTCAATACCTACTTTAAAAAAATAGAGGGGATAACCCCTAGGGCTTGGATGAAGTCCAATTCATGATTCATCTTCCTTAGTTCGTTTCAGATTATAATTCAGAACGATTGATGTGTACTTACAGTCAATCTTTGCATCAAAATTATAAATCAAAAAACGAACAATTATGACAACTTTACACAAACGCTTAATCGTTTTCATGGTATCCCTTTTAGGGCTTTTTACATCTTGCTCTAAGGAAGACGACACCCCTTCACCCAATCCCAACGACACCACCATTGAAACTGTCCTCACCGATATCGGGTTTCAAGGCTATGCCATTGTCACCAAAAACGGGAAGGATTTGGTACGCCAGGGTTTTGGATGGGCCAATCAAGACACGGAATTGCCCCAAGGGGATAACCTAGGGTACCGAATAGGTTCGGTCACCAAAACACTTACTGCAGCGGCGGTCGTGCAATTAAAACGTGATGGGTTGATCCAAAGCTTTGATCAAACCTTGGATGAATTTGATACCGAATTCCCGAATGGTGAACAAATTACCATTGCAAAGTTACTATCCCATCAATCGGGTGTACCAGAGTTTCAATTACTGGCTGAAGGCGCTTACGAACAAGGGGAAACCTTGGATGAAGGGACTATTTATGAGCTTATCAAGGAATTGATACTTGAAAATGGACTCGATTTTACACCAGGGTCCAACAAAGAGTATTGCAACTCAAACTACCTCATTGCAGCCTTGTTGGTGGAGCAGGTATCGGGAATGCCCTATCACGAATATGTGCAGCAGAAAATTTTCAATCCGTTGGGAATGTCAGAATCCTACAAAGGGACGGATGAGATTGACAGCGATACCCACGCACAGGGCTATTTGAATGGAAGCCCTAACAGTTCGTATCCTATGGAAATTCCTTTTGGGGCAGGCGATTTCAGTAGTACGCCAAGCGATATGGAAACCTGGACAAATGCCGTAAAAACGGATTGGTTTACCGAAGCTGAAAAGTCGGAAATATTTGCCAAAGATGTTCCAAGTGGCTATGTGGATTTTGGCTTGGGATGGTTTACCACACAAGAGGGCAATACCACGATGTACTGGCACGGTGGCGATATTAATGGCTATTGGAGTATGATAGGTTTTATACCGGAATATGATGCCACGATCGTACTGTTAAGCAATCAGCAAGACGATACGGGAACACAACGCAACACCATTATCGAACACCTATTGACCAAGGAGTTTAATTAAAAATATTTCAATTATAGAGACATGAAAAAATTAGTAGTATTATTTGCCTTTTACACATTTTGTACAAATCCTGTTTTTAGTCAGCAAGACTATGAAGTTAAGGTTATAACAAGTGTAGAATCTATTGTTTCAAGCGGATTGGGCCGATCACGTATGCTTTCATCTAACGATGAAAGGGACTACAAAGAGTTCACTTCTGAGCAAACGGAAGACGACAATTCCCGGAATACCTCCAAGAGAAAGGACATTAGGGTCAAAAATTTTGAAGAAACGAAACTGTTGAACTTTTACAATTTGGGCGGCATACGCTTTCAAAATATTGTAGCGAACGATGCCTTGATTTCATCAAAACTGACGGACATGCTTACAGAAGGTTGGGATTTGGTGTTCGTAACCAGTGCCGTGGAAAGTGACGCAGGCGAAAATGACGATAATGGGATTTTTATAACCCGATATATTTTTAAAAGAAAACTGGACTGAAAAACCATTAAATTTTTATTAGTGATGAAACATACCAACGTATTATTGGCAGGCGCTACAGGCTATTTGGGTGGTTTCTTATTGAAAGTCCTCATCGAAAGGAAAAATCAGGTCGTAGCCATTGTGCGCAATCCCAATAGCTTGCAAAATGACCATGAGAATTATTTGGAAATAAAACAGGCCCAAGTAACACAACCTGAAACCTTACGGGATATCTGTAAGGGCATTGACACCGTAATTTCCACAGTGGGCATCACCAGGCAAAAAGATGGTCTTACCTACATGGATGTAGATTATCAGGCCAATATGAATTTATTGGAGGAAGCTAAAAAGGCGGATGTAAAGCACTTTGTGTATGTGTCCGCCATTAACGGGGACAAACACCGCAATCTAAAAATCTTTGAAGCCAAGGAAAAGTTTGTGGATGCTTTGAAAGCTTCTGGATTGCATTATACCATCGTACGGCCGAATGGTTTTTTCTCGGATATGAAGGATTTTTTGGAAATGGCGAAATCGGGACGTGTTTATTTGTTTGGTTCTGGCCATCAAAAATTCAATCCTATCCATGGCGATGACCTAGCAAGGGCCATTTTAGATACTTTGGATGAGGGCAACAAAGAATTGACCATTGGAGGTCCGGATGTTTTAAGCTTGAATGAGATAAGTGAACTCGCGCTAAAAACCTTGAACAAGCCCATTAAAATTGTGCATTTGCCGGATTGGTCCAGAAAACTGACCGTTTGGTTTTTGCGAACTTTTACCAGTGTCAAAACCTATGGACCCATCGAATTTTTTCTCACCTTAATGGCAGAGGATTGTATTGCCCCCTGTTTTGGGACCCATCATTTGGAGGATTTTTATAAGGAAGTAGTTCAAAACAGTATAGAACCAAAATGAAAAAAATAAACGTTTTTGGAAGAATTGCGCTGGGTATTGTAATGGCCTACGTTCTATTTCATACACTGATTTTATTGCAATTCATCCCATCCCATGTGGTTTGGGGAGGAAAAATAGTGGAACCCAAAACGATCCTAATTTTAGAATGGGTAGCACTTTTGGTCCTCCTGTTTTTAGGCAGTTTGATTTTAATGAAAACCAAAGTAATTCCCAACAAATGGCAAGAGAAAGCCCTAAATAGATGGTTATTGGTGTTTTCCGTATATTTTGTGCTCAATACCCTTGGGAATGTACTGGCGGAAAGTATTTTTGAAAAAGCGCAAGCCTTGCTTACGCTTATTCTAGCGCTAAGTCTGTTTAACCTGTCCAAACGTAATCCATGAAAGCTCCGGACCCAAATACCCGCTTCCCCTTATCAAACTACGATACGCTTTGTTTTCTGAAAAACATCGTTACAAATCCGAATATCATTGTTGGGGATTATACCTATTACGATGATTTTGAAGATGTTGCCAACTTTGAAAAAAACGTCAAATACCATTTTGATTTTATTGGGGACAAGCTCATCATTGGGAAGTTCTGTATGATTGCCTCCGGTGCTACCTTTATTATGAACGGTGGCAATCATCTCACCGAAGCCGCAACGGCCTATCCCTTTGCCATATTTGGAGGTGCCTGGCAAAACGCCATGGAGGGTAAAAGCTATCCTACAAAAGGGGATACCATTATCGGCAATGATGTTTGGATAGGTCACGGGGCAACGATTATGCCGGGAGTACACATAGGAGATGGTGCCATTATTGCCACAAAGGCGGTGGTTACAAAAAATGTGGAACCTTACACCATTGTGGGTGGTAATCCTGCAAAACCAATTAAAAAACGCTTCTCCGAAGCTACCATTTCCAGATTGTTGGAACTACTATGGTGGGATTGGGATATAGAAAAAATCACCCAAAATCTAGGGAAACTTACAAGTAATCCTGAAGCGTTGTTTTAAAAACCTACATAGTATGTTACAGAGGGCTTAACACTGAAAATGTTAAGCCTTTTTTTGTCCCTATAATCTTGTATTTCCCCTATACAAAAACCTAGAAATAGTAGGGGAAACAAAAAGGTTTGGAATCATAATTCAGGACGATACGCCTTCCTGTGTACAGTTTCTTTGCCTCATCAATTCATTACAAATCAAAAACGAAAATTAAAAATACATTACAATGAAAAAACTATTCATCATCGGTCTAACACTTTGCACGTTAAGTGTTTTTGCTCAAAGTAACAAGGAATCTATATTGAGTAATGATTCCGATTATAAGTACAGGGTGAGCTTTCCTGCCATCATCCTAGGTAATATTGGTAAAGGAGGCGAAAGAACCAATACACAACATATTGAGCTTCATGTGAAGCGCGAATTGGATTCCAAAAACATCATCGGTGTAAAATTCGCCACTTGGAGATTGTTTCAGCCCATGGGCATACAGTGGTGGGATGGCCTTAAAGACAAAATAGATTCAGAAAGTGAATTCTATCCCGGCTACCTACGTGAAACGGGTATTGGAATTTCATACCAACGCATGCTTTGGAAAGGATTGTTCGCTACGGTAGAAGTTTTACCGCAATACAAAACCTATCTAGACCTCAACAATGAAAAAATAGCCAATGGATTCAAACTCTACACGTCTTACCATTTGGGTTATCATATTGCTTTCGGAAAAAAGAAGCGCATTTTTATTGAGCCCCAAGTCCATTTTCAAAATTGGATGTTCGATACCAATACCCCGGACGCCTTTAAACAATTGGACAATCGATGGAAATCCTATTTCCTTTTTGAACCGAATCTATACGTTGGAATCAAATTTTAAAGATAATCCTAAAGTGATACAGTCCTCTATGGGACATCAAGTAAGACTTTGGATTATAGTGATTTAACAACCTTTTTTTTAGCTACAACCTCATGAAATATCTATTAACAGTAATTTGTATTGCGCTATCCTCTACTTTATTCGCGCAGAGTCCTAGGCTGGATTCAACACGTGTGGATACTACCCAATTTGTGAAAATTGGGGGCAGTAAGCAATTCATCAGTATCAAAGGGAATAAAAGCAATCCCCTTCTGCTGTATCTACATGGTGGACCCGGAGCGGCGAGCTCATCCCACAGGGAACAAATCACCCATATTCTGGAAGAACATTTCTTGGTGGTCCATTGGGACCAAAGAGGGTCAGGAAAATCATCGCTCGGTAATTTAATATCGCCCACCCTTTCGGTTATGAAACAAGATGCCGAGGACATCTTGGAATATCTATTGGAAGCGTTTCAAAAAGACAAAATGATAGTGGCAGCCAATTCTTGGGGAACCGTTTTAGGGTTCCATTTGACATCAAAATATCCAAATAAAATAGCCTCATTGGTGGCCATTAGTCCCGTAATAGATAATCAAAAAAGTCAAGATGCGACCCAAGCCAAACTGATAAAGCACTACAGGGCACGGAACAATAAGGAAGCCGTTAGGCAACTTAAAGCTGTACATATACCTTATGAAAACGTCGAGGATATGGCCGTTCAATTTAAATGGATCAGTGATTACAAGGGAACTCCCATTTCAGAAAATGAATTTGTTCAATACATGAAATTCTTTAAGGAATGGGAGGCACAATGGATGGCCCTTTATAAAGAACTGTATAGCATTAACGCATTAAAGCATCTAACCCTTTTTAAAATCCCAGTGTATGTATTCATAGGGGAGGACGATCTAACCACCGGTTTTGAACTCACACAAAAATTTTATAAAAAACTAGAAGCACCCAAAAAGCAACTGTTTCGGCTGAAAAATGTGGGACATCAAATACCGATGTACAAATCGGTAGAAATGCAAAACTTGATATACCATGTTTTGGCGAAGGCCAACAAGTAATCAATCCAAAGTAAAAAGAATAGTTAGGTTTCAAATTATAATTCAATACGATTTTCTTGAATAGGTACCCCAACTTTGTAACATCAATTTAAAACAATCAAAAAACGAACAATCATGAAATCAAAGATTCACGAATACCTATTAAAATTAAATAACAAAGGCATGAGTAAAACAATCAAAAAACAAATCGTATTAAAAATGGCTTGTGTAGCCTTTGCATTCGTATCAAGTGTAACCTATGCACAAAACGCACATTCAGAAACAACAACACAGAGGGATGGTCTCTTCATCGAATTCCAAGTAGGTGGGGGCATTATCGGCATAGAGGATAGTGCTGGTAATCAAACGTTTGACAAAGCTCAGGGAACGTTCGTTTTTCCAGATTTAAAGTTCGGCCACATGTTGAACGATAATCTCGCCATTACGGTCTCTTTACCGGGAAACATATACGAATTTCAGGACAATGACAGACATTTTGGAGGCTTTATACCGTCCCTACAATATTGGGCAAATGACCGTTGGTGGATTCATGGAGGTATAGGTTTGGCCATAGATTCACCGGCACTCTATGACATTAAGGACAACGAAAATGATGATTGGAATTTTGGATGTGCCGTAATGGCCAGCACGGGTTATGAAATCTACAAAAAGAATAATTTTGCGCTGAACGTGCAGTCCAAGCTGGTAATGGGCAGGGCATTTTTAGCCGGAGATGCGCATAGGGACGCAGTAAGCCTTAACATCGGGCTAGGGTTCAGTTGGTTCTAACAAGGGACTATTTTAAATGAAGTATCTTACATAACGAAAGCAATACAATGAAGAATAAGGTAATACGAACCATAGTACTTTTTGTTTCCATATGTACTTTTGGTCAGCAGACCGCAACTCAAAAGATTGCGGAATTATTTGCGACCGAATTGGAAAAGGAACCTATCAAAAGTGCTTTTCTGCACGTCTATTCCAAATCCAAAGGAATTGATGTTCGGTTGGCGGAAAGTACCGTGAATTCGGAACATGCCATAACCATCAATAATCCATTTTACACGGCCAGTATTACCAAAATGCTCACGGCTACCGCCGTAGGCATGTTAAAGGATGAAAAGAAAGTGAATTTTGAGGATAAGATTGCACAATTTTTGCCAAAATCATTGATTGAAAAGCTGCACGTATTGGATGGAAAGGACTACTCAAAAGACATTACCATCGCCCATCTTTTACAACATAGATCGGGGCTGCCGGATTATTTTACGGACAAAACCGTAGATGGTAGTCCCAATATCATTAATCAACTGTTGATGGATACGGATGAGTCGTGGTCACCCGAGGAGATGATTCGGTTTAGCAAAGAAAAGATGAAACCTCATTTTGTTCCCGGTGATGGCTATCAGTATACGGATACGGAATATGTGCTGTTGGCACTGCTGGTCGAAAAGGTAAGCGGCCTTTCCTTGGATGAGTTTTTTAAACAGCATATTTTTCAGCCTTTGGGGATGGAGTCTTCCTATATCAATTTAAAATCATTATCGCTGAAGAATGAACGCCCCATGGCCAAATTTTATGTCGGCGATACGGAAGTATCATCCATTAAAAGTTTAAGTGCCGATTGGGGTGGGGGAGGTTTGGTATCCACAACCCAAGACCTGATTACCTTTCTTGAAGCCTACAACACCAATAAACTGGTAAAGAAGAATACACGCCACACGATGCAACAATGGGTATATGAAACGGTAGGCATGGAATACGGGTATGGGATACGAAAGGTATCTTTCAAAACACTTTTTGATGATGACACAAACTTGGAAGTAATGGGGCATACCGGTAGTACTGCATCGTTTTTATGGTATTGCCCTCAATTGGACACTTATATTACAGGCACTTTAAACCAACTGGAAGCGTCCAAAAGTACCCTGAATTTGGTTTACGCTATACTTAAGATATTAGAAAACCAGCAATAGAAGCTTTTATCTTCAATCAATTTTTTAGGGCAAAAAAATCTTTCCTTAGGTTAATTTCCCTCATTGAATAACGGCCATATGCATTATATTTGATTTAATTATTTAAAAATCAACAGTATGAAATGGCAAGGTAGGCGTCAAAGTTCAAATGTCGATGACCGAAGAGGTCGGTCCAGTTCCGAAAGGGGTTTTGGCGGATTTAGTCCGAATTTACTCGGTCCGATCATTAGACTGCTCTTTTCCAAAGTGGGTTTGATCATTGTAGGTCTGTTCCTTGTATTTTCATTTGTTACCGGAAATAATCCATTGACCCTGATCAGTAATTTACTTAGCGGCGGGGTAACGCAATCCGCTCCTTCAGGAAATTATGAAGGAACTCCCGAAGAAAATAAACTGGCCGACTTTAGTGCCGTTGTCTTGGCGAGCACCGAAGATGTTTGGAACAACACCTTGGAAAATTACCGCGAACCAACATTGGTGTTATTTTCAGGATATGTATCCTCCGCCTGTGGTTCCGCATCCAGTGCCACCGGTCCGTTTTATTGTCCCGGGGATGAAAAGCTATACCTGGACCTTAGTTTTTTTGAGGAAATGGAACGCCAGTTGAACGCTCCTGGCGATTTTGCACAAGCTTACGTCATTGCCCACGAAGTAGGGCACCACATTCAAAATTTAATGGGAATTACCGATAAAATCGATAGGCTCAGAGGTCAATTAAGTAAGACCGAGTTCAATAAATATTCCGTACGCCTAGAGCTACAGGCCGATTTTCTGGCCGGGGTGTGGGCCAATCGTTCCAAACAGCTGATGGAGAGCGGTGATCTCCAAGAAGCCTTGAACGCCGCGAATGCCATTGGGGACGACCGCCTACAAAAGCAATCTTCAGGTAGGGTAGTACCCGATTCCTTCACACATGGCACTTCTGAACAACGTATGCGCTGGTTTAAAAAAGGGTATGAAACCGGGGATATTTCCCAAGGCGATACCTTTAGCGCGGAATCGCTTTAGCGCATTCTTCGGATAAATTAAAACCTCCCCCTGAGCGACCTATACCAAGTGGAGTCAAGGTAAGCTGAAGGATAGGAGGGGAGTAGCATTTCTATGTAGCGCGATAGTATAGAAGCGACCATACTGTGTTAAAACCGTGTCAAAAGGATTGATAATCATGGATATTGGTAGGTAATCGATTACCTTCTACCATGTTTTTTCTGTATGACCAGAAATAGTACGTTTAAAAAGTGATCCATATCCATTTACTAATTCGAAAATGACACTATGAAACCCTTGAAAACCAGAATCAGCCTTTTACTTTTATTATTACCGATGGTGTTGTTGAACGCACAAGGGGAATTAAAGTCGGTTGAAGGCTACTCGCCAAACATTGGTAGCATGGTCTATATGTTGGAAGACTTAAAAGACCGTATTACCGAACAAGTTAAAGATTTGGACCAATCACAAACCGATTTTTTATATGATTCCAATCCGAATAGTATAGGGGCCTTAATTATGCATTTGGTATCCACAGAATCCTATTATCAGGTAGCTACCTTGGAGGACAGGGAATGGACAGAAGATGAGCTTGCAAGCGTTGGTGTTGCGGGGGAATTGAATGCAAAGGTAAATAGTATGCTCAAAGGTGAGCCTATTGGGTACTATTTGGATTTATGGGATGCCGTCCGTAAAAAAACGTTGACCTTACTCAAAACCAAGGATGATGCCTGGTTCGCCTCGAATATAGAGGAGGGATTGAACTACCATTATATCTGGTACCATGTCATGGAACATTCGGCCAACCATATGGGGCAAATTGGGACCATAAAGAATCGATTACCCAAGTGATGTATTTGTATAATGCACCGGAGTACTTATTGGCACTAAATTTTCTTTAAATTTTTCTTCTAAAACCCCCTTCTCAAAAGGTAATGAAACCGAAGAATAAGGTTAGGCGGTAGCCAAACTTCATTTAAGGTTCACGAATACCTTTAAAAAAACAAATAACAAGCAATGAATAAACACTTATTATGCGACTCGACAGTAGGAGGGGAGTATAATGTGTGTGGAATGGCTCGGATTACTTCAACTTACTCTTGGCTTCAGCAATTCTATTTTTGATTTCATATGTGTTGGCATCCAGTTTATATGCTAATTCAAACTTTTCTAAGGCCTTGGCATAGTCTCCAGAATCATAGTAATAGATGCCAATGTTCATATGAGCATATGAATTGTCTTCGTCCAATTCCATCGACTTTTGTATATCCTTAAGACCCTCTTCGGTTTGCCCAAGTTTTATTTTTGCAAGTCCTCGATTGTTGTAAGGATAAGCATGTTCAGGCTCTAATTCAATTGCTTTATCAAAGTCAATTATTGCCTTTTCGTATTCTTTCATCAAATTGAAGGTGTAACCTCTATTATTGAGTGTATAGGAGTTGTTGGGATTCAATTCTAAAGATTTCTCATAATCTTGTATCCCGTGAGAAAAATCTTTTAAGTAAGATTTTATTAAACCTGAGCTATTATAATCATTAGAATCGAAGTTTTTTCGGTTCTTTTTTTCTTCAAACTCCTTATTGACAACATTTGCCTTTTTATAATCATAGGCGTTTAAAAAAGAAGAAATAGTGAGCCGATAAATAAAATCTTGTTTATGGCCAGATTGTAAAATTCCACAAAAAACTTTACCAGCCTCTTTGAATTCTTTTTTATTAAGCTTTTCTACTCCTTCTAAATATTCAGGTGGCAAGTTCTTTAATTTAATGAGGTTAAGAATATTTTGACCGTCATTAAAGGTAGAAGTCCCATCGTGTAAATTAATCGGTTCTTTTCTTGGAATTAGGTTAGCGAAAAAATCGAAGTATGTTGATATCCCAAAGAAAAATAAAATGACTTTCCAATCTTCATTTATATCTGAGAAAAATACAAGATATGTTATAACACCGGCAAGGACTAACGACATAATTGGCCCCATAAGAGTTATGAAAATTTGATTGTTGATGGAAACTCTTTCATCATGCATTTTACACAAACCGAGCTTCCAATGGAAGGGATTTTTTCTAAAAAACAATTCCAATCTCCACATTTGAACTCTAAAACCGTTCTTTGGGTTACCATAAGAACCTAGATATAATGTAACCTTACCATTTGTTAAAAGAAGTGCGGGAATTCCATGACCTAATTCATGGACAAGGGTTGAAATGGGGCGAAGAAAAACAACAAATACAAGTAGAAAAAAAAGATAAGTATAAAACATTTGTATTTGGTTTTACTCTGTCTGGTTCGGTACCTAAAACTAAGAAAACGTATTGTTCCCATCAAAATTTTGATAATCATATATCTGATATTATATCAAATGCAAGCATGCGCCGTTTTACGATATAGACATATTTGTACTATAATTTATATTATGTAAAATAGAATATTTAAAGCGTAGGTTTTCTTCATACTCATTGCCTACCTATTAAACTCTCTAAAACAGAGAACAAATAATTCTTTTGCAAATTATTAAAGGGTTATACGCAACGTTTCATCAAACTGTTAATCTTATCTATTAACGAATTACTATTTAAAACACGAACTATATTAGCTTAAAAATCCAAAATGAAAAACATTACTTACCTTTTACTTTTAGTGCTGATTACTTCATGTAATCTAGATTCCGGTAATGAAGTTTATATTGACCCCGTAGATTATACAGCCTTAAATGACAAACAAATTACAGACTATTTAACGGCCAATGATCTAGAAGCTGAAAAAACAGCATCGGGGCTTTATTATACAATTGAAAACCCCGGTGATGGCGCACAACCCACTGCAACTTCCAATGTAACCGTTGCCTATAAGGGCTATTATTTAAATGGAACGGTATTCGACCAAAGTCCAGAAGATGGGATTACCATTGGACTCAATCGGGTAATCAAGGGCTGGACAGAGGGTATCCCTTATTTTAAAGAAGGCGGAAATGGCACTTTATTCATACCCTCACATTTAGGATACGGTAGCTATGATTATAACGGTATTCCAGGTGGGTCCGTACTTATTTTTGACATTAAACTACTGTCAGTCAATTAATTATTACCTATTCATAGATTCATCATGTGTCGGCATCGAGTTTAATTTATACATATATTTCACATGAATGCAATGAATTCTGAGCACAAAAAAACCGCCCGAGTAGGGCGGTTTTTATATTCTTGGGTAAATAATCAATTATTTTATCTCCAATAACTCCAACTCAAAAGTTAGGTCTTCACCAGCTAAGGGGTGATTGGCATCTACAATAATATGGCCTAGTGACCTCATAGCTGCATAAAACGACAACTTAGCTCACAGGTACTGAAAACACTGGCACTTCTTATACAATGGTTACATCTCAAAAGTTGGCCAAAAGTCCAATTGGATTAACCAAACTACTATTCTGCAAATGCTTAAGAACATTCGTTTGTTTCGGGATTACACTACCATTTCATAGCTTTTGAATATAACTTGTGCCCAAACTGTTTTATGGACTATCTTTACGGAAATCAACCGATTATGTTTCTTTCCAAATTCCTAAAAGGCTCAATGTTTTAAGTATTCACTTAAAACATTGAAATCGTGAAATATACGAAACGATTTGAAAGGGCTTTTGGACTTACCCCTGAAGGACATATTGATTTTCCAAAGAAAATATCCAATGTTCGTTTATCAAGGATTGACAACTATCTTAAGATGGGTGGCTGTTGTTACTGTTTTCCCCACGGGATTGAAACGACCAACTCGAAGTATTCAAAACGTACCAGGAACTGGAAAAAACATAGGAGAAACCAATACAAGGGATAAATGGTGGTATCCATTTTTTGACGGCACCGCATATTATAATACCGGACTTTCTACTTGAAAAACCTCAAATAGCTTTCTGGACTTTGCAGGAACGACCTTGTAATAGTGTAATGTTCTGTCTCCTCCAAAGATACTTTGTTCATTCCTTTGTCGGTCACCTCATATATATTGGCTCCGGGATATGCCATAAGCATAGGTGAATGTGTAGCTATAATGAATTGGGACATATGGGATTTAAGATGTTCTTGGATAAAATAAAGCAAGGACAACTGTTTGGATGGTGACAAAGCGGCCTCCGGTTCATCCAATAGAAATATCCCGTTTCCATTTATAGTATCGTCCATTATCTTCAGGTAGGCCTCCCCATGAGAAAAACCTTGTAGATCCTGACCATAGTTCAATCGCATTCGATAAATCTGATAGTTTTGGTTGTCCTTCATTTCTTGGATGATATGGTCTGGAACTTCTCCATAAATATCCTTGAAGGATTCATGGAGCCTGGCATCCTCTCTGTCGATACTGTTCAAGAGGTCACCAAAGTCCTCTGCCCTGAAGAAAAATCCTCTGGGTTTTTCAATTTTCCAATCTAAATGCAGATATGGCGTCAACGAACGGGCTGCCTTGAAACAATTTTTACCATACCCAAATCCATCCATATGTGGTAATTGTAAACGAAGTGCCAATGTTTCGAGCAATGTGGACTTTCCGGTACCGTTATCACCTATAATAAAGGTAACAGGTGCGGATACATCAACGTCCTTTGCAAACTTTATTGCACTGACATCATAGGGAAACGGATGGGTTCTTTCTGTAGTTATGCTAAGTGATGTGAGGTAAGACATAGCCTTGTCTGAGATTAACTACTTGATTTT
This sequence comes from Maribacter cobaltidurans, assembly GCF_002269385.1. Classification (NCBI taxonomy): domain Bacteria; kingdom Pseudomonadati; phylum Bacteroidota; class Flavobacteriia; order Flavobacteriales; family Flavobacteriaceae; genus Maribacter; species Maribacter cobaltidurans. Next base: position 4,368,138 of record NZ_CP022957.1, read on the forward strand.
GACGAAAGTTCTTTTTCTACTCTATAAAAAGAGGTCTTACCGATTTTTGCCCGTTTGCAGGCCAAATCAATCGATACTCCTTGATTCCCGTACAGATGCTTGGCATAATGGTACTTTTCGATTGTTTCAATCTTCGACCCTTTGGGCCTGCCCAACAACTTGTTCCGCTTTCTTGCATTATCAAGCCCCACCTTTGTGCGTTCACTGATAAGGTTGCGTTCGAATTCCGCAACTGCCGCAAAAATCTGTAATAAAAATTTACCGTTGGCCGATGTGGTGTCGAATTCCGGTTCGCTCAAGCTTTTGAAATGTACCCCTGCCTCATTGAACCTATCAATAAGTTCAACCATATTTTTCAGCGAACGGAAAACCCTGTCGTTTTTATAGGTAAGGATAGTGTCCCCCTTTCGCATATATCTCAGCATTTCGTTCAATCCTTTTCTGTCGTCCCGGGTACCGCTTGCTATATCCTTATAAATTTTCTCACAACCAGCATTTTTTAACAGATCGATCTGTGCTTCAAGCTTTTGCTCGGGTGTCGATACCCTGGCATATCCTACTACCATTTTTAGTTCCGTAAAAGGTTATATAACGAAACTACTAAAAAGAACGATAAATGGAACTAGGATAAGATATTTTTTTAGGGCATTTCGGTTGTACCGAAAAACGGCCGATTAATAGGACCATAATTATGATTTATAACGGCCTAGGATTTTCACTTTAAAGAGCTAAATAATGAAATGTATATTTTGTAACAACGTAGAGCGAATTGAAAAGCGTATCAGAAACAATTTTGACAAGAAATTTCACTACATTGTTCTTTTGTAAATCGAATGATGAGCTTTCCTTTACTTGCCGGTATTGCAGCTTCAATATTACATGTGGTTTCAGGACCAGACCATTTGGCTGCGGTTACCCCTTTGGCGATTGAAACGAGACGAAAAGTCTGGAAAATAGGTTTGTTCTGGGGTTTTGGACATCTGACCGGAATGCTTTTGATAGGGTTGCTTTTTCTCCTATTTCGGCAATACATTCCAATAGAGAAAATATCGGAACATAGTGAACAGCTAGTTGGCGCCGTTTTAATTGTCGTGGGACTCTGGGCATTATACAGTATTTTCGGCAAAAGAAAAAACCACAAACATCCGCATGTGCACAATGCGGAAGAGCCCTATATTCATATACACGAACATGAGCATGACAAAAACATGCTAAACCATGGTCACGCTCATAGCAAAAAGGTTAAGCAAAATCAATGGACTTCTTTTGGGATTGGGGTTTTACATGGACTCGCAGGAATAGCACATTTTGTTTTACTCCTTCCGGTATTGGGATTTGAAAATAAATTTGATAGTATTCAATACATCATTGGCTTCGGATTAGGAACACTATTGGTTATGACGATTTATACATTCTTACTTGGACAATTAGCGAGGTACTCCAAAAAACAAAACAGTAAATCTCTTTTTAAAATGGTGCGCTTATCGGGAGGAGTTTTCGCAATTGCTATAGGTGTTTACTGGCTGTATCTTAGTCTTTAGAGCTTTAAATCCGTTATCACTACCCGATGATTTCCAGTATCGGCAATGATTAGTTTATTTTCTTTTGTAGTTATTGAAAAAGGCCAATACAAGGAGCTTGAAGTTCCCATCAAGGTTTCTTTATTTTCGCTTCCTGTTTTAAAATCTCGTTTCCCAATGACCGCTGTTGCTTCGGGATTGTTTTTCGTTGGGATTTTATCAAACCATAATACTCTACTATTCCCAGTATCATTTACTAGTATCCCGTCTTTATAGAAACAAGCATCATATATCCAGTTTAACGATTTTGAAGAGGGAAACAAGCCAAACTGATTTTGTCCACAAGCATCAAAATCGGCTTGTCCAATAATACTATCCGCTGGTTTTGAAAATGCTTTGTCAGCATCATTCCAAACTAATGAACGGTAGAATTGAGTGTCGGCTACGACCATTTGTCTTTTGGCATTTACCTTAACGGAATAGGGCCAAATGGGTTCATGATTTTCATAATCCCTGTTCGTGAAATCCGGTTTTCCTATGACTTCATCCGCCGGAGCAAAATTGGTCATTGGAATCCCGTCATAGAACAATATCCTCCGATTCCCTGTATCTGCTATCCAAAGGCTTTCTCCATCTGAGAAAACTCCGTACGGCCAGTTTAAGGTTTGTGCAGAAGGGTCGTTTCCAATACCCGAAACGTTGGGTTGATTTGATTCAAAATCGGGCTGCCCCAACACTACATCCGCTGGCTGCCCATTTTGAGTGGGTAACGAATGCCAAATAAGCACGCGATGGTTCCAAGCATCTGCAACGATAACGATAGTGCCATTGCTCCATATTCCCGATGGATAATGTAATGTACTTGCAGTTGCAATTCCACCCGCATTACGACCCGTTTCTGTGGCATCGACCTGACCCAAAACAATATCGGGTTCTTGATATTCTGTCTTGGGAATTTCATTCCAGATAAAAATGCGATTACGCCCCGTATCGGAAACAAAGAGTTTATTCTCCATAGTAAAAACTCCTCTTGGAGCCAAGAATGGCATTTCCTCGGAACCTTTAAAAACATAAGAATCGGTAACATGTTTGCCTAGCGTTTCAAAATTCATATTAACAAATTCTAGGCAATTGTTCTCCGGGAAGCATACTTATAACCCTCTTACCTCCTATTGCACTTTCCATAATGACTTGTTTGGGATGTTCCGCAACGACGCTTCCTATAATACGAGCATTTTGACCATTCTCATCTTCTTGCAAAGCAGTCAAAACGGCATCTGCTACAGACTCAGATACGAAAGCAATAAAGAGTCCTTCGTTTGCTACGTATAAAGGGTCCAAGCCTAATAATTCGCAGGCACTTGCCACCTGTTCATCCATAGGAAAATCTCTTTGAAACAAGTCGATACCTATTTCAGAAGATTGTGCAATTTCTTTCAATACTGTTGCAACACCACCCCGTGTCGGGTCAGTCAATAAATGAATACTTTCTCCAAACAGCTCAATCAATCGTAGTATGGTATGATTTAGATTGGTGGTATCACTCTTGATTTCAGAGCCGAATTCTAAACCTTCACGAACCGACATGATAGCCATTCCGTGAGATGCAACATTTCCACTAATAATTATTTTGTCTCCTACGGATATATTTTTTACGCGGATATTTGCTTTGGGATGAATAGGTCCGACACCTGAAGTGTTCACGAAAATTTTGTCGCCCTTACCCTTTTCAACCACTTTAGTATCGCCAGTAACGATTTGCACGCCTGCTTTTTCACAAGCGAATTTGATGGCTACCAGAATATCCCAAAATTCTTTTACTGGAAGTCCTTCCTCAATGATAAAACTTAACGAGAGATATTTGGGCGTAGCCCCGCACATTGCCAGATCATTGACCGTTCCGTTTACGGCCAACTCTCCAATATTTCCCCCGGGGAAAAATATGGGAGACACTAAAAAGCTATCTGTAGAAAAAGCCGTTTTGCCATGCAACTCTAAAAATGCACCATCATGGCGTTCGTCGAGGATATCGTTTTTCAGCAGATCAAAAACACCACTATCTAAAAGTCTGTTGGTTAGTACTCCGCCACTTCCATGCCCTAAAGTGATGACATCAAAGTCAAGTTTAGGCATGGGGCATTGCAGCTGCACGCGTATTTTGTTGTTCTCCGGCATTTGGTTTCGATTAAGCTTCAACTAGTCCGGAAAAGTGATAATAGGCAGCACAAGCCCCTTCACTACTGACCATGGGCGCACCAAGTGGATTTGTAGGTTTACACGCTTTACCAAATTGAGAGCACTCAAAAGGCTTTTTGATTCCCTTCATAACCTGACCTGAAATACAGTCTGGGTTTTCAGGTGCCTCTTCAATCGTGACACTAAATTTTTTTGTAGCATCAAACGCTGCATATTTCTCACGAACGGCATAGCCGCTATCAGGAATTTCCCCAATACCCCGCCACATCTGATGTCTAACTTCAAAAACTTCATCAATGACTTTTTGAGCATCACGATTACCTTCCTCCCGAACGATTCTAGCGTATTGATTTTCAACTTCAGACTTACTTTGCTCTAATTGACGGATAACCATCAAAATACCTTGCAGCACATCTAAAGGTTCAAAACCCGTAACCACGATCGGCACTTTATATTTGGCCGATATTGGATGATACTCCGTATTGCCCATTATGGTACATACATGACCAGCAGCCAAAAAGCCATCTATTTTACTTTCCTCATCATCGATTACCGCTTTTATTGCTGGTGGCACCAAGACATGCGATGCCAAAATAGAATAGTTTTTTACGCCTCTACGATGCGCGTGCACTACCGACAAGGCATTTGCCGGAGCCGTTGTTTCAAAGCCAACGGCAAAGAAAACAACTTCTTTATCCGGATTGTCTTCGGCAATTTTTACAGCCTCTAAGGGAGAATATAAAATCCGTACATCGGCTCCTTCTGCTTTTGCTTCAAGCAAACTTTTTTGAGAACCAGGCACTCTCAGCATATCTCCAAAGGAGCAAAGAATCACTCCTTTGTCTGAGGCGAGATACACCGCTTTATCGATTAAATTCAAAGGAGTCACACAAACGGGGCACCCGGGTCCATGAATCATAGTAACCGAATCCGGTAACATTTCAATGATACCATTTTTCACAAGGCTATGTGTTTGCCCACCACAAACTTCCATAATCGACCAAGGTCTAGAAACGGTGTTCTTTATTTCTTCCAAATATTTTTTTGCGAGTTCAGGGTCGCGGTATTCAGACATGTATTTCATCTGTAGATTTTTATTTTTATTAATTGGTCAGATGTAATTCGCTCAATTTGCAAATTGAATGTAATGTTTGTAATGGATCATTTCACGGCAAACGGTTTTAATTAGTTTTTGGCAAATATTCATCTACATCGGTAAGGTCTCCCAGTTCCCCAATCTCTTCCAGATACTTAAACGTTTTTTGCGCTTCTTCTTCATCTACTTTGCTGATGGCAACACCAACGTGTACCAATACATAATCGTCAATATCGGCATCAGGCAGCATTTCTAAACTGGCCTCTTTGGTTATACCGCCAAATAACACTTTAGCCATGCGCACCTTGCCATCATACTGCATTTCAATACTCTTGATTTTACCTGGAATCGCTAAACACATAATTTACTTTTTAATATGCTGATAATAAGATAACTGACCGAACGAAATATTCTCATCGTTACTAGACAATATACGATTAAATTTTAACTTTATTCCCGAATTTTCAGCTAGTTTTATAAGCTTTTCGATGAGTACAGCATTTTGAAAAACCCCGCCACTACAAGCAATACAACTAAAATTATGCTGCTTTGCTATATTAAAAATCACGCGCGCTAGCGTATGAATAAAACTATTCGCAATTCTTGGAATTGAGAAACCATCTACCATAGCTTGATGAATATTTTGAATAATTGTTTTTGTTGGAATGTTTTCAAATACTACCCCTGCTAAAAAATCAACTTCATCATTTCCAACATACATTCTTGCTTGATTTTCTAATAGCATTGCAGCCTCACCTTCATAGCTAGTCACATCTATTATACCCAACAAGGATGCAACCGCGTCAAACAAGCGTCCTACCGATGATGTTTTCAATGGGTTGTTCTCCAACATTTTTAAATAGACTTTCCATTCCGTTTCGGAAAACTTCTTCCTGGCAATTTCCTTTTCTGCATTGGGAAGTATACTGAGAAAGGACAATCTTGGTTCTTTCGCCATTTTATCAGCAGCCAACCAATCATAATATTCAAAGTGAATCAGCCGTTCCATTTCGTGATTTTGATACGTAAAGGACTCGCCTCCCCATATCATATTGTCTTCTCCAAACCCAGTTCCATCCCAAACTAGACCTAGTATTTTTTCTTTGGAATCAAATAAATCGTGTTCGCCTAAAACACTTGCAAAATGGGCTTTGTGATGTTGTATGGAGATATATTCCGCATTCCATTTTTCAGCCAACTCCCTTCCCAAAATGCTACTTTGATATTGTGGATGGGCATCTATCAAAATTACTTCCGGTTGTGTTTGAAACAACTTTTCAAATTGTCCAATACTATTCTGAAATCTTTCGGAAACATCATAGCTATCCAGATTTCCAAGATAAGGACTCATATAGGTATGCGAATTAGGCACAAACGTAAACGTGCTCTTTAAATGGGCACCCATGGCCAGTATCTTTTCGTTTCCCGAAGGTGTCATATTCAGAAAGTTGGGAGCTAATCCACGAGAACGTCGAAGTGTAATTTGATGTTCATCAGTAAACCGAAATACAGAATCATCCTGAGGAAAAGTAACTTCTAAATCGTGATGCAGGAAATAATCAGCCACTCCAGATAGTTTTTGAATTGCTTCTGATTCTTTCGAGATAATCGGGGAGCCATGAACATTTCCACTCGTGGCGATGATCGGAGTACCAAGTTCATCCATCAAAACCGTGAGCAAAGCTGATGATGGTAACATAACACCGAATTGATTCAATCCTGGAGCGATACCATCTTGTTCCAAGTCAGGAATAGACTTCTTCGGGTTCAAAATAACTATGGGAGCTACAGATGAAGTAAGTGCATTTTCTTCTGTAGCACTTAGGTTAAAGTCTTTTTTGATTCTTTCCAAGGATGGATAGAGCAAGGCAAAAGGTTTCGCAGGGCGTTGCTTTTTTTCACGTAAACGTTCTATCGCCGACTTATTATTGGCATCGCAACATAGCAGATAACCATTTGTGTTTTTAAGTGCCAGGATGCTTCCTTTTCGGATGAAGTCGGATGTTTTCTTAACTAGCTCCTTATGGTCTCCATCAAATTGCCTCCCGTCATAATCTTGCAGTTTTAATTGAATCCCACAATCGGGGCAGCCATTCGTTTGCGAATGAAATCGCCTGTCATCAGGATTGATATATTCCGATTGACAAGTAGCACACATTTTAAAGGCAGAAACCGTTGTATTTGACCTCTCAAAAGGAAATTTTGTGGTCGCCGCAAATCTTGGGCCGCAGTTGGTGCATGTGGTAAAAGCATACCCATATCGCCGATTGCTTTTATCCCTAATTTCAGCTTTGCATGATTCGCAAATAGAAAAATCTGGGGTTAACGGAATGTTGGTTTGATGCTTTGCTTCTGAAGGAATTATCTTGAAGCCATCGAATTCTTGAAACGGAATTTCGGAAATCTTATGTGATTGAATGATAGAAATTGATGGAGCATTTTCTAGTAGTTGAACCAGAAAATTAGTTGCTTTTTCTTCGGAGGCATTGATGTGAATTAGTACTCCGTCTTGATTATTGCAAACCGAACCCCTCAATTGAAATTGTTTAGATAAACTATACACAAAAGGACGGAAACCCACCCCTTGTACTTGACCAGAAATAGTAATTTCAAAGGTTTTTTGCATTTAGCCATTATCCTTTCTTCCGTTCAATTTTCTCCAGTAACCAATCACACCAAGCATCTATTCCCTCTCCGTTCGTAGACGAAACTTGTAACACTTCTATTTCATGGTTTACCTCTCGCGCATCCTTGATTACGGCTTCTACTGAGAAAGGCACGTAAGGCAATAAATCGGCTTTTGAAACGACCATCATATCGCTGGTCAAAAACATTTTAGGATACTTTTTGGGCTTGTCATCACCTTCTGTTGTTGCCATTAAGGTAACGCGATAGTCTTCACCCAAATCGAAAGAAGCCGGACAAACCAAATTGCCCACATTTTCTATGAACAATAAATCAATATTCTCCAAGTCGAATTGGTCTAAAACCTGATGCACCATTTGAGCTTCCAGATGGCAAATACCTCCCGTTACTATCTGCAGGGCATGTATGCCGGTCTCCCGAATACGCTCTGCATCACGTTCCGTTTCTAAATCTCCGACCATCACGGCCATTGTTATTTTATCCTTTAGTTTTTCTGCGGTTTTCTGCATTAAGGTGGTCTTACCACTACCTGCTGATGAGGTTATGTTGATTAAAAGAGTATTGGTTTTAGCCATTTCCTTTTTAATAATATCCGCTACAAAATCATTTGCTTTGAGCAAATTGATATTAGTGTTCTCGCATTGCACAGTTCCTCGTGCCGCCTTTGTTGATTTATCTACGCTCATCGTTTTTTTGTGTTTATAAAGACCTAATGGTCTAGTCATCAAATTCTATTTTGTGAATCAACATTTCCTCCCCTTCGATTACATTTTTACTTGGTCGTTCGCAATTTTCGCATAGAAACCTGTAATTCTCCACATTGGTAACATGATCGCAAACTTCACATTGAATTTTCAATTGTGTCGATTCTATTTTCAAAGCAACGTTCTGAAATCTGCCATCCCTTAAATGATAAACATCATATGCGTTGTGTAGCAAACGCGGTTCTATGTTCGAAAGGATTCCCACTTTCAGGTGAATTGCTTTCATCTTCTGGAGTTTCTCAGCTTCAAACTCTTGTTCCAAAGTCGCAATAATGCTATTTACGATAGATGTTTCGTGCATAACCCTCCTAAATTAAACTTTTTACTTTTTCCAATTCTTGGAGATGCTTCTCAGCTTGTTCTAGTATACCAGCATCTGTCACCAAAGTTTTCACTTCCTCGGCTTTTTCCTTCATTTCTTCATATTTTTTCAACTCCTCCTCACTAGTTTCGTTATGTGTAAGCCATCCCAATTCCAATTGATTCATCAAGGTCAAAGCACGTTCAAAGGGATATGCTTCTGCCGTTCTCACCTCAAGCGCTTCCTCAAACAGACCAGCTGCTTTTTCAAGATTGTCATGAATTTTTGCTGGAGGAAAATGCATTAACGCTGTCGCATAATTATGACTTGCCATTGCATTTTCATACGGATACTTATCTTTTGTATAAAAAGCCAGAACTTCTTTGAAGGATGATGCACAAAAGGCCGTCCACATTGGTTTCTCGTCAGCACCTACCGGAATTTCAGAATAAATTAACGCCAGATTGTGATGTACATCTGCAAATTTCTGAGGATGTGTATCTCGCTTGAACACTTTCAATACATCCTGAAAAGCATTAATGGCTGCTTTATAATATTGAGGACTTCCATTCTTTGACCAAGTATATAATAGAATCGCTTTTTTGAATCCGGCCTCTCCCAAGAACTCCGGAATATCTTCTTCTTTAAAATATTGAATCGCTCTATTAATAAGTTCTTTGGATGCAACAAAGTCTCCCTTAAAATTGGCAATTTCTGTTGCATCGACCAACAACATTCCTGCCTGTATTTTCAGGTCTTTTGCTTCGAATTGAGCAATGGCCTTTAACTGCAGTTCATGAACTTCTTCTAACATTTGACTATCATAAGGCACTTGTAATTGTGCCATTAAAATTCCCGCTAAATGGGTATTCATTGCATTTTTGGCATCTTCTGAAATGGCAATTTCGAATTGTTCTTGCGCCAGTTGTTTTGCCTCCTGCAATTCACCAGAATCGAGAAGTAAATTTAGGTAGTGTTTAGCCGTAAATACCTTGACTTCATCATTTTCAGCTTTGGAAAGTGCTTCAGAAAACTCTTTTTTAAGTCCCTCATTGTTTTTGGGGTTTTCTACGACACCATAATAACTTAGAACTGCACTGTTGTGCGGCGATGTATTGTAACAAAAATCTACCATGTCAGGCGAAATCTCATAACCGAATTGCAAATGTGTTGCAATCAAAAGGTGGTGGTATAGCGGATGTTCTTCAGAAACAAACTCAAAGGCCTTTTGATGATTTCCAAGCTTATAGAAAACCAAGGCCAGTAGATTTTGCCTGTTAAATGGAGTCGCAGGAAATATATAAGGCGGTTCCAAATCATACCAATCTAAAGGAACTGTAATTTCATCCGATGCTACCACCAAGGTTTTCAGGTCATCTATAGTTTCAGCGTCCTCGGTTATGCCAACCAACTCATCCAATCTATCTACCGATGCAATCGCCTTCTGAACCTTTAGGATGGCATCAGTTGTTGTTAATATCGTAAGCATCTTTGTCTACTTTTTGTGTACCTCGTGGGTCTTTTGCAGCTGTTTGCTGTATATTTCTACCATAGATTTCAGCGAGTCGTTCCGAACGGTAATCACCGATAACTTGAACCAAAACCTCGTTAGGGTCTTGGGTATTTATAAATATGAGCGAAACCTCCCAACGTCCTTTTACAGGGGTAACCTTGTACTGCACCTCGGCATCTATTAGCCAGTCGTTTTTTGGTTTTGTCATGAGATACTCACCTTTATCAAATTCGTTTTTTCAATGATTTCATAATCCAAATCCCTGTCAGTCATATCTAAATCATTGTCTATCAATATCTCTCGAATAGCTAGGGTTTTATCACCTTTTAAATTACGTGATTTCAATAGAAACTGAGTCGGTTTGTACATTTTAACGAACCATTGACTCGAAACAGGAGTGATTAAAACCTTACTCTGCTCTTCCACATAGGTGACATACGCGTAATGAATGTCTCCGAAGATGGGTTGAATCAATTCATTGTCCAAATAAATATGTGAAGTCTTCAGGGTGATTTTAGCACTCACGTAGATATCTATAAATTTAATTCTTCCAAAATATGTTGTACGACTTTATCACCTGCTTCCTTCACCACGTCACTCAAATCAACTTCTAGCTTGGTATTTTCAATCGCCACTAAATACACTTGAATATCTTCTGGATACTCATCTTGTAATATTTTTTTCGTGTACGATAAAGCCTGGTCCCATTTCATTCCATGGAGAAAAACCATCGGGTCATCTTGAGGTGCTTTCATTACTTCTTCCGCTGGGACTTTAAACAAAGTACCCACAGGTTCATTGCTATTCAGAACTGCATCTGCCAAAATAATCTTATCATGGCCTTTTAAACCAAAAAGTACTTCAAAGGCAGCTGTACCCATATCGATAATGCTTATGTCGTCAGAATCGGGAAGTTTTTCCCGCAACTGTTCTATTACATAAATGCCTACTGCATCATCGCTGCGCACCGGATTTCCAAATCCCATTATTGCCGTTTTCATCTATTTTTCTTTCTATTAAAGTAAAAAACTTTCCCGAGGTCACCCTCAGGAAAGTCTCAAAAAAACTACATGTCAGAAGTTATAATTTGAATCTTGATAGCTCAACGCCACTTTGCGCATCATGGGCATGTACCGTACATACCAAACATGAATCGAAAGAGCGCGCTACAATACCTACTTCTACTGGATCTAATGGGTCTTCGATCGTTGTGCCCAAAAGAGCGGTCTCAATAGGTCCTGGATTATCATTACCATCTTGCGGACCAACATTCCAAGTTGTTGGGGCCATAACTTGATAGTTTTTGATAACACCATCTTTAATTTCAATCCAATGTGCTAAGGCTCCTCTTGCTGCTTCCGTAGCACCAAAACCTTTGCCGTCTTTCTCAACAGGTTTGGTGTAGAACTCACCATCTAAATCAATTTCAGATAACCATTGTTCAATGAATTTATAGATTCTAGGAGCTTCATGAACTCTAGCAAGAACTCTAGTGAATACGCTAGGCCCTAGCTTTTTCATGATATCACCAAATAAAGGATCTCTAATTTGATGTTCCTTATTATTTGGGTTAGCGTTCATAATCACCCTAGCCAACGGACCAGCTTCAGCAGCATGTCCGTCATAACGCGGAGCTTTTGCCCAGCTATATTGATTATCAAAGTCACTATCATGCAATGTCTGCGATTTCATAGGTGTCGGAAGCGGTTCATCCCAAGGGTGAAGCCCATCTTCTTGGTCTTTATACCACGAATGCTTAACGTGCTCGCTCACTTTCATGTGGTCAAACTCATGATAATTTTCACCATCAAAGAATCCACTTGAGCTAATTAAGGCGTCATTTCTACCTTCAATAGTTGGATTATTATATCTGTCTTTATGCAAGTATGTTCCTGTTGCTAAGAATTTACCAACACCTTGACCGAATTTATCCAAACCAAATTCGATACCCGCACGAATCAACAATCCCAGATCACTATTCTTTTGAGATTCATTTTCTTCGACCCACGCCAACATGTCGTCCCAAGATTTGATTTCCATATAACGCTCGATAGAGCAACCTAACCAAATCGGTTCTAACCAATCGTTTTTAAATTGTGCGAGTATAGCATGAGCTCTGGTAATATCCTTTAAGGTAGGAGCGCACATCACCCCACCCGGCACCATGTAACTTGAGTGGGGCCATTGACCACCGAACAAGGCATAAATCTGAACTGGCAGTCCACTTGCCGTCAATCCCTTTTGAAAGGTTTCTCCGACATAGGCGGACCAGCGTTTTACCACTTCCTTATATAAAGGTTTATCGGCATACTTTTTATTAGCTAAATCCGTGGCGAAAATCGCATAATACCATCTTGGGATACTTTGAAGGGTTTCCGAAGCCTGACCAATCGCTCTCAACAAAAGAGCATTTGGGGTTAGCTTTGTTCCCCAAGCAGTATCTAATGCCGAGGATGCACAATATAGGTGCGACCCTCCACAAATACCACAAATTCTAGGAGTAACAATGAGTCCCGATTGTGGATCCTTGCCTGCCATGATTTTCTCAAAACCCCTGAACATCGCTGCTTGCGTATGGGCGCGTGTGACTTTGCCGTTGTCAATATAGACCTTCACATCCAAATCGCCCTCAACACGACCAACGGGAGATATATTTAATTCTGTTACTGACATTTTTATTCTTTTTCGTTGCTATTATTTTGAACCTTCCTTAACCCTATGGTTTGTAGGTAATACTTTCTGGAAACCGGCCTCTAAATAGTAAGCCAATTTGTTCCTACCCTCTGGGACTTCTTTAGGAAATGTACCCATGTACTTCATGGTCTTAAAAACACTACCTTTCATAAGGTCGTGATGTGGAAAGCCAGGTTCGGTACAGCCCAAACAAGGATGATTAGCTCGGGTTTTACTAGATTGTCTGTTCCACAATATATTGTTACAACTCGCTCTTGTCATTGGGCCTCTACATCCAACCTCGTAAAAGAGGCATCCGTTACCCCTTTGGCCAAATCCACCATCGACTTTTTGTGCAAAGTTGACTACGTTGGTACAACCTGTCTGAACAAAGTCGGTAAAAAACGTTTTTGGCCTGTGGTAATCATCAATAAGCACATCGCCTATCCTTCCCACAGAAATCGCGACAAGAATTTGAGTAATCCAATCTGGGTGCGCAGGGCAACCTGGTATATTTATTACTGGCAAACCACCTTTTGAAACATAGTCAGGGCCCAAGAACCCACCCTTGTTCTTTTTATGGAATTGCATTCCAGTAGATTCACTAGGGTTTGGCGGAACTGCAGGTATGCCTCCCCATGTTGCGCAATCGCCAATAGCGACGACATAGCCCGCAACTTCTGAGAGTTCCTTAATCCAGTCCTTCATCGGACGGTCAGCGAATAAGTTCATGGTTCCTGTGTTATCCGGGCCTTGAATTATCGAGCCTTCAAAAACAAGAATATCCATCTGCACTTTTCCTGCGAGGATATCCTTTAATAGGTCTTGAACTTGGTCCCCAATCTGTAAACCGGTTGTTGGGTGCCATAAAATGTTTAGCCCGAAATCGGTAATAAGTTCTACCACCGTTGGTTCTTCGGCGTTCAAAAAGGACATTGTGTTGCCACTACATGCACCTCCTTGTAACCATAGTACATTTGCCATAAGTCATTTGATATTTATTTTAAAAGTAATGAAAATAAGAATATGATTCTTATTTAACAAAATTTTTAGAGTATTTTGCGTTATTTGGAATATATCTTAATTATTCATGACAACCTCTTAAAATAAAAAGTCTGTAAGCTAATTTAATTTCAGATGAACTAATTGAGTTTCATGAAAGGAACCATTTTTGGTACAGAGGATGATTACCCTACACGGCCAGACCGAGGTTTTTGTCCATATCAAGCTCAAACTTCCCGTAAGGGTTCACATGTGCATGTATCAACGGGCTCAATGCTCGGTAATCTTCTTTTGAAAACCTGTCCATCCATCCGTTCTCGGAAACCACACGTTGGATCATAAGTGTGTTCACATAGACTAAACAGTTCTGGAGCAGATGAAGTGCAAGTACGGATAGTTCCTGTTCTTCCAATCGGTTCGAGGAAACTTCACCACTTTTTCCAAAAAAAATGAAACCGTTGGCAGAGTTCCAATTCTCTATCACGTTCAGCCCCCCGTGTATTTCACGTCTGATGTCCCCATCGGCAAGGTACCTGCAAAGGAATATCGTTTTCACCGCCTTTCCTAGTTCCTGCAGGGCCCTGTATGTCGGATGGCTCTCGTTACCCCTGGTGAACCTCTTTAAAATTGATTCAGGGTCGGCGGTACCCTGTTCCAAAGCAGCGGTATATTTTACCATTTCATCATATTGCCTCTCGATGATTTCCCATTTGATACCTCTATTGAGTATCGGTAAAAGGTTTTTAAGTTCTTTCTTTAGGGAAATATCGGGTAGGTAAAGTTTCTGGGAGGCAATATTCTTCAACCTTGGCATTAGTTCAAACCCCAAGAGCTTGCAAAAAGCAAACGCGACCTCACTCTGACCGTGGGTGTCCACAAACTGTTTTTCCACCTTCATATCGGTACAATGCTTGAGTACACCTTCTATCATATTGGCCACTTCTGATGAGGAACATTTCTTTAGTTGGGAATAGATGCAGGTGGATCGCGTGTCCACGTGCCAATAGATCATAACGCCCCTTCCTCCATACCGGATGTGCCATTCCGCCATCAGGTTCTGGTCCCAGGACCCGAACTTTTTGGAATCGGAGGCACATGAGGTCGTTGCCTCGCCCCAGAGTTTGGTGTCCTTTACGGAGAATACCCCATTGGCCACTTCCCTAATGGCACTGCGCAGGGAATCTTTGTGTACATATACATTCTTTACATGACGGAGCTCCTTGTAGCTTACATTATTACCTGACGCTATTCTTTTAAGTCCCATATTGGTTCCAAGCCCATAAAGAACCAACAATAGTCTTTTTCTGAGCTGTTCCGGTGTCAAACGTTCAGATGTCCGGATACTCTTGAACAATTTTGTGAACCCGGACCAACTGTCCGCTTCGCGAAGGATTTCCAAAAGTGATGTCATTGGCCATCTGGATTGTACATCTCCCTTGAGCGCATTTATGTTCGGTGGGTCCACGAGCGGGTCCATGGGGGAGAGAACAATGTTCTTGATGCCGCTTTGCCGTAATCTTACATACTTGTTGGACGGCAAGTTTTCATTTAACGTTCTCAGTGCGATTTCCATTTCTTCCTTTAATCCCTTGGTAAATTCCACGGGGTCGTTCTCTACGCCCAACCGGTCGTAATAAAATTTCCTGTTCATATTGAAGTCTTTAGGTACATCCTCATCGGGATTACGGTACCTATCGGCTCCTTCAACCCATATTTCCTTGCAACGGAGCCTCTTTCTCAAAGCTTCAAGTACTGCTATTTCATAGTCTATCCGATCCATATCGCCTTTGCCCATCCCTTTGACAAGTTTTACAAAGCTGGGCTTGATGATGTCCGAAGTGGGAATCGAGTCATCGTCCATTGAGAATTTTGAGTTTGGCATAGGGTTCTCCAACAGCCAATCTATCGCGTCCAAAATAGGTACGTGCAGATCGTTGTTCGACCTGAAGGTAAGACTGCCCAATATTTTCGGGACCATTCTCCGATAATGTGAGGAATAACTGGAACGCACCAATCCATGGATTTCATTTTTGAAACCCTTACCGGAATATTTATACTCCTTGACGATATCGGAAAGCTTCGATTTATTTGCAATGGGAAATATTACCCTATTGATGGTTCCTTTAGGGTCCTTCAATGATGCCTCGGCGATTCGGGCCAATATTGTCGTCTTACCATAAACGCGTTTCAATTCCTTTACCAGTGCGGTCTCTACTTTCTTTTTTGCCTTCTTTGATAGTTTTCCCACAATGAGAATGAAAAGATCCACAAGGTCATCTATGATTTTTTGCCTTCTGGAAAAAAGAAAGACACCCATCAGGGTATCCCTAATATATGGTGGGTGTCGCCTTATCTCCCAAGCGGATTCCGAAGCTATTCTTTTGTACAATCTTTCCCTAATCTTGGGATGTATCCCACCGATTTCTTGAATAGGAATTGCGCAATCCTCTATAAATGCCAATTTGTCCAGCTCATCAAGAACGGTTAGAAGGCCAACACGTCCAGGATCTGAACGAAGCCAAGTAAACGAACCCTTTTCGCCTGGATCGCTTCTCAGGCAACGGTCGAATAATTCCGTTGTACCCCTTCCCAACAATGATGCAACCTGATCGAAAAATCTGTTTTCAAATTTCGAGAGTGCAGTGGAAATTATACGGGAAAGTACTTTTTCCGTAGGAGCTGAAAGTTTATGTTCAAAGAACCATTTAAGGCAAACATCTTCGATTTCTGTTTTTGTACTTCCAAAGGGAAGGATGTCGTCAATCAAAAAATCGATAAGATCTTCGCGGTGTTCTTCATTTGTTTTTTCAACGCCCAAGAATTTTAATATTTCTTTACGATGACGTTCTGCGGTTCTTTGCGACCAATCATACTCATTTAAAATAGATTCATTGGTCTCCAACTGTTCACTTAAATGGGAAACCAGACCACTTACCAAACTTGATTTACTTTTAGGAAATGAACCTGTGGATAAATATTGTTTCAATTGGACTGCAAAAGCCAGTTTATGGGGAAAGCTTTTATTCTTCAACAATATTGACTCATCGTAGGTCAGGTACCAATCCTGATACTGGTTTTGTTCCATGTGTTTTTGCCACAAATTAGCATATTTATCTTAATACGCTATATTTGAGATAAATTCGATATCAGTGTTTACAGGGCTTGTGGGCTAAGTTGTCGCTTTATGCAGCTATGAGGTCACTACCCCTTACAAATTACATTACGACATGAGCCTAAAAAACCAAACGATGGTACCTTGGCCGATGCAGGTGGCGAAACTGATATTGCCCAAAGTTTTTCCCTAGTTGTTGAGTAAAACAAAAGGGGTTGCTCCATAAATATTTTTAAATTCTATAGATTACTTTGTTCAAGTTATGAAAAAGTCTTTCCAATAAATTGGAAAGACTTTTTTCGTTATATCCACGTTATACCCCCAATATTTAAATTAAACACAACGACATTGAGCCACCTAAAAGTATCCTTAGTCATTATCACAGCTTTTATCTTCGTAAACCTGCATTCACAGGAAAACACCTATAATTATTCGGATTTCCAGGCCTATGAATTCGTTGAAAACGGTGTTACTATTGATTACTCAACTTTAACGGAAAATCATTTTGGCTTAGAACAAAATTTTCATGACAGCTATCCTAAAGTTAATGACATGTTGTCCGTAAATAACGATTTTCATGCACTCAATAGGCGACTAAACATGGAATATCCATTTAAAAGAAGGAGACATCCCCTAGAAAAAACAGGTAGGATATTGACGTACATAGGAGTTCCTTTAGCCATAATTGAGGGTATCATGGTGGCAGGAGCAGATGAACTTTATTATGAATGTGTCAACGGTAATTGTTATGGTGATGCACGAGGAGGTTTTGGAGTGGTTATACTGGGCGCAGGCACAGGCCTTGCAGGCACAGGAACAGTTCTATGGGTAATAGGGAGTAAGAAATAGCTAACTTATTTGCCTTCTAATGTATACCATTCAATATCTTCTAACACGGCCCTCCTCCCCTTCTTAAAAACAGGGTAATTTGTAGTCAAGTAGTCCACGATTATTTTCTGATTATCTCCCAAATCCCAGAGACCTTGAGTTTCCTGCATCCATCGAATAGTGGCATTCCACTGTTCTTTGGTCATTCTATTCTGGATAATCAGTTTGGAGGAATGGCATGTGGTACAATTGGTCACAACTTCTTCCAGACCTTCTCCCTCTATCAATCCTGTGCTAACATGTATTCCGTCAACAATAGTATTTTGACTTTCTACTTCATTGTCAATTAATTCGGGGTTGGCATTGGTTACAACCTCAGAGTCCCTTATAAACAAAAAAATCACACCCATGGAAATGAGTATTAGCGCCGCAATGGCTAAATAGGTATGTATCGGTTTTCTATTCATGAAATCACTTAAAGGTACTTATACTACTTTTACTGCAATTCTATGACAGGCATTGTTTAGATATCCTTTTGGATTCCAACCAGGTAGCACCATGGGCTGTTTATTGCCCTCACTATCCGTTGCCCTTGCCCAAACCTCATAGTATCCCTTTTTTGGAAATTTAATCAATCGGTCAAAATGTTGCCAGGCCAAACGATTCACGGGAGGTTTTAAATTACACGTATGCCAAGATGTACCAAAATCTATGGAACACTCCATTTTTTGAACCTCAAATTCTCCCGCCCAGGCATGTCCGGAAATGTGAAATGCAGTATCCATTGTTATAATGGCTCCAGATTTAGGAGAAGTTATCAAGGACTTAACGGGCATGGACTCAATGATGCACATATTTTCATCCGCCACGGTTTCTCCAGGAGCTACGGTTTCACAGGGAACACGATAGGAGCTTCCCCCCATTTTTTCGCCATCGTGGATTTTATTTCTAACACTGATTCTATTGATCCATTTACCCGATACAGAAGCCGGCCATCCCCCGGCGACCAATCTTAAAGGGTAGCCATGTGCCAATGGAATATCTTCCCCATTCATGGCAAATGCCAAGAGTGTTTCATTTTGCAATGCCTTGGACATAGGCGCTCCCCTTGATATGGACTCTTTATTGGGGTTTCTGCTGAGATGAATATCCGCACCATGATAGCCAATATAAACAGCATCTGGTTTAATACCAACATCCTCTAAAACATCGCGCAGCCTAACTCCCGTCCATGCTGCACAGGAAACAGCCCCTATTGTCCATTGGTTTCCTTTGGCAGGTGGGTTAAATTCACTTCGCCCATTACCCCCACATTCCAAGGTCAATTGATATGTGTAATTTGGAAATTTAGATTTTAATTCTCCAAGTGTATATGTTTTCTCTTGTTTTACGGACTCACCGTCAATCTTTAATGTCCATGTTGATACATCAATGTTCTCTGGAATGATTCCATTGTTTCTAATGAACATGTATTTGTTTGGGGTAATTTCATCATTTAGAAGGTGCGCCCTGGCCTCCATGTTCCAAGGTTTATCATTAAGTAGGACCATTTCCGGGTCCTTATTGAACATTTTAAATGGATTTGGGTCTTGGAAGGCCAACGGAACATAGTCTTTAGGCATTAAATTCCGGTAGACAATATCGCTGAACACTATTGCGGACAATCCACCGAGACCGGTCTTTTTTACGAAATTCCTTCTTTTCAAGATGTTTGGATTTGTTCCTAAAGTTACATCTTTTCAAGCATTTTGGAAGAAATTAGACCTCGATCGTCTTGTGTTTTTTGGAAGACTTAAATACATAGGTATAAAACCACATTATGGTAAAAGTGGGAATGACATCCAAACCTGGTATTATCTCTTCAACGAAAGTTATAACACCGGCTGCCTGACCTATTTTCCCTTTGTACATTCTTGTCATGAGCCAACCCGACAAAGGTGCCCAAATAACGTCAGAAAATTCTCCGATAAATGGAATGGCAAAAGACAACATTCCAATGGCATCAAAAAGAAGCCCAAGGAATAACTGCTTATATTTTTTGTCTTTGGTCGTCGTCATATAGTAAAATTAAAAATCCTACCTAATTGAACAACAACAATGCCAAGAAAAAACTCACTGATTTTTATTTAATCAAGATAGATCAGAACTGATCAATTTTAAAAACTCGTTTCGAGTCTCGATTTTTTCAAATTGACCTCTGAATCCAGATGTAGTGGTCACCGAATTTTGTTTTTGTACACCCCTCATCATCATGCACATGTGGGATGCTTCTATAACAACAGCCACGCCCTTGGGCTTCAATGTATTGTTTAAACATTCCAAGATATCATGCGTAAGGCGTTCCTGAACCTGAAGTCTTCTGGCAAAGACATCGACGATTCTAGGAATTTTACTTAGACCAACAATATGCCCATTGGGAATATAGGCTATATGTGCCTTTCCAAAAAATGGAAGCATATGATGCTCACACAAGGAATACAATTCAATATCCTTTATGATGACCATATCATCATAATCTTCCTTAAACATGGCCCCTCTTAAAATTTCCTCGGCATCTTGTTTATATCCCTGAGTAAGGAAGAGCATCGCTTTGGCGGCCCTTTCAGGAGTTTTTAGAAGACCTTCCCTGTTTTTATCCTCTCCTATTTCATCTATGACCGACGAGAATTTTTCTTTTATTTCATCGGTTATCTCCAAATTGTATTCCTCTAAATTTCTGTATGGCGACATTTATAATGTTTAAGTAAATGATTAAAATATTAAACAAAAATATTCATTGTAACATCATTACTAGCTAATATATCGTTAAATTTCTTTTTAGCTATGTAAATTTTAGATTAGCCATCTCGCAAAAGAGATTATAAGGAGGTGTAATTTTGCACCTATTTTTTTATATGGCCCCCTTTCTTTAATTTCACTGACTCATTTATCCATGATATGATCAAAGCCACTAACATCCATAAATATTATGGAGCCTTGGAAGTATTAAAAGGCGTAAACCTGCACATAAAGAAAGGAGAAATCGTATCTATTGTAGGTGCTTCAGGGGCAGGAAAAACAACACTCCTGCAGATTCTGGGCACCTTGGATGTCCTCTCGAATGCCCAAGACGGCACACTTATAGTCAATGGCACCGAGACCCCAAAATTATCCGATAAGGAGCTGGCCAAATTTAGAAATGAACATATTGGTTTCATTTTTCAATTTCATCAACTACTTCCGGAATTTACGGCCTTAGAAAATGTATGCCTTCCTGCCTTTATTAAAAAAACGCCTAAAACAGATGCCGAAATAAGAGCCAAAGAGCTACTTGACTTCTTGGGACTATCACATCGTTATGACCATAAACCCTCGGAGCTTTCGGGTGGTGAACAGCAAAGAGTTGCCGTTGCCAGGGCGTTGATCAACAATCCTTCCATTATTTTTGCCGATGAACCCAGCGGAAATCTAGATTCTGAAAGTGCGGACAACCTGCACAATTTGTTTTTTGAGCTTCGCGAAAAATTTGGTCAAACCTTCGTAATCGTTACCCATAATGAAGATCTCGCAGAAATGGCCGATAGAAAATTGACCATGGTAGATGGGAAAATCGTGGACAAAGAAGTTATTCTTTCCTAAATCCTATTCATGATCGAAGAAATCATTCAATTTCTAAAAAAGCCTGTTTATCAGGTAGACAATTCCCTACGCACTAAAGAAAAATTAAAATATATTCTAAAACTCACGGTTTTGGCTATTTCTATTAGCGTTGTTCTAAGTATCCTTATAGGTTTAATAGAAACGGTATTTAGTCTGGATTTGGGTAAACATGCGATGGATGATTTTCTAGAAAACTATCCAGCAATCTACCTCTTTTTATTTGCCGTGCTAGGAGCCCCTATTATGGAAGAGTTAATGTTCAGAGGCCCCATGGGTTGGTTCAAAAATTCAAAAATGTTCCCGTATATATTTTATGTACTCACTTTGGTTTTTGGTTTTATGCATATTACCAATTACGAGATGAACCTACAAAATTTGCTGCTTTCCCCTTTTTTAGTGGCTCCCCAGCTTTCTGCCGGACTATTGCTTGGTTTTACAAGGGTAAAATTTGGACTGGTCTTCTCCATGATTATGCATGCCTTTTATAACTTGATACTGGCCGGCCCCATTTTTATCTTCAAACTGTTTGATATCCCTATCGAATGACCAAAAAGGAATTAAAGGAGTTTTTGGATCAAAAAGTTCAGGAATATAATAATCCTAAATTTTTGGAATCTGATCCCATTCAAATTCCTCATCTCTTTTCCAAAAAGGAGGACATAGAAATTAGTGCTTTTTTAACGGCCACCATAGCTTGGGGAAATAGAAAAAGCATTATCAACAATGCAAACCGAATGATGGAGTTATTGGGAAATAGTCCCCATGATTTCGTCATGAACCATAAAGGTTCTGATCTAGAATTATTGCAGGGCTTTGTCCATAGGACTTTCAATGGAACCGATTTGATCTATTTTATCCAAAGCCTAAAGAACATTTATAACCAACATGGAGGTTTGCAAGGAGTGTTTACAAAATACCAAACTGATTCCTCCTTGCAGCCCACTATTTCGCATTTTAAGGGAATTTTCTTTGAGTTGCCTTTTGAACAGAGAACCACTAAACATGTTTCTGATCCTCTAAAGGGCTCGGCCGCCAAACGCATCAATATGTTTTTGCGCTGGATGGTCAGAGATGCAAACAACCAAGTTGATTTTGGACTATGGCGAGAAATTCCACCTTCAAAATTATCTTGTCCCTTGGATGTACATTCCGGGAATGTTGCAAGAAAACTAAAACTCCTTAAGCGTAAACAAAACGATGCAAAAGCCTTGGCCGAGCTGGACAAAAATTTAAGAAAACTGGACCCAATGGATCCAGTTAAATATGATTTTGCACTATTTGGACTGGGTGTTTTTGAAAAATTTTAATCTATATTTTCGAATTCCATATCCGTCAAGGTCCTTAAAAATGCAATAATGGCCTTGGATTCATTATCCGTAAGACCCAATGAATCGGCAGGTAGGGTTTGGTTGGGTACATCAAGTCCCATCCCCTGTCCACCACCCACATTATAAAAGGTAATGACGTCTTCCAAGTTTTCGTACACACCGTTATGCATGTATGGCGCGGTCAATGCGCTGTTCCTTACCGTAGATGTTTTGAAAAAATTACGTTTTTCTGAGACCTTGTAAGGAAAATACTGTCCCAAATCCTTATCCAATTGCGGATGGTCAAAATCATCGGTTTTTGGCACGCCCAGATTTTCGAATTCAGTTTCCGAGTATTTGGGGGGAACGGTCCCGTTGAATGCCGGTGGAAAATGACACGTTGCACAAGCAGCCTTCCCCATAAATAGATTAAAACCCTGTATTTCTTCGTCAGTTAGGGATGCTTCCAAATCCTGCATATTTCGGTCAAATTTAGAATCGAACGGAGCCAAACTTCGTATATAGGTAGCAATTGCATTCCGTACGTTCAAATCTGAAATTATGCCATTGTATAGGGAATCGAACTGCACTTTATAATCGGCATTCGCTCGGATTTTTTGCTCCAAAAGCTTTAAATCGATATGAAATTCATCTTCATTGTTCGCCACATTTACGATTTGGTCTTCAAGACCGTCCGAACGACCATCGTAAAAGAACGAGGTTTGATAAGCGGAGTAACTTAACGTAGGAGTGTTTCTTTGAAGTTCTTTATTGTTAATACCGACAGCTATTTTAAGTCCGTCAGTAAAGGCTTTCTCCTTTATATGACATGTAGCACAGCTAATAGTGCCTGGGCTAGATAAAGAAGTATCATTAAAAAGTTTTCTTCCCAACTCTATTCGTTCGTCGGTCAATTGAGGTTCACGTTGTTCCGAAAACATCTTCATATTGAAAAAGTTTTTATCAAAGAGATTGTCTATGGTGGGATTTAAGGTGCGGGAGGTATTCATAATAATTCTCCAATCCTTTGCGGTTTTATTGACCAAATCCAATTGTTTATTGGTATGGCTTTTTATAAAAGTATATCTGTCAAAACTGTCAAAATCAGAAGAATTAAGGTCATTTATCGTCCCCGTAATTTCGGCCTTCCAACTTTGATAGATGGATTTGTCAGTAAAGGCATTTTCATAAATGTCGATAACCTTGCCAAGGGTTTCGTAGTTGTAAACAGCTTCGTTCAAGGAGTTGGACAGCATAGGGGAATCAAAACCCGTAATTCCCTTGGCCGCAATGTTTAAAATAGCATCACGAATCATTTTGAGGTGATGTTTATCCCTCTGATTGATCAATATGTGATTCTTTCGAACAAAAGGAATTCGCACCTTCAAATAATCCAGTACGGCATTTAGATCTTTGTTTGAAAAACCTTCTTCTTCAAACAATAGTTCCTCCAAAACTTGAAAACTTTTTGGCTGCAGTACTTTAACATCCTGATAATCGTCTATTTCGACCTTTAGAAGATTTGGCGCGTTCAGGGAAAGGTAATTCTCATAATCATATGCTATGAGCATGGGTTCCACTTTTTTATACCATTTTCTGGACTTTAGGAATAGCTCTTGATTTCTTTCGACTGAATTTGTTGTATCCATTTGCGAAACATACCATGCTGTGCTATCCAAGGTGACAAAATAGTACTCCCTAATTTCTTCATTAAAAACCGATTCCAAGTCATTTGAAGCCAACAACCTAGGTTTCTGTTCTTCTTTGCATGAAGTCATCAGTACAAATATAGTGGTCATAAAAAATCCAAAACCCTTCAATCCCATTTTGTCCAATTTTTTAGCATAGATAAAGAGGGTTTCTCGCACGAGAAACCCTCTTTTTTTAAATTTCATTACAAATTATCTGGGTAACCCAGTTAACTTAAAAAGGAAAGAGCCTTCCAAGGTGGCACTAGATTCATCAATAGCCGTTGGATCCACGAATTTCAATCCGTCCGCACGGACTGCAGTTTCTGGAGTCGTGCTAAAATTCCAACCATGAACTTGCGCACCGCCCATAAAAGTAGGCTCAGATGCCCCGATGATATCGGTTACATCAATGAGTCCTGTTATTTCCCACATATCGGTCGTTGTTCCAAGGCCAAGTCCCGCCGCAACTGTTTGGTTGCATTCCATAACTTCTGTAAACGCCCCTGTATTCAAATCCAATTGCCACAATTTTGCAAATCCGGAAATATCAGCATTTAAAGAGGCATAGCCGTTGGGATCTTCTTGGATGTACGCATAGTTTTGGGTAACCAAGATATTGTCAGGGGAATGCAAGCCATCTCCTTTTCCTCCTTCTAAATCACCATCAACCACAACCGTTAATTTGGCATCAGCAGTAGGGTCATTTGGGTCCAGCACTAACTTATATACTCTTCCAAATCCAGTTCCGCGTAGGTTTAAGTCAGGGTTGTCACCTCTAATTCGTCCAGTTGCATTAAAGTAAACCTCTCGCTCGGCACTTGCTGAACCCTTTCTCCAATCTATATCCTCAATTCTCTGGAATCCTATTGCCGAAGAGTCAATTGCTTCTTGGTTCAGTTCGGCCAAGGTCCTTTCAGTAACCTCTACCCACTCTACATCATACTCTATATCTTCTGCCATTCCCATTTCAAATAATTGTCCGCCAGCACCGGGTGCGGATTCAACAGGATTTTTCCCTCTCAACACATATAGTTTTCCACCATAAAGGTCACCCCTGGAACCAACATACATTCCAAAATGTGCTTGTGGGTAGGTATTATTACTATCATCGTCACCCATAAATACCACGGTTTGGGAAGGATATGCATTTTTTCCGATCACAACGGCATTTTCAGTAGACCATTCCCCCATTGCAGGAAGTCTTTCCGCCTCTACTCTGTCCTCTGCTGCCCTAAAGGGATTTATTTTATAAACACCCTTGGCGTTTCCTCCCCATTCCCCACCGGAAAGGTACAATGGGCCAAACCCATGTTCTTCAACCGTTACGGAAGAACCGGAACACATGGCGGTAAAAGCAGTGGCCGTTGAATTTACAATGTAATCCCCTTCCATGGGTTCTAAATTTGAGTTCATTCGGATACGGGCAATCGAATAATCAGCCTCCAAATTGTTGATAAACGCATACGTACCATCTCCATAAGGATATAGAGCGGCACCGTCCATGTAAGACCCGTATACAAAGGTGGAGTCCGTCTCCAGAATATCGGCGGAAGATAAAATCATTTTAAGGTTGGCGGAACCGGCAAAGGAACCTTTCAATTCAAATACATCGTCCGGAATTACGGAACTGGTCAATGGTACCATCTCAGCTATGTTAAGGTCCTGCCCGTCCTCCCCATCTTGACCATCTACTCCATCCCTTCCATCAACACCATCAACACCGTCACGGCCGTCCATACCGTCTTCTGGATTACAACTTACGGCGGCAATTCCCAGCAAGGAAAGAGCACAGACTTTAAACAATAATTTTTTTGATTTTTTCATTTCCATTCTAGTTTTAGGTTACATGAAGCCCAAAACTAAAAACCGAACCTTTTAAAAAGGTTGGCTGAAAATTAGTAATCCATTAACTAAACATTACTAAACCGTTATGGTGTAAATTAATAGTGAATTTGAAGTGAACAAATCCTAAATAAATAGTTAAAAATATTTATAAGTGATTGATTTATAGTGTATTATAATTATGGTACTATTCCCATATTCCCCAAATCAAGCATTTGTTTTTTACCACCTTCTGCAATAGACCTATAAATGGCTTCTACAATAATCATGTCCCTTTTGCCCATTTCACCGGGCGCTACATTTGGAGTACCCAGAAGAATGTGTTTTGCAAAATCGTCCATTTGCAGGGCTTGCTGCCTTTTATGGGGAAAGCTAATAACGTTTCCGTTGGATGTTCTTCCGCTAATGGGCCCATAACTATGGGCAGGTTCCAGTTCAAACCAGCCTTTACTGCAATGCGATTTTAACCGATTTCCATTGGCATTATGGGAAGTCATCATATGTGCCACTGCACCCGTTGGAAATTCAAACTGGGCCGTTATGGTCTCATCCGTCTCCTTAAAATATTCTGGTCTTGTACTAAATTCCTGTGCAGATACTGAAGAAGGATTTGAACCACATCCGTATATACTGGTCTGAATGGAATAAACGCCCATATTCATTAAAGCACCCCCACCGGATAACTTCTTGTTCAAACGCCACTGGTTTGGATTGCCTCGTGAAATATATCCGGCATCAGAGGATACGAAATGTACATCTCCAAATGTTTTTTCTGCCACGTACTTTTTCACTTCTTTAGTATATGGGTCCGATTGCATTCTATATCCAACCGATAATTTTACACCAGCTTCTTTACATGCCTTGATTATAGCGTCGCACTCTTCGACACTTATGGCCATTGGCTTTTCACAAATCACATGTTTTCCAGCCCCAGCAGCCCTAATACTGAAATCGGCATGCATACTGTTGGGTAGTACCACATATACAATATCAATGGCATCATTCTTGGCTATTGTATCAAAATTTTCATAGTTGTAAATATTCTTTGAGGGTATATCGTATTTATCCTGCCAAACTTTTTCCTTTTCAGGGGTTCCTGTCACAATACCAGCCAGATAACAGTGCTCAGTATCCTGTAAAGACGGAGCCAATTGATAGGTACTATAACTGCCCAATCCAACAAGAGCAATTCCAAGTTTCTTTTTATCCTGTTTTGTACTATTTGCACAGGCTAGACTTGTCCCTCCCAATAAAGCAGTGGCAGTGATCCCTTTCCCCATAGTCGCACTGAAGTCCCTTCTAGAAAATAGTTTCATTTTTAATTAATATTTTATGAATTATCCATTTTGATACTCCATTAAATATAGCAAGAATAAAATTGAATAAATTCCATAGCTGCATAAAATGGTATTCCTTAATAAATGGTTATTTTTAAGCGACTAATTCAAACTAACTTATGAAACATTATTTATACTTATCTGTACTTTTTTTATTCCTCAATTTTCAAATTAACGCACAGGGTAGAAATTTGCCCATTGATACGGTTGTGACCACACAACACAGTGTTAACATCAATGGAAACGCCATAAACTATACTGCACAAACGGGAACCCAGCCTGTTTGGGATGAACACGGTGAACCCATAGCCTCTTTACATTATACTTATTATACTCGGAATAATGTGAAGGACAGGGCATCCAGACCTTTGTTGATATCCTTTAATGGTGGGCCCGGTTCCGGATCCGTTTGGATGCATTTAGCCTATACAGGCCCCCGAATTTTAAAGATTGATGATGAAGGGTATCCCATACAACCGTACGGAGTTAGTGAAAATCCATATTCCGTTTTGGATGTTACTGACGTGGTTTACGTAAATCCGGCCAATACGGGCTACTCAAGAACTATTCCTGAATCCGGCGAAAAAGTGGACCGTAAAAAATTCTTTGGTATCAATGCCGATATTAAATACTTGGCAGAATGGTTAAATACCTTTGTAACAAGAAATAACAGATGGCGTTCGCCCAAATATCTAATTGGTGAAAGTTACGGTGGACCAAGGGTTATGGGACTTTCACTGGAATTGCAGAACGCACAATGGATGTATCTCAATGGGGTGATTTTAGTATCGCCAGCAGATTATAAAATTATACGAAACGAGGGACCCGTTGCAGAGGCCATCAATTTGCCGTACTATACCGCTGCAGCCTGGCATCACAAGGCCTTACCTCCCCAATTACAGAACAAGGATTTGCTTGAGATACTTCCAGAATCGGAAGAGTACACCATAAATACTTTAATACCAGCTTTGGCCAAAGGAGGATTTATTCCGGATAATGAAAGAGCCGCTGTTGCTGAAAAAATGTCCTATTATTCCGGTTTGGATGCCAAGGATATCATCGACCAAAACCTATCTGTTCCTACTTCGTTCTTTTGGAAGAATCTTTTAAAGGAAAGAGGGGGCTACACCGTTGGACGGTTGGATTCCCGTTATATGGGACTGGATAAACAACTTATGGGTATGCGTCCAGACTATAATTCCGAACTTACTTCATGGTTGCACAGCTTTACACCGGCCATAAATTACTATCTACAGGAAGAATTAAAGTTCAAGACCGATATAAAATATAATATGTTCGGTCCTGTTCATCCATGGGACAACTCTGATGAAAATACAAGAGAAAATTTGAGACAGGCCATGGCACAAAATCCATACTTGAACGTTATGGTACAATCAGGTTATTATGATGGTGCAACCACCTATTTCAATGCTAAATATTTGATGTGGCAAGTGGACCCCAGTGGTAGGATGAAAGACCGTTTTAGTTTTAAAGGTTATCGTTCCGGTCACATGATGTACCTAAGAAAAGAAGACCTTCAAAAAGCAAATAATGATATACGGGAATTTATCAAAAATACTTTGACAAACGGTGAAAGTGCCAAATACTAGTATTTTCCGGTAAGAACACCTGACGATATTGCCAAAACGGAAAGCGAGGTATCAAGGGAAAGGTTATTGATTGGTTGTTTATCATGTTCAAGTTCCAATCCAATAGCATCCCTATAAAGCTGCTCTCGCTTTCTTTTTTTCTTTTGCTTGAAGACATCAATGGTAACGCCAACGGTTACACCACCCAAAACGGTAGCCAATAAATCTTCATTATCCCATCCACCATATTGGTTTTGATCAATGCCCTCTTTGGCCAAACCTATGAGCAGGCTACCCCCAACCGACCCCGCAAAGGTCCAAGCACGATTACCATCGGAAATTTGATTGGCCAAGCCCGCTCCTACCATACCAAAAAGGTTACCACCAACAAAGTGCAAAACTTTGTCTTCACCCAATTGGGAGAATCCTTTAACGGTAAATAAAATCATACAGCAAAAAAGTAGCAGAGTCCTCATACTCGGCAAATATATAGAAAGCGTTCTTTTGGTCATGTTTTTTTCTAAAATAACTAAACTATAAAATAGTATATTAGGGCTTTATTATCAATTTTGGATATTAAGGCCTTTTTAAGAACAAACACAACAATTCATTTGGCGTTGGTTGCTGGAGTGACGGTATTCCTTATCTATTCTTATCTACAATCAGAAGAAATTAATGCAGAAATGGATTCTTCAAATCCATTTTTATATTTGGTCCCAATATTTGCAATAGTGGGTTATTTTGGAAGTCAGTTTATATTTAAAAAAATGATTTCTTCAGTAAATAAGGACGTATCCTTGGAAAATAAATTGAAAACGTACCAAACCGCATCCATTATTAAATATGCATTGTTGGAAGGTCCGGCCTTTTTTGCCATAGTCGCCTACAGTCTTACGGGCAATGCCTTGCCTTTGGTCATTGCAATCTGTTTGGTTTTATATTTGGCCGTCCAAAGGCCAAATCTTCATAAGTTAATGGATACACTACCCTTGACTTCAGATGAAAAAAGAAAACTTCAACATAATCAATAATATACAAATGAAAAACATCAAACTTTTATTTATGGGAATTCTCGCCACATTTTTATCCCAACATACCGTTCTTGCCCAGGATTGGGCCAACCTAAAAATGTTCCAAGATGCAAATGAGGAAGTTGGTTTACCAAAAAAAGGTGAGGATAGGGTCGTCTTTATGGGAAACTCCATTACCATAGGGTGGTTGAATTCCAGGCCTGAGTTTTTTGAAGGCAAACCATATATCAACAGAGGAATTAGTGGCCAAACAACGCCACAAATGT
The DNA here is from genome assembly GCF_002269385.1 of Maribacter cobaltidurans. Lineage (NCBI taxonomy): Bacteria > Pseudomonadati > Bacteroidota > Flavobacteriia > Flavobacteriales > Flavobacteriaceae > Maribacter > Maribacter cobaltidurans. The sequence goes on from NZ_CP022957.1 coordinate 4,398,491, forward strand.
TGATTCGTTTTAGACAGGATGTCATAAACTTAAAGCCAAAGGTCGTGGTAATTCTAGCAGGAACCAATGATATAGCGGGCAACACAGGACCTTCTACTTTGGAAATGATTATGGACAACATAAAGGGAATGGCAGAACTGGCCCATGCGAATGACATAAAAGTGGTTCTATCCTCTACATTACCGGCATATGATTATCCTTGGAAACCGGGTATGGAACCCGCGGACAAAATTGTAGCCTTAAATAAAATGATAAAGGAATATGCCCAAGACAAGGGCCATATTTATCTTGATTATTTTTCCAAAATGGCCGATGAACGAAATGGACTTCCAAAAAAGTATGCTGAGGATGGAGTCCACCCGACCATTGAAGGTTATGAAATCATGGAGCCACTTGTTGAAAAAGCTATTGAAAACGCGTTGAAAAAATAAAATTTGACCGTAAAAAACAATTTAGGGGATATATCAAACCAAACGTGGGACTCTATTATTATAGGGTCAGGGGCGGGTGGTCTATCCGCTGCTATATGTCTAGCGAGAGCAGGTCAAAAAGTGCTACTATTGGAGCAGCACGATGTTCCGGGAGGTTGGTGCCATAGCTTTTATTTAAACGGTCACCGTTTTACACCCGGTGTTCACTATATAGGGTTGCTAGGAGAAGGAGAATCTACAAGTGACCTATACAAAGGATTGGAAATTGCCAATGATTTAGTGTTTTTTAGAATGAACCCAGAAGCCTATGAACATGTACATTTGGGTCCGCATCGATTCGATTATCCCGATGATCCCGAGGAATTGGAAAAAAGGCTCATTGCAAAATTTCCAGAAGAAAAAAAAGGAATTCAAAAATATCTAAAACTTGTAAGGCTGGCGAGCGAGGAATTATATTCGCTTCCCTATATAAAAGGGTTTTGGCAAAAGTTGACCTTACCATATAGGACCAGACATTTTGGAAAATATGGTCTGTTTAGCCTGAGAAGGGTTATCAATTGGCATGTAAAGAATCCGCTTTTAAGAAATATTCTTAACATACAATGTGGAGACCATGGGGTTCAACCCCGCAAAGCTGCATTTATTCTACATGCCGCATTGATGTTTCATTACTTCAAAGGAGGCTATTATCCCATGGGAGGTGGTGGTGCGCTGGTAAAAGCCATGAACAAAAGGTTTAAATCTTATGGTGGTGTACTTAAAACGTCCACTTCAGTTAAAAGAATTCTCATCGAAGACGAAAAGGTAAAAAAAGCCATTGGTGTAGAGCTTCAGGACGGAACGCAAATTTTTGGAACCCACGTCGTTTCCAATGCTGACGTTGGCATCACCTATAATAGGTTAATCGGACAACAATACCTCAGTCCAAAACTGAGGAAGAAATTGGACAAAACCATCTATTCCTGTACTTCCTTAATGTTATTCCTTACGGTAGATATGGATGTGAGGAAAGCTGGACTGGATTCTGGCAATATCTGGGTGATGCCGGACAGGGACATGGATGATTATTTTGATGAAGTAATGAACGGTAATCTTAAGAAGATTAAAGCTTTTGAGGGAATGTTCATTAACTGCACCACCTTAAAGGACCCTACGAGTTTTGATGGAAAAAACCATTGCCTAGAAGTAATTACTTTCGTAGACTATACCTCTTTTGCACCATTTAAGAATGAAGATAAGCAACGCTCTGAAGCTTATTTGCAATACAAGGAAGAACTGACCCAAAAAATGATTTTAAGCCTTGAAAAGGTAATCCCTAATATAGGTGAACATATTGTGCAAAAAGAATTAGGTACGCCCATAACCAATGAATATTATATCAATACGACAAATGGGAATGTTTATGGGACTGAAAAAAGCCTGAAGCACATTGGACCTTTCGCCTTCAAGGCAAAAAGTGAAATAGAGAACCTCTTTTTATGTGGTGCCAGTATCTTATCACATGGAGTCGCCGGGGCTGGACATTCCGGAGTAAATACGGCTGCTATTATATTGGGAAAAACACCGGACGAACTCAAGGAACCTCGGGATGGTCAGAAATTAATGATCTTAGAAGCCGAGGACGATCCAAATAACTATCCGGATGATATTCTAAAGAAAATACAACTTCGGCAAAAGAGAAGATCAAGCAAGGAAAAGCTTCCTATTTAGGGGTATAGCAAAGGAAAAAACTTACCCTCCATTTTTTGACCTTTAGGAATGGGCGGAACACCTTTGAGGAGTTCATCGTTGGTATTACTTACGGTACCATCAGCAAAAACATTTAAAACAAAGGCCCTACGGGGTCTATCGGACCGGTTTTCATACGAGCCATGCACCAACAAGGGATGATGGAAGGTGGCGTATCCCGCTTTCAATTCTATAGGTGTCGGATTGAATTCCTTACGCTGTTCTTTTGAAAGATGGTTCAAGAGGCCATTCATATCGCCGGCCAGCTCGGGGGCGTCCAACAAACCCCATTTGTGGCTTTTGGGAATATAATGTAAGCAACCATTTTCAGTAGTAGCATCATCCAAACCTGTCCAGCAAGTTAAATGTTGCATGGCAACGGTTCGCGTCCAATAGGAATAATCTTGATGCCACGCCACTACCCCACCGTGTTTTGCCGGTTTATAAAAGACTTGATCATGCCAAAAACGAACAGCTTTATTTCCCAATAACTGATATGCGGCCATTATGAATGCCGGATTCCAGAGTACGTCATGAAATCCCTCGGTTATTCGCCAATGGCCCAGTGAATGAAACAATATGGAATCCGTATCACTGGATTCATTGCTATGAAATTCATAGAAAAGGGAATGCGCAGGATGCTTGGGGTCCATTATTTCATCCAATTCTTTTTGTAATTGCTGAACTTGGTCCTGATCCAAGAGTTTAATCCCAGAAAGGAAGCCGTATTCATTAAAATGTTCTATTTGGTCTTTGTCCAGCATGTAAGTTTCCCACTCCTCCCTTGTTTGTGGGAGGTGGAACAGATCTGAAATCAATACATGTTCTTCCGCTAAATCTTTAAACCCCATGTTCATTTAATATTTTGTGCCTTGTTTAAAGATACTGAAATCTATTTTCTATATATACAAAAAAACAGGACCTTCGATTTTACGCTAATAACATTCTACAAAATTGAGTCAACCTCGAATGCCGTTCTGTTAGGAAAATTTATGATGTTAATAGTCACTTTAAGCCAATCATCACAAGAATATTTGGAATAAGGAAAATTCTAGTCGATTCATCCTGTTGTGATACGCATAAACCCTACTTTTCCTTATTTTTGAGAAATTTAGACTAATAAACATGAAAAAAACATTATGGTTGTTTGCAGGACTATTGGTAGCCTGTAATTCTTCCCAAAAAACGGTCAAAACTGAAGAAGTATCCAAAGAACCGGCCAATCCAACTATATATGCCGAAACCATTACGGAACCGGAATTAAAGGAACATCTTTTCACTTATGCCTCAGATGAATTTGAAGGTAGGGAAACAGGTGAGCCTGGTCAAAAAAAAGCCATAGCCTACATAAGGTCCGAATATGAAAAGTTAGGTATTCCAGCAGCTAAGGCCAATGGTGACTATTTTCAGAAAGTTCCAATTGAGATAAGTAAAATTCCTATTGGAAAATTAAGCGTAAACAACACCGATTTCCTGTTGGTAGAACACGTATTGACCTTTTCCGAAGCTCAATCCAAGAACAACGAGGTTGTATACGCCGGATTTGGTATAGAGGATGAAAACTATTCTGATTATCAAGGTTTGGAAGTATCCGGAAAGCTTGTGCTGATAAAATCTGGAGAGCCAGTTGATAAGAATGGTTCCTACGTTATTTCCGGTTCCTCAGAAAAATCCATATGGAGCAATATGTCAGAGTCACTTGGCAAAAGAATCCAACTCGCTCAAGAAAAGGGCGCCTCTGGAATTCTATATTACGATGCGGAAAATTTTCCCAGGTTTAAAAGCAGGTTTGATTATATGAAGAACAGCAGTAGTGGAAGAATGAGGCTTAAAGATGTCACCTCTGAAAACTTCTCCAGCATATTTATTGATAACATCCTCGCGGAAACCATAATGCAGGATATTGAAACAAACGATTCGCCAAAAAATTTGGAGGCCCAACTGACCCTTTCCTTTGAAAGTTCAAATTTAATGATAGATTCCGAGAATGTGGTTGCCTATATCCAGGGAAAGGAAAAACCTAATGAGTTCCTGATCATTTCATCGCATTTGGACCATATTGGTATAACCGAGGGTGGTGAAATCAATAACGGTGCTGATGATGACGGCTCAGGTACCGTAGCCATGCTTGAAATTGCGGAAGCGTTCCAAAAAGCGAAAGAGGAAGGAAACGGGCCAAGAAGATCCATTGTATTCCTTCATGTTACCGGAGAGGAAAAAGGGCTTTTGGGGTCTGAATATTATACGGACGTTGACCCAATATTTCCGCTAGATCAGACCGTGGCCGACCTCAACATTGACATGGTAGGAAGAATTGACCCAAAGCGGGAAGGAGATAAAAACTATATTTATTTAATAGGATCCGATAAATTAAGCACAGAGCTTCACGAACTTTCGGAAGAAATCAATTCAAAATATACACATTTGGAACTTGATTATACCTATAATGATGAAAATGACCCGAATCGATTTTATTATAGAAGTGATCATTACAATTTTGCCAAAAATAATATACCCATCATTTTCTATTTCAACGGTACACACGACGATTATCATCGCCCCAGTGATACGCCCGATAAAATTAATTATGACCTTTTAGAGAATAGGGCAAAACTCATTTTTTATACGGCATGGGAATTGGCAAACAGACAAAATCCGGTGATTGTCGATAAGGCTGCAGATTGAGTTGAAAACCAAATTATTCAGAGAATAACTGTACCTCTTTAAGATTGACCTTAACAATAAAAAAAAGTCCCGGACAAATTGTCAGGGACTTTTAAGTTTTTTGGGGTGGAAGACCGGGTTCGAACCGGCGACCTCTGGAACCACAATCCAGCGCTCTAACCAACTGAGCTACAACCACCATTTATAAGCGGCAGCAAAGGTAATTTTTTTTCTTCTACTAATCAAAAGAAAATAATCTTTAAATAAAATACAATTTTATAAATTATCACTTTATCATATGGTCCCAAAACCTTATTTCTTCGATGAATTTTTGTTCTTTTTAATAAATCGGATTTTCATAAATCTTAATATTTCAAGAATACTAAAATGCATTTATAAATTAGCAATTAATCGCATAAGAATGTTTTGATTGTGTTATCTTAGTTTGTTAAACAATCTTATTTAAAGAATACAAAAGATATAGATTCATTGACTTAAGAATCACAAATCCTTTTATTCTGTTACTTTAACCACGGAATGAAAATATTTTTCCTTTTTGCATATATACTACTTTCAATTTTAAGCTTCCAGGCCATTTTAACTAAATACCCCAATAATTCTGTACGGTCCGATCAGGTAATGCGGGACACCGTTCATATATTGGAACTTAATAGGAAGGCAGAGGAACTGCGGTATAAAAAATCGGATTCCATTCGTATTTTGGCCTTAAAAGCTTTGGAACTTAGCAGCGAAATCGATTACGAAAAAGGGATATTCTATTCCACATACAATTTAGCTAGCCACGAACTATATCAGGGCAATACCGCTAAATCCTTGGAATACAACTTAAAGGCCATCAAAAATCCTAACCTGAAATTGTATCCAAGTATAGCCATCAAAATTTATAATGATATCGCCCAGGCCCACTTTATAAAAGCGGAACATCCAAAGGCTTATGAAAACTTTTTAATGGCCAAATATCTTGCAGAAGATACCCAAAATAAAACGGAGATAATACGAATCAACAGCAATTTGGGGACCATGTTCCTATTAATTGGGGATTATGAAGAATCCATGGCATATTATGACAAGGCTAGAGAATTCATTGATGAAGACACCCCAAATCATATCCACGGTCTCATACTTTCTAATTTAGGCTACCTAAATATGAAAAAGAAAGCTTTGGATATTGCTTTGGACTATTTGAACCAAGGATCCATTCTCGCTCAAAAAACCGACTATTCAACGATTAAAGCTTTTAACTACCTTACTTTAGGTGAAGTATACCGTCTAAGCGAACAATATGATAATGCATTGGAATTCTATAAAAAGGCGTCTACGGAGTACCTTGAAAATGGAGACAAAAAAGGTACTGCAGATCTTTATTTTGGATTGGCTATGGTGCATATGGAATTGAAAGAATTTACACTGGCCAAGGAGTATGCTCATAAAAGCCTTAATCTATATTCTTCATTCAATTTAAAAACAGGACTGGAAAAATGTTCAAGACTTTTGTACCAAATAGCTAAATCAGAAAATGATATAAATACCTCCTTAGTATATCTGGAGAGAGCTGAGGCTTATTCAGATTCTATTTCCAAGGAACAAAACAGAACCAATATAGCCATGCTCAAAGCCAAACTGGCATTTGAGGAGGAAAGAAAGAAACTTGACCAGAAGAACCTGACCACGATAAACCAACAAAGAAATTATATCAGTTGGTCCATGTGTATACTTGTGATTGCAGTTTCAATAATTATCATAATCTATAGATCCAACAAGAAAAGAAAGCAACTCAATGCAGTTTTGGCCGATAAAACAAGGAATTTGTTAGAAAATGAGCGAATACTCAACGAAACCAATGAGACCAAGGATAAATTATTTTCCATTGTAGGTCATGACTTAAGAGGTCCCATCATCTCCTTGAAAGGATTGCTTGAAGTATCCTTAAAGGATATAAATGGGGAAAGTCAATTTAAAAGGTTCGGTCCCAAATTGCACAAAGATTTGGAACATATACATTTTACATTGGACAACCTTTTGAATTGGGGTCAAACTCAAATGCAAGGAGCCTCCGTGAACCCCGTTAAAATAATTGTAAAGAAGGAATTAGAAGAAATTATTGGTTTATTCGAGGAAAATATAAAAAATAAGAATATTAATCTTTTGAGTTCATTAGATAAAAGTTTGTGCGTAATGGCCGATTTGAATCACTTTAGAATTATTTTTAGGAACCTCATAAGCAATGCCATCAAGTTCACTCACGAAAACGGAACTATACATATCAAAGGAGAAATTACCGACAATCATACAATAATTAAAGTAATTGACAATGGAGTGGGTATGTCCAAAGTAAATATCAATAAAATTTGGGATAACAAAGAGCATTTATCCACTTTTGGAACACAATCTGAAAAAGGAACAGGATTAGGGTTGATGCTTTGCAAAGAAATGGTTGAAAAAAACAATGGAAACATCCAGTTGGAGAGTGAAATAGATGTAGGGACTTCGTTCTTCATTAGTTTGTCAAAATGTCCTTAAAACCCCAACAATTTAATTTATAAGAGAATTACTTTTCTTAATATTTTAAATTTACAGTATTATTTATATAGGTAATAAAAATGATATTTTAGAATTATATCATCGACCAAATGCATAATTTACAGATAAAACACACAAAAAATGGAAGTTCACAACAATTATTGAAATTTTAAATAGAACCATCCTAAATTTAATTTTTTAATGAGCTCTAACCGGTGATAATTAAATTTAAACTTCTTAACATACCCTTTTTGAGTGGTTCCGTTAAAACAGGAATGCTTTTCGTATTTCTCTTTTATGCCAATGGTAATTTTGCCCAATTATCCTTAAGGGACTCGCTACAAATAGAAGTTGCCAAACTTCAAAATTCAACCAAAGAGAATACCGATTATATCGATTTAATACTTGAGTTAGGACTCGAGCAACGTTATTATAATTTGGATAGCCTAAAAATTTTGTCCAATGAAGGTCTGAAACTGAGTACCAAAATTGATTACGCAAAAGGAATGGCAAAGTCATATTTGGGATTAGGAACTTTTTATTCCGACAAAGGTAAGTACGATCAGTCCATTACCAGTTTAAAAAAGGCATTGGAAATCAGTGTGGATTCCCATGATGATCAATTGAGGCTTACCATACTAAACACCATAGGCGGACAATATGATTATAAAGGCGATTTTGACCTCGCCCTTAGGGAATATTTAAAGTGTATTGAGATAGCAGAATACTTGAACGACCAAAATATGCTATCAATCGTTAATGAGAACATAGCCAATCTTTACATTACACAGAAGGATTATGAAGAAGGAATGTTCTATTATGAAAAAGTAAAAAAAATCAATGAAAAAATTGGTGATCCCATAATCATTGCAGAAACGATGAGTAATATGGCATCTACATATGCCGATATTGGCAAACTGGAACTGGCCATGTTCAATATCAACACCGCAATAAAGACTTTTGAGGAAAACAAAATTATAGATTGGCTGGCTTATGCCTATCAGGTTAAGGGAAAGGTCTATCTAAAACAACAGAAAAACAAATGGGCTCTTTATTGGTACTCCCAAAGTGAGTATCTGCATGAAAAATTAGATGACATAAGGGAAAAAATAACCCTTTTGACAGGCATAGCCGAGGCCCAACTTAATTTAGGGAAGGATAGTATATCCAGAATTTATGCCCAACGTGCCTATGACCTTTCCAAAAACATCGACGCTGCTTCAGGTATAGAGGAAGGCTCAAAGCTTCTTTATCAAATACACAAGAACAACGGTGATTTTAAATCCGCATTGGAATATCATGAAATTTTCAAGGATGTTTCCACTAAGATTACAAGAAAAGAAAGCATGAAGGGACTCAACATGCTTAAGACAAAAATAGCTTATGAAAAGCAGAAAGAATATTTGATACAAGAAAACGAAAAGGCGCTTTCCAAACAAAAGAACTATGTATATGCCTCTTTGATTATCCTGTTTATATTTTTGGTCATAACTATTCTGATAAAGCGAAATGCCAAAATTCAAAAAAAGTTGAATAGGGAGCTTATTTTGAAGCAAGAGGATTTAGAAAGGAAGGAAAAATATCTACATGAAGTTAACCATACCAAAAACAAACTTTTTTCCATTATTGGTCATGACCTGAGAGGCCCAATTGGTGCATTCCAAGGGTTGATCAAATTATTTAAGGAAGGGGAAATGTCAAAAGATGAATTCATCGGTTTTGTACCAAAATTGAAATCAGATATTGACCATATATCCTTTACTTTGAACAACTTACTATCTTGGGGGCAAACCCAAATGAACGGATCTGTAACTAAACCGGGGCTTACTTCCATTGAAAATATTGTCAATGAAAACATTTCATTGCTTTCAGAGGTGGCAAATGCCAAATCTATCAAACTGATTAACAGAATAGAGCCCAATACAACAACATGGTGTGATAGTAATCAAATCGATATTGTTATTAGAAACCTGATGAGCAATGCACTAAAATTTACACCAGAGAACGGAATCGTTACCATTGGTGCAGTGGAAAGAACAAAACAGTGGGAAATTTATGTTCGGGACAATGGAGTTGGGATGAGCGAGGAAACCCTTGGAAAAATATTCGACCAATCTGGAACACATTCCACATATGGTACAAATGACGAAAAGGGAACTGGTCTTGGCCTGTCCTTGTGCAAGGAAATGGTAGAAAAAAACAATGGGATTATATGGGTAGATAGTGCCATTAACAAAGGCTCTAGCTTCTATTTTACCATTCCCAAGGCACGCAAGGAGTATAAAAAAACGGCTTAAATCAAAGAGTCTAATGACTCTACCGCAAGCATTCTTTCTACCGTAAAGCCCTCGGCATAATCAACACCAACTAACCTACCTAAATCTTGCGCCCTATAGCGAACACTTTCAATGAAAGTCTTGCTACTTATTGGAGTTTCTGGTTCCTTACTTTTTGGATCATGGAATTGTGAGGAGTAGGCCAATATGGCCTCCGTTTTCCTTTCCATAAAATTACTGATATCAACAACAAAATCTGGGGTAAGGTTTTTCCATTGAATATAGTGATATACTGATTTTGGCCTCCATTTTTCCTGTGGCATGCCTTCAAATTGTGTTTCTATTTTGACAAGTCCACTTAAAAAGCAGGAATCACTTACCAATTCGCTTCCTTTGGCATGATCTATATGTCTGTCATCTATGGCATTACAAAGAACAATTTCAGGTTGATATTTTCTAATCATCCTGATTATCTCCAACTGATGTTTTTCATCGTTTACAAAAAACCCATCCCTGAATTCCATATTTTCCCTAATGGCTACTCCCAATATTCCTTTGGATTCCTCAGCTTCCTTATCACGAATTTCTGCGGACCCCCTTGTTCCCAGCTCCCCACGGGTCAAATCTATGATGCCAACCTTCTTTCCATTAGCTACTTCTTTTGCTATGGTCCCAGCGGCACCCAATTCCGCATCATCAGGATGTGCACCAAACACCAGTATATCTAATTTCATTTAATCGTTTTTAGGTTTTTGGATGGATAAAATAATTTAAACTGAGGTTTTCGATGTATTCTTTACAACAGCCAAAGCGTTCTGAATATCCTCAATAAGATCTTCCGGCTCCTCAATCCCTACCGAAAAACGTATCAGACCATCTTTAATGCCCTGTTGCGCCCTAACTTCAGGACTCATCAACGAATGTGATGTTTGGGATGGAGATAAAACTGTACTCTCTACCCCCGCCAAGCTCATAGAGGATTTTATAAGCTTCAAGGATTTTTGGAAAAGTGAAGCATCCAAATAGGGCTTTAATTCAAAGGAAAGCATGCCCCCGAAACCCTTCATTTGCCTTTTGGCCAACTCATGATCTTTATGTGATGTTAAACCTGGATAATAAACAGCATCTATATCGGTATGTGATTCCAGAAATTTGGCCATTTCCATAGCATTTTCATTCTGTGCCTTTACCCTAAGTCCCATGGTTTTTATGCTTCGTTCCAATAACCAAACCGTATATTCGCTCAGGCTACCGCCAAAGTTTTTGGCTAAATGGAAAATCCGGTTTATCTGTTCTTTACTCGCGGCAACAGCCCCTGCACAGATATCCGAATGTCCACCCATATATTTTGTTGCGCTGTGGATGACTATATCGATGCCAAAATCGATAGGGTTTTGGTTCACCGGACTGGCAAAGGTGTTATCGATCATGGAAATTATACCTTTCTTTTTAGCAATAGAGGCTACTCCTTCAATATCAGTTATGGTCAAAAGAGGGTTTGATGGTGTTTCAATATAAATGACCTTGGTGTTATCCCGAATTTTTTCTTCAAAATCCTTTGGTTGCCAACCCTCCGTAAAGGAATAGGAGATTCCATATTTATCAAATTCCTCCGTTACCAAATTGTAGGTTCCCCCATATAGCGTTTGCTGCAGAACCACATGGTCCCCAGCCCTAAGAAACGCCAACAAGGCCGTACTGACCGCTGCCATACCACTACCAAAAATCAATGCGGACTCTGCATGTTCCAAAGCCGCAATTTTTTTACAGAGCCCTTCCTGATTGGGGGTGTTAAAATAACGGGGATACCGTTTAACATCCACATCATCAAAAGCATAGGATGTGCTCATATACAAAGGTGATACGGCACCTTTGTGAACAGTGTCTTCTAATTCCCCTATATGTGTACATACCGTGTTTAAACCCTTTCCTTTTGCGTTCATACTCATAATTTAAATCAAAGCTTTAAAGGTACGAAAACGACCTATATTTCTATTCTTTTCCAATTTCCCTTTTTAAAAAGAATAATGGAAATTATGGCCAACAAAACTTCGGCCAAGGTAATTGCCAAAAACACGCCCACGGCTCCCCAGTTAAAATAGAATGCCGCAACATAGGCAAATGGCAACTGAAAAGCCCAAAAGGCCAATAGATTTATTTTTGTGGGTGTTCCTGTATCACCTGCACCATTAAATGCTTGCGTAACCACCATGCCATAGGCATAGAAAATATAACCTGCCGCAATTATCCTCAGACAAAGTGCACCATTTTCAACGACCAAGGGAGTTGTATTGAACCAGCCTACTATTTCAGTTGAAAACAGTAGATAAATCAAAGAGACAGCTGCCATAAAATATACGTTATACCTTCCCGTTTTCCATACAGATCTTTCTGCCCGCTCCGGCTGCTTGGCTCCCAAATTCTGCCCAACCAAGGTTGCAGCGGCATTGCTCATCCCCCAGGACGGCATTAAAGTAAAGAGCATCACTCTAATGGCAATAGTATATCCTGCCAAAACTTCGCTACCAAACTCCGACATCATTCGCATTAAGAATACCCAACTAGAGGTACCTATTAAAAACTGGGCAATCCCCCCTAGAGAAACCTTGATCAAATTGATCATAACCTTAAAATTAAAAATAAGGTCTTTTAAGGCAAGTTTTATTTTGCCCCAACCAAAAAACAAGATGCCCAACTGAAATAATACAGCCATTCCCCTTCCAATATTGGTGGCAATGGCAGCACCAGTAACACCAAACTCAGGTATTGGTCCCCATCCAAAAATAAAAAAGGGATCCAAGATTATATTCAATCCATTTGAAAGAACAAGGGTCCACATGGCAATGGAGGCATCACCGGCCCCCCTAAAAATAGCATTTATTAGAAATAGTAACATGATTACTACATTGCCGCCCAACAACCATTTCGTGTACCCATAGCCCTCCCTGATTAGGTCAGGTTCCGCACCCATTAATGCAAGAATGTCCTTGGCAAATATAAAACCCAGAATGCCCGTTAGAACGGAGATAAAAACTCCAAGGCCTATTGCCTGAACAGCGGCTTCCTTGGCACCAGAAATATCTTTGGCTCCTACCCTTCTGGCAACTATGGCCGTGGCCGCCATGCTTAAACCAATGGCCAACGCATAGATAAGTGTTATTACAGACTCGGTAAGACCAATGGTAGCTACTGCATTGACGCTAACTTTTGAAACGTAGGCGATATCTACCAATGCAAAAATAGATTCCATTAGCATTTCCAATATCATGGGTATGGAAAGCATAAAAATTGCCCTGCGAATGCTACCCTGGGTAAATTCGGATTCCTTACCGGTTACGGCGATCCAAAAATAGGAAGCTATATTTTTTATTGAGTATTTATTTGAACTCATTGAAAAGAAATTTATAATTGATAAAAAAAGAAATTATAAGCCAAGGTCGTTTTGAAGAATACGACCAAAAAAGGCTTTAAACAGCGGGTATAAATTCCTAGAGTTCCATAATAGGGCAAAGATGCAAAAAATTATAATTGAAAATATATTTTACCGATTGATAAAATCATCTATTTTTCCAAAAAGGAACTTCCAAACAAATTAAAACTCTATGAAATATTCTTTGATTTGCCTCTTTCTACTAAGCATTATATCGATATCCTGTAAAAACTCGGCAACCCTAATTACCGAGAAAAAGGAAACCGGATACCAGGGTCAAGGTGCCAGTCCCGTGGTACCTACGGTAGATAGACCCGTACAGAAACAATGGAAAGGTATATGGTCTCAAGAGAATAAAACTTATTTTTCTAATGATTTCGATGGTGCCCGTTTAAACGGTGTTGCGTTCGATGGAAACGATCATTATACCGTTTGGATAACTGCTGAAAACACCCCAATTAACGTTAGCCCATGGTATTCCTTCAAGGTTTGGACCGAAAACCCTAGGGAAATCACCATAAAACTCTCTTATCAAGATTCACGCAGTAGATATTACCCAAAACTAAGTTTAGACGGTGTCCATTTTAAACCTCTGGATAGCACTGCATATAAGATTATCAATCCTGGTGAAGGTGAGTTCGGTATAAAAGCGGCACCCGAATTTGCAGAAATTGCCCTGAATATTGACAATAATCCCACTTGGATTTCTGCCCAGGAACTTTATACTTCAAAAAGAGTACAAAATTGGGTGGATTCATTGTCCATTAAACCTTTTGTTTCAAACTACGAAATAGGTAAATCACATGAAAACAGGGCCATCCAGCTGATGGAAATCAAGGAAAACCCCTCTACCAAAAAGGCCCTGATGATTATTTCAAGGCAACACCCTCCTGAGGTAACGGGGTTTTTGGTCATGAAATCCTTTATTGAAACCATTACGGGAGATAGCCCGCAAGCCAAAGAGTTCCGTAATAAATTTGATGTTTTTGCAGTACCCCTTATGAACCCAGATGGTGTTGACAACGGTCATTGGCGTCATAATATGGGAGGTATAGACCTTAACCGTGATTGGGAAAACTTCAATCAACCAGAAACAAGAAGTGTCCGGGATTTTTTAAATAAAAAAAGTGATGCGGGATATGAATTTGTTTTCGGTGCCGATTTTCATTCCACTTGGGACGACATCTACTACCCCATCGACAGCACTGTGATTGGTGAAAAAGGTAAAATAGTGTACGACTGGATTAAAAGCATTTCAAACCGACTTCCCCAAAAACGCACGAATATAGCTCCTTCGAACAAAATAAAACCTACTATGGTTTCTAGAAATTATTTCTATGTTAACCATGGTATGCCTGCCATTGTTTTTGAACTGGGGGACAACACCCCACGCAACTTTCTCAAGGAAAAAGGAAAAGTGGCTGCAGAGGAAATCATGCGATTGTTACTGGCCGACTAAAGTTTATTTTGAGTAATTCACCTTGTACCTCCAATAGCTTAAACCTCCTAGGGCAAGTACCCCTGCTATGGTATACCAGATGAACATAGGGGTAATTACCTGTGCCCCACTAGCATAACTATGTAGACCTACTAAGTAAAAGTTTACGCCAAAATAGGTCATCATGATACTACCAAACGCAACAATGCTTAGAAAATTAAAAGTCCATCTACCTCTAAGTCCAGGCACCAATCTTGTATGGATCACAAAGGCATAGACCATAATGGATATCAAGGCCCAAGTTTCCTTAGGGTCCCAGCCCCAATAACGACCCCAACTTTCGTTTGCCCATTGGCCACCCAAAAAATTACCAATAGTTAGCATAATTAAACCAACGGTCAACGATAGTTCATTGATTATGGTAAGCTCCTTCAAGTTTAAATCCATTCGCTTTTTGTTCTTTTTATTGGTCAAAAGAATCAATACCAAGGAAACAACACCCAAAATCATTCCTACGGTGAGTGGTCCATAACTACCAACGATTACGGCAACATGAATCATTAACCAATAACTATCCAATACAGGAACCAAATTACCTACCGCTGGGTCCACCCAGCTTTGATGGGCAATCCATAACAGCATGGCTGTAACAAAAGATGCAGCGGCCAGGGTCATTGTATTTTTTCTAATGAACAACATTCCCATACCCATAGTAGCCCATGCCACGTATAAAATACTCTCATAAGCATTACTCCAGGGCGCATGTCCAGAAATATACCACCGAAGAATCAACCCAGCTGTATGCCACAAAAATAGAATAATGATGGTTCCCTTTAATAGATAAACCATTGCCTTCCATATTTCCCTTTCCTTAAAAATTTGAAATACTAAAACAAAGAATAACAACAGACCCACCAAAGCATAATACCTATAAAGCCTATTGAAAATATTAAGTTTGTTATAAATTACCTCGGTATTTATTTTCTTGTCCGATGGTAAAACTTCACTACCATTATTTACCTGATTTTGCTTAAATGCTGCTAAAAGTCGGTCGGCTTCGGAATAATCCCCAGTTTGTTGAGCCTTGCTTAAGGTCATTAAGTAATAAGGCATGGCATTCTTAACAAAATTGGCATATAAGGAATCCTGAACCTGTATCTGCCCTCCTCGATATTCTACGGCGGAAATCCATTTATTGTTTTCATCATTCAGAAGAGGGAATATCTTCACTATATCCTGTCCCAAAGCTTGGTTCAATAAACTCAATCGAATATTGGCATCCTTAAAATCCTGCTCGAATTTATTCGGATTGTTCGTGGCGGTTGCTTCCCGTAAAAAGGGCTCTAACTTATAATTGCCTTTTGTATCGAAAAAGTCGGTGGCCTTAACATATTCCTGTCCCTTTGGAACCCCTATTATCTTTCGGATACTGTCATTTTGTGCCTTCTTATCCAAAGCAATAAACTCAGCATTGTACCAAACTGCAGGATTCATGATCATGGAAAGAAAAATCTGATCTGAGCTAAATCCCAGATAGGTATCCTTAAAACTCAGTTTTCTCAATAATTCTGAAGAAAAGGTATTGATGGGCTTCATTCTTCCACCCTCATCCTGTATGACCAATTTCCCAAATTTATCGGCATGTTCCTTGGCCACTATGGAGGATTTTATAAGCGAATCTATTTGTTGTTGGGTAGGTGTTTGGGTATGGTCATGACCATCGTCAACGGTATGTTCCTGTGCATTTAAAGAAGTGGACAATCCGATTAAAAGGACGATGGTGGTCAGCAGCTTTTTCTTTTTTTCCTTAAGCTTATCCAAGGATTCCGCCAAATCCTTAAAACGTGTCTTACCAAAGAACATAATCCCCATAAGCCCAATATAAAGTAAGAAATAACCAATGTAGGTAATCCAAGTACCCCAAAAATCATGGTTTACGGAAAGTCTTGTCCCTTTCTCATCAGGATCAAAACTAGCTTGGAAAAAACGATACCCCTTATGGTCCAAGATATGGTTCATATATATATCATAATCAAAAGGCCGTTCGTCCTTAATGGTCACCTTACTCATGAAGGAGGCGTAGGCATTTTCCGTACCCGGGTATTTTTCTGCGATAAAATCGTTCAACTGGATGGCGAAAGGAAGTTCGTAAACTTTGGAACCATATCGCAAGGCAAAGTCAAGTCCGCCAACGTTAATCTTATCCGTAAACTGGGTCTGTCCCTTACTACCTAAAACCTTTACTTCCTTAGTTTCTCCATTGCTAGATACGGAAAGTACTAGGGCGTCCAAATCAAATTCCATTTTTTCAGATTCGGGGATTTCAACAATACCATAATTCCCCCGTACCAAGGAATCGGGTATTACAAATTGCATGTTAGCCGTGTTGTATAGCGAACGTAACTGCAAAGGCTGTAAACTATCCTTGGCCAGCATACCCTGAAATTGGTCTGCCATTCTCATAAAACTGCCATCAAAAGCCGACACAATTTGATACTGCCCCCCATTGGTAAATATATTAATGGCTCCTTCGGTTTCATTGTTTAACGAGAAAAGAACCCCGTGGATACTCATTACCTTTCCGTTTTCCAATAAATGCTCATGGCGCTGACCATCTCCCGCTTCCACTATTTTGAGATAGGTATTGCCAGTTGACCCCGGTATAAGTCCTTCCTTAGCACCATCGATAAAATCCACATAAGAAATAGTGAATTCCTGACCGTTAAAATCACCGGTCCAGGGCAAATTGGACTTTATTGCCTCAGGAGTCACGATTAAATCATCCTCCAACGTTTTTCTTCTCGGCTCTCCATTTATGTCTCCTTCTACATAAGCGGTTAAATACGTTTTGTCCGAATAAAACACATTCTCTGTTTCACCTTCCCTTATGGGCATCATACCCTCAAAACTTATGTATCTAGTAACAAAAGCACCAACGATAATGAGTATCCAAGAAAGATGTAAGATCAAAACCGGCCATTTTTCCTTTCTAAGCAATCTATATCGGGAAATATTTCCGATAAAATTGATGACAAAAAAGACCATGATTACCTCGAACCATGTGGTATTGTATATCCATATTCGGGCCGTTTCCGTGCTGTACCAACTTTCAATGAAGGTGCCAAATGCCATGGCCACGGCAAATACAATAAATAAGACTGACATTAAACGGGTAGAAAAGAAAATTTTCTTTAACAAATCTGTCATGTAGAAAGACAATGGTTTTCAGCTTGCAAAAATACGGCCTTTTACACTTTCTAAGAAGTATAAATATTCTTAATACGTAATCTAAAATGTTAATTTTGAATTTAAATGGCTACAATCATTTCTTTGTATTTTCGCTGAATGATGTCGGTAATCATTTTAGGAACCGGGAATGTAGCCCAAAATCTTTTTGAAGCACTGCTTCTTAATCCTGAAATTAACATGTTGAAGGTTGTTGGGAGGACTCATGATTCCTTATCTTATTTTATGGAAAGAACCAAGGTCTCGACCGATTACAATGACTTACCAAAAGCAGATATCTATATTCTTGCAGTGAAGGATGATGCCATTAAGGAGGTATCCGATAAAATTAATGTATCCGGTTTAGTGGTCCACACCTCTGGAAGCGTTCCTATAGATGCTTTACAAAAACATGAAAGAAGAGGTGTTTTTTATCCCCTACAGACCTTTACGGCCGGTAAAACTATTGATTTTGAATATATTCCGTTATGTCTTGAGGCAAAGGAAGATAAGGATCTTCAGCTTTTGAAAAGCTTAGGAAATAAAATCAGTTCCAATGTGCAAGAAATAGATTCGGAAAAAAGAAAAATACTGCATGTAGCCGCAGTTTTCGTCAATAATTTCACCAACTACATGTATACCATTGGTGAGGCTATCTGTGAAGAAAATCAATTGGATTTTTCAATATTACAACCCCTTATTACGGAAACTGCTCTTAAAATAGAACACCTTTCCCCGTTGGAAGCCCAGACCGGACCGGCCAAAAGAAATGATCTTGAAACACTACATGCGCATCTGCAACTATTGAAAAACGAAAAACAAAGAGCGATATATAAATTATTAAGCAACGCCATAAAAGCGGAGAACGAAATATGAAGAAAAGCTATAAAGAATATCTAAAGAATATTACCACTTTTATTTTTGATGTTGACGGAGTGTTGACCGACGGATCCGTCCTGGTAACTACAGAAGGGGAAATGTTGCGAAAAATGAGTGTTAAGGATGGTTATGCCTTAAAAGTTGCCATAACAAAAGGATATAATATTTGCATCATTACCGGTGGCACCAATGAAGGGGTAAAAAAACGATTACAGGGTTTGGGCATAACCGATTTTTACATGGGCTCGCACCATAAAGTAGAGGCTTTGGAAGAATACTTGGACATATACGGAATTGACCCTGTAAATGTACTCTATATGGGTGACGATATCCCGGACATACCCGCCCTGAAGGAAGTTGGGGTAGCCTCGTGTCCACATAACGCAGTACCCGAGGTTAGGGCCATTTGTGATTATATTTCTCATATAAATGGTGGTTCTGGATGTGCTAGGGACGTTATAGAACAGGTTTTAAAAGTTCGCGGGGATTGGATGGATAATTTTAGTGCGGCGAACGATTGATCATGTTAAAAGAACTGCTTAAAGACTACAGATTGATTTTGGCCTCTGGCTCCCCGAGAAGAAAACAGTTTTTTGAGGAAATGGGCTTGAACTTTGAAATTCGACTAAGACCAGTTGAAGAAGTCTATCCCTCAAACCTTAAAGGTTCTGAAATATCGGATTATCTATCCAAACTAAAGGCATCGGCATTCGAGGGACAACTTAAGCCTATGGAAATTTTGATTACTTCGGATACGGTTGTCTGGTACAACGATACTTCATTGGCAAAAGCTTCGGATGCCAATGAAGCTTTTGAAATGATATCGCAACTTTCCGGTGATTGGCACGAGGTAATTACCTCGGTATGCTTTACTACAACGGAAAGGCAATCGGTTAAAAACAGTATCACCAAAGTCAAGTTTAAAGATTTGACCGATGCGGAAATAAATTATTACATAAAAAATTACCAGCCATTTGATAAAGCTGGGGCATACGGGATCCAGGAATGGATAGGACTTATCGGCATTGAACAAATACAAGGTTCCTATACCAACGTAGTAGGATTACCCACCCAAATGGTATATGAAACGCTTCAAGATATGGTCGACAAGTAGTTTTTGTTTAACTTTAAAAAAAGTCCTGTTATGTTCAAAAAGTGGTTGGCCTTAGAAGCATCAATAATTTTTTTGGCAATACTATTTACTGGCTTGGAATCCTGTAAACCAAAGAATGACCTTGAAAACAAGGAGGAAACCAAAGTCGATAAGACAAACGCCGAAATGCCCAAAAAGAAATTGTCCCAAGAATTCAAGGACTATTGGTATTCCGGAACCGCAGAAATCACCTCATATAAATTGGAACAGGCCAGATATGGTGAAATACGGGAAGGAAAGGCCGTAATGATTTATGTTACCGAACCTTTCCTAAAGGATAAACAGGTAAAGGCGGACAATAGCAATCCAGATAACATCCCGGTCCTAAAGCTAAATGCCACTAAGAAATACTTAACTGGAATCTACCCCTACTCCATCATGACCAGTACTTTTTATCCTATATACTATAATCAGCATGCCATAAAAGTTTCCTTTTCCGCACAGGAATGGTGCGGCCATGTGTACGCTCAATTGAACAATAGGGACAATTTTGAAGTTCAGTCCCATTCCTATTTTGAATCCGAGGCTGATCAAGACCTTGTATTGGAAAAGGCCATTTTGGAAAACGAACTTTGGAATAAAATAAGAATAAGCCCAGAGGACCTACCACAAGGTTCTTTAATGATAATTCCATCCTTGGAGTTTACAAGGTTAAGACATAAGGAACTTAAGGCATACAGCGCTAATGCTGAACTAAAAAAGAATGAAGAGGTTTATACATACGAAATCAATTATCCTGAATTGGAGAGAACCTTGACCATCAACTTCAGTGCATCGTTTCCCTATACTATAGATAGCTGGACTGAAACATTTCCAAGCGGTTTTGGTTCAAATGCACAATTGCTTACCTCAAAGGCCACAAAAATAAAATCCATAAATACCCCATATTGGCAACAAAATGGTAATAAGGATTTATATTTGCGGGATAGTTTAGGCTTATAATTTATGGAAGGATTTATTGCAGATCACAAGAGTAGCCTCTTGTTTAGTCTTATACTTTTTATTTTAATCGTTTCTCTTAAAATTATTTTTACCTCAATTGTTAGAAAGGTTGGCAAATTGGGTGATTTTAACCCTGTAAGAACCAATTTAATTATAAAATACATCAATATTGTCCTTACCATTATTTCCATTATAACCCTTACATTCATATGGGGAGTCAATTATAGGGACTTGGGGGTTTTATTGTCGTCGGTTTTTGCTGTAATTGGCGTGGCCCTATTTGCCCAATGGTCCATTTTAAGTAATATTACTGCTGGGGTAATTATATTCTTTTCTTTTCCCTTCAAAATTGGAAATACCATTAGAATTTTGGACAAGGACATCCTAGATTCCGATAATCCGGAAAGGGATGTATTCGTAATAGAGGATATAAAGGCTTTTCATCTTCATTTAAGAAGTTCCAAAGGAGAAATTATTACCTATCCCAATAATATGGTTTTACAAAAAGGTGTTGTAATTATTTCCACCTATAAAGATGATGAAATTGATGCCGATAAGGAAAACATCTAGTCTGTTAAAGAAGTCGTAAAAACCAGTCTTGGGGATGCAATCTTGTTATCTTTGGACTAGACCAAAAACCAATCTCATGCGCCGTATTGCCATTTTTTTCTTTTTGTGCATTCTATTAGGAAATCCTTTATCTGCCCAAGCCCCAAAAAATCATAGTCCGGCAGATATATACCACGAGATACAGAAACTTAATTTTCTTGGTACCGCATTGTATATTGCGGCCCACCCAGACGATGAAAATACGCGGTTAATATCATATCTGTCCAATAATGTGCACGCCAGGACCGGATACCTCTCTATGACCAGGGGTGATGGCGGTCAAAACTTAATAGGTCCAGAATTAAGGGAATTATTGGGTGTTTTAAGAACTCAGGAATTATTGGCCGCCAGAAGAGTCGATGGAGGTGAGCAAATGTTCACAAGGGCCGTTGATTTTGGATACTCTAAAAATCCAAAGGAGACTTTGGAAATTTGGGATAAGGATATGGTTTTGGGAGACGTAGTCACTGCTATACGAAAATTCAAACCGGATGTAATCGTGAATCGATTTGACCATAGAAGTCCGGGAACCACGCATGGACATCACACTTCTTCGGCCATGCTAAGTGTGGAAGCTTTTGATTTGGCCAACGACCCTACCGCTTTTTCCGATCGATTGGAAAATACGGAAACATGGCAGCCTAAACGATTATTTTTTAATACCTCATGGTGGTTCTACGGAAGTCAAGAAAAGTTTGAAAAAGCGGACAAATCCAGACTTTTGAATGTGGACATAGGCACCTACTACCCCATGTTGGGCATGTCCAATAATGAAATAGCTTCCCTCGCTAGCAGTCAACACCTTTGCCAAGGTTTTGGCAGACTTAGTTCTCGAGGTTCTGAAGAAGAATATCTAGAGTTGTTAAAAGGTGATATGCCCAAAAACAAAGAGAACCTTTTTGAAGGTATCAATACCTCTTGGACACGAGTTGAGGGGGGAGATAAAATCGGTGCAATTCTAAATAAGGTGGAAGCTGAATTTAATTTCAAAGATCCATCAGTACATTTGGCAGATTTGGTAAAGGCATACCAACTCTTACAAGGTATTGGTGATGAACATTGGAAGGAACTAAAATCCAAAGAGCTTAAAGCTATTATCGAGGAAGTGGCGGGACTGCATCTGGAGGCCTTTACTACACAAGGATATTCCAACCCAGGAGAATCCATAGTAATAAACCTAGAAGCTATTAATAGAAGTAACAAAAAAATCAATCTGGAATCAGTAGCAATAAATGGAGAAACGAAATTGAGTGAGCCCATTGATTTAAAGGATAACGAATTGTTCCGGAAAGAACTAAAAATCACTATTCCAAAATCCGCTGACTATACTGGCCCATATTGGTTGATGGAAAAGGGAACATTGGGTACTTATAGCGTAACCAATATGGAATTGATAGGCAAGCCCGAAACACCAAGGGCCTTTAAGGCCACTTTTAATTTAAAGCTTGAGGGCGTCTCCATACCAATTGACAAGACCGTGTCCTACAAATATGGCAGACCGGACAAAGGTGAAATTTATCAGCCTTTTGAGATTGTCCCTAAGGCAACCTCCCAATTGCAGGACAAAGTGATTATTTTTTCAAATAATACCTCAAAGCAAATACCTGTAACCGTAAAATCCCACAAGGATAATGTCACAGGTAGTGTATCCTTAAAAGTGGGACAAGACTGGATTTTGGATACCCCTTCCCAAACATTTAGCATTGAAAAGAATGGTGACGAACAAACGCTGATATTTACCTTAACTCCACCATCTTCAGAAAATGAAACATCTTTAACTTCCGTGGTGCATATAGATGGAGAGGACATTTCCAAGGAAATGGTAACCATTGCATACGATCACATTCCCACACAAACGGTTTTGATGCCATCGGAAGCCAAAGTAGTACGCTTAAATATTCATAAAGCAGGGCAAAATATTGGTTATATAATGGGCGCCGGGGATGACGTGCCCACGAGTTTAGAGCAAATTGGATATACTGTCCATACCATCGACCCCTTGGATATCACTGAAAACTCTCTCGATAAATACGACGCCGTGGTTCTTGGAATTAGAGCTTACAATGTGGTGAACGAACTAAGTTTTAAACAAAAATATATCCTAGATTACGCAAAACAAGGTGGTACGGTTATTGTGCAATATAATACGGCGGGAAGATGGGCTGATCAGTTCGAAAATATTGCACCTTATGAACTTCAAATTTCCAGAGATCGTGTAACCAATGAAAATTCCGAAGTCAAAATTATAGCGCAGGACCATGATTTGGTAAATTATCCCAATAAAATTACTCCCGATGATTTTAAGGGATGGGTACAGGAACGAGGGCTTTACTTTCCCGACAAGTGGAGCAAGGAATTCACTCCAATACTGGAAATGAAGGATGAAGGTGAAAATGCAACAAAAGGTAGCTTACTTGTAGCACCTTACGGGGAAGGTCACTATATTTACACTGGATTGAGCTTTTTTAGGGAATTGCCGGCAGGAGTTCCCGGGGCGTATAAGTTGTTTTCCAATATGCTTTCCATAGGAAAAGATAATTTGACCAAAAAGGAGCAAGTAAAAGGATGAGTCAGAAAAAAGATGAACATAAAAGTTGGAAAAGAGAATACTCTTTGGTCCTTATACTTAATCTTATCTACATTCTTGTTTTTTATCTCATAATGATATCTTTCAACTAATATGGGAGCACTAGACTGGACAATTCTTTGTGGTACCCTATTGTTTATAGTATCCTATGGTGTTTGGAAAACCAAAGGAAGCGCCAATGTCAATGATTATGTTAAGGGAGGTAGTGAGGCACAATGGTGGACTATAGGTCTCTCGGTAATGGCCACCCAAGCAAGTGCTATTACTTTTTTATCCACACCGGGGCAAGCATTCCATGATGGAATGGGGTTTGTACAGTTCTATTTTGGACTACCCTTGGCAATGATTATTATATGTCTGGTCTTCGTACCCATGTATCATCGTATGAAGGTTTATACAGCGTATGAATTTCTTGAAAACCGATTCGACCTTAAAACCCGTTCCTTGGCAGCCATTCTTTTTTTAATGCAAAGGGGCCTTGCTGCAGGAATTACCATATTTGCGCCATCCATAATTTTATCGGCCGTGTTAGGTTGGGATTTGGGTACCCTGAATATTATAATAGGTACCTTAGTTATTATTTATACCGTTTCTGGAGGTACCAAAGCCGTAAGCGTAACCCAAAAGCAACAAATGTTCATTATCATGACAGGGATGTTCATAGCCTTCTTTTTTATCCTAGGCTATCTTCCGTCGGATATTACCTTTTCCAAAGCATTGAAAATTGCGGGTGCCAGTAATAAATTAAATATTTTGGATTTCAGCATGAATACCAAAAGCAGGTATACCTTTTGGAGTGGTATCACAGGCGGTTTATTTCTTGCTCTCGCCTATTTTGGTACCGATCAAAGTCAAGTGCAACGATATTTATCAGGGAAATCGATTAGGGAAAGTCAATTGGGATTGGTCTTCAACGCCATTTTTAAAATACCGATGCAGTTTTTTATCCTTTTGGTGGGTGTAATGGTATTTGTATTTTACCAATACAATCCTTCCCCATTAAACTTTAATCCCGCTGCCACATCGGCTGTTATGGATTCCGAATACGCTGAGGATTATAAAATTCTACAGGAAGGACAGGTAGCCTTGGAAGCGGAAAAACGTATTGCCCAAAACCAATTTTCCGCAGCTTTGGACATAAAGGAATATACTGCCGTACAAGTAGCCAAACAGCAAATAATTCAAATTAATCAAAAAGATAGTACCAATAGGATTGCCGCTAAATCTCTAATTTCCCAAGCGGACGATTCCATAGAAACCAATGATAAGGATTATGTCTTTATCCATTTTATTCTCAACAATTTACCCAAAGGACTTATCGGTCTTTTACTGGCCGTTATCCTTTCTGCGGCAATGTCTTCAACGGCTTCAGAACTAAATGCATTGGGTACAATAACCGCGTTGGACCTATATAAAAGGAACAAAAAAGGAACGTTTACCGAGAAACATTATGTCCTTGCATCCAAGGGTTTTACTCTTGCTTGGGGTATAATAGCTATTTTGATAGCCTGTATTGCAAATCTATTTGACAACCTAATACAACTTGTCAACATCATTGGAAGTATTTTCTATGGGAACGTTTTGGGAATTTTCTTGCTAGCCTTTTTCTTTAAATTCGTGAAGGGTAATGCGGTGTTCTTTGCCGCTATTCTTACGCAAATAATAATTTGCATCATATACTATAACCTTATTCATATTTACCCTGCCGGAGAAGAGAAGCTTGGTTACTTATGGTTAAATTTTTATGGAGCAGCTCTGGTCATCATTACTGCAATAATTTTTGAAGCATTTGATAGAATGTTGAACCGACCATTATCCCAAAATTAATTGCGCATTGATATATTCTAGGTAGTATGGTCCTCGACTCAATTAAAAATTACTTTATTACCCATTATAAGAGTTCACCTTTATTGATAAAGGCCCCGGGAAGAGTCAATTTGATAGGTGAACATACGGATTATAATATGGGTTTCGTTTTACCTGCTTCCATTGAAAAATCCATTTATTTTGCCTTTCAAAAAAACAACCATAAAACCATTAATGTAGAAACTATTTTTACCGACCCGGAGAAAATCACGTTCTATATTCAAGGAGGTTGCGAACCTTTTAAAGCTGGATGGGGGAACTATTTTAAGGCCATAATCCAAATACTACTTAAAAAAGGTTACGACCTTCATGGGTTCGATTGTGTGTTTGGAGGTGATATTCCCATAGGTGCCGGTCTTTCTTCATCAGCGGCGCTTTGTTGTGGTTTTATTCATGGAGTGTCGCAACTACTTGACCTATCTATTTCAAAAAAAGAAAATGCCCATATAGCACAGGAAGCGGAACATCTTATAGGATTAAATTGTGGGCTTATGGATCAGTACGCCGTATTGTTCGGTAAGCAGTCACATGCACTATTCTTGGATTGTCGGGATTTAACCCACAAATATGTTCCCATAAATTTGAAAGAGTATAGTTGGATATTGATAGACTCCAAAATACAACATAACCTTGCCGTAGATTCCGAGTACAATCATAGGAGGAATTCCTGTGAAAGGGTCGTATCAATTGTTAATGATAGGATAGAACGAGTATCTTCTCTAAGAGATGTTACCACAGAACACCTTGAAAGGATAAAATTAGAAGTGAATCCTGAGGATTACAAACGGGCAAAATATGTTTTGGAGGAAAACGATCGCGTGCATAAAATGATGGATGCCTTAGAATTGGGAAATGCCGATTTGGTCGGACAAATCCTTTTGCAAGGTCATTGGGCGATGTCCAAGGATTATGAAATTACAACCCCAGAACTCGATTATTTAGTAAAAACAGGCGAACAACTTGAAGATGTCAAGGGATCAAGAATGATGGGTGGTGGATTTGGAGGCTGCACCATCAATTTGATAAAGACAGACAACCTAGAAAACAGCTTGGAGATAATAAGACGAAAGTATAAAGAAGAGACCTCGATTGAATGTGAAACCTACCAATTAGAAATTGGGGATGGGGTTCACATTTTGTAACAAAAAAGCCCGCAAATAAAAAATTTACGGGCACTTTTAATATGGATTTTTATATCCCTTACTTAGCCCCCCATTCTTTTAAGGAATCCTCGTTCATCTTTACATAGTCGGCATTTCCAGCTTCCTTTGCTTTGGACAATGATTTTTTGGCTATATCAATGGCTCCTTTTTTATCCCCTGATTTTGCCAATATTAAAGATTGCTGTCTAAGCTGCCAATAAGCAGGATCTTCGGTCATGGACATTGCTATTTCCATCCATTCTTTAGCTTTCTTAATATCCTTTCCTTCACTGGAATAATATACTGCTGCGGCATAATAGTCATTTGCGCCAGGACCTGAAAGAACCTTATCTATACTACTCATTACGGTTTTATCCGTTGGCACCTCAAAAGGAACTCCTACATAAACATTCTCCCACATAATGCCTAAATTGGCTCCTGTTGAAGTTACATCATCAATAGTGATAGTGAACGTTTCAATAGGCATTTCAATTGGATAAACCGGTACGGTTGCTGTTGCCGCTACCTTGCTTTCATCCCACTTGCTAGGTGTACCCCAACCTTCACTTTCAGTATAGAAAATCACATCCCAGTTCTTCTCGCCAGGTTTACTGAATACGGCATAACTACCTGCCTTTAATTCTTTTCCTGCAATAGTAACGTCCGTATCAAAAGTGATTTTGGTAAAGGCATTGGCTCCTGTTCTCCACAACTTTCCATAAGGAACCAAATCTCCAAAAACAGTTCTTCCTCTCATGGAAGGTCTGGAATAATCAACAACGACTTCGGTCAACCCAACCATTTGAATCAACTTGGAAGACGGACTTGGAGCGGGCGTATTTATCTGCGCCTCAAGCGATAAAGAAGCCACAATGGCCAAAAGGAATAGTACTACTTTGTTCATAGTTAATTGATTTATTTAGTTTTAACAAAACTAGCTATAAACCAAAACCACATTTGTTAAGAAAGTCCTAAATAAGTGAAATGTGTATTTAATAAACGGAGAAGGGTACAGATAGAATGCCAGTGTTTAAATAAGCTGAAAAATAAAAAATTCCGGGGCTTTTTAAACTTTCCGTGATGAATCCTGATGTGCTTGGGTTATTCCTTGAAATCCATAGTAATCTTCCGGATGCATCAAAAATGGCACTACCAAAAACGGTATTTGGTGTTCTTATATCATAAATAAATTCACACAACCCCATATCCTTATAAATAATAATCTTTTCTTGCTCCTCGTTCTGGTCAGGTTCTTCAGGAATTTCAGGCTCTTCAGGAATTTCAGGTTCCTCAATAGGAATTTCCGGTTTGGGAAAATTCAATTTAAATAATCTTGCCTCACTTACGATGGTTGGGGTCTGTCTTGAGAAATATTCAGAAGTAAAAAACAGTTGACTTTCCGAGACTTTGGCCAATCCCTCAGTTTGTACGAAAGATAAGCCTAAATCATATCTCACATAACCTGTATTAAGAATACCCGCAGAAGTTGAGTTTTCAAACTTTAATAAAAAGGGAGTCAATATGGAAGAATATCCAAGTAGGTACAATTCATTGGTAACGTTGTTGTAGGTCGCATCGGTTACCAAGCCAACATCACCTATTTCATCCATTCTTGTTGCTATGTGATTTCCCATTGTTTTAGGAATAGAATAAGCGACCGAACCTAGACTTTGCCATTGTTTTGTAAAAATGACCAACTCAGATTCCAACGCAACGAAAGCTTCGGCATCCCAATCAGAATTACCATTGTTACTAAAATCCGATTGGTCTTCGTAGTTGAACTCGATGATTTCCGCCTCAATACTATCGGCCTCCAAATACGAACTTTTATTAATCTTATATATGGCCAAATCTGTCCTAGTTCCTACATTATTCCCAAAATCCCCAATGTAGATATTTGTTTCATCCTGGGTCAAGGCTTCCCAATCCTTGTTCTCCACATTGGTAATGGTTACTTGCCTTATAATCGCCAACGAGGTAGTATCAATTTCATAAAGTATGGCTTCATTGCCAGAATCGTTATGGGTAATTAAATGGCCGTTAAAAAAGATAAGTCCGGAGGATTCATTTATGTTCATATTCAAAGGTCCAACCTCTACCGTTTCTTGAGCGGAAAGCATTATAGTTGTAAATAACAGAATACTTTGAAGTAACCTTTTCATGATAATTCCATACTAACTTAGGTAATTTACAAAATCCCTAGTTTCAATGGACATATCAATAATATTACCCTACAAAAGAACAAGATTAATCGATAAAACAACGTACCGGAATATAAGTCAAAGTTTATATTTTGTTTAACCATAAAATATTTTTGTTGAACAAAAATCAATTTATATTTGTTAAAATTATAACATGCAACTCTATCAATTACGTTCGAAACAATACTTGCCCATTAGCACTGACAAAGCGTGGAACTTTCTTTCAGACCCTTCTAATTTAAAGGTAATTACCCCAGACCATATGGGTTTTGATATACTTTCCGGTGCCGATAGAAAGATGTTTCCAGGTCAAATTATACAATACAAAGTCAAACCCTTTCCAGGGTATACTACTAAATGGGTGACTGAAATCACACATGTAAAAGAGGGAAGTTATTTTGTGGATGAACAACGTTTTGGGCCTTATAATTTATGGCATCATAAACATTTTATCAAAGAGGTCAAAAAAGGTGTGGAAATGGAAGACATCATAGATTACAAGCTTCCATTCGGATTATTGGGTCAATTGGTTCATCCTTTTTTGGTGAAAAAGCAATTACAGCAAATTTTTAATTATCGAGAGCAAAAATTGAATTCGCTATTTGGTAGTATAGAGGGCATTGAAAATACTATTGAATTTAAAACTATTTAAATGAAAACTATTTTACTTGTTGGAGGTACTCATGGAATTGGATCAAATATAGTTGAACAATTAAAGGAATCACATAAATTGATTCTTGCTACCCGTTCCGAACCGTCTGAGTCACATCAAAATATTGAACATATAACGTTTGACGCCACAAAAGATTCCCTTAACGTAGATGACCTACCTGAGCTGGATGGGTTTGTATATTGTCCCGGCACCATCAACCTTAAACCCTTTAAAATGATGAGTTTGGACACTTTTGAGGAGGATATGGAAATCAATTTCTTTAGTTTAATCCGTGTGGTTAAGGACATAATGCCTAAAATGAGCGAATCCGGTAGCTTGGTATTCTTTAGCACTGTAGCCGTGAGTAACGGAATGCCGTTTCACACCAGTGTTGCAGCGGCAAAAGGAGCCATTGAAGGCTTTGCAAAATCCTTGGCTGCGGAGTATGCTCCAAAATTGAGAGTGAACGTAATTGCACCCTCGTTAATAGATACACCTTTAGCCAGCAGGCTCTTAAACAATGACAAGAAAAGAGATTCCATGAGTGAAAGGCATCCACTGAAAAGAGTGGGTAAGCCGGAAGATATTGGAAATATAGTCTCTTTTCTATTAACTGATAAAAGTTCCTGGATGACAGGGCAAGTAATTGGCGTAGATGGCGGAATATCAACCTTAAACCTGAATTAGATGTCTAAAAACAAGCTATCCATATTTTGGTTTAGAAGAGATTTACGGTTAGACGACAATGTAGGTTTCTTAGAAGCCCTAAAAGATGACTTTGAAGTACTTCCTATTTTTATTTTTGACGAGAATATTCTTTCCAAACTTCCAAAAAATGATGCGCGAGTAACCTTCATTTATGAAACGCTACAAAAAATGAGGAATGAACTCCAGAATGAGTGGAACAGTTCCTTGGCCATATATCATGGAACACCGGAAAAAATCTTTAAAGAACTAATTGAAACCCACGAAATCGCCTCAGTATTCACCAACAGGGATTATGAACCTTATGCAAGAAACCGAGATAAGGAAATTGGGGATTTGTTGGAAAAAAATAATATAACGTTCAAGACTTTTAAAGATCAGGTCATTTTTGAAAAGTCAGAGGTTGTGAAGGAAGATGGAGATCCATATGTGGTTTATACACCCTACAAAAACAAATGGAAGGAAACCTTTGACCCTGAAAAGCATTTGGACATACATTACACCCATTCCTATATGGGGAACCTTATAGAAAATACACGATTGCCCAATCTTTCGCTGAGTGATTTCGGATTTGAAAAATCGGAAATTTCCGTTCCTTATTATACCGTTACCCCAACCTTGATCAATAACTATGAGGATACTAGAAATTTTCCTGCCAAGGAGAATGGCACTTCCAGATTAGGCCCGCATTTGAGATTCGGTACGGCATCGGTTCGAAAAATGATGAAAAAGGCCATTAACGAGGAAAATGAAGTTTTCTGGAGCGAACTGATTTGGCGCGAGTTTTTTATGCAAATCCTTTGGCACTTTCCACATACCAAGGACAAGGCCTTTAAACCTAAATATGACCGTATCGAGTGGCGCAATAATGAAGAGGAATTTGAAAAGTGGAAAAACGGAAAAACAGGTTATGCTTTGGTCGATGCCGGTATGCGAGAACTGAATACCACTGGTTATATGCACAATAGGGTGCGAATGCTAACGGCAAGTTTCCTTTGTAAACATCTACTTATAGATTGGCGTTGGGGTGAAGCCTATTTTGCCGAAAAGCTATTGGATTATGATATGAGTGCCAATGTGGGCAACTGGCAATGGGCGGCAGGCAGCGGCGTAGATGCGGCACCCTATTTTAGAATATTCAATCCTATGACGCAAGTCGACAAATTTGACAAACAAAAGGAATACATCAATAAGTGGGTTCCGGAATTACAGGAACTCACCTACCCGGACAAAATGGTAGATCATAAAAAAGCCCGGGAACGTTGTTTGGAAACCTATAAAGGGACTCTGAACAA
This sequence comes from Maribacter cobaltidurans, assembly GCF_002269385.1. Taxonomy (NCBI): domain Bacteria; kingdom Pseudomonadati; phylum Bacteroidota; class Flavobacteriia; order Flavobacteriales; family Flavobacteriaceae; genus Maribacter; species Maribacter cobaltidurans. The sequence goes on from NZ_CP022957.1 coordinate 4,430,255, forward strand.
TTGATGGATTATCTGGAAAGCTGGTCAAAAGTGGCTTCCAATTGCTGTTGTTGTGCAATTCTGCGCTTTAAAATGTTTACGTAGGTCAAAGCCAATCTTGTTTCATAATCGGAATATGAAGCTGAAGCAAACTCCAACGCCTTCTGTAAATCACCGTTTATCTCATTGATAATGGCCATATTGTAATGCGCCCTTCCCGCTACTTTCATTTTTTGGTTGTCAAGTTCTGTAGCCCATAAATCGGCGGCTCCGTCCCAATTTCCCGTTCGTGCCCTTCTCATGGCGATTTTAAAGTTATTGGTTCCCCGAACAAAATAATCCCTGGCCACCCTAATATTGGCTGGTCTGGTCAAAAGTCCGTAATCAACGCCTATATTGCTACTTATTTGCATTACTCCTTCTTTTCTACCGGCTATGGCCTCGAATGCCTTAGCGGGATTTATACCTTCACCTACAGAAGTTAAATAATCATTGTACCTATATTCATCCAATACGGTTTTTGAATGGGGGTCATACACCCTCCAACCATTTTTAATTACCGTATTCAAGGTTAACCTATGCCCGGGAATTGCGACATTGATACCAATGTTATTGGGTATGCTCACCGTTGTCAGCTCATAGCTTGGTGCAGTATCCGTATCATAAAATTCAAGTGAAAATAAGATATCTACATCATTGCTTTCACATATTTCCTGAACTAATTCTGAGGGAAGAGCTGCTGGAAACACGCCCAAACCCTTTCTTTGGGCCTCAACATCATCAATTATTTTTACGATTTCAAATCTACCGTCCCTACTTAATTCGTCCAAAAGTCCATTCAGTGCAAATTTTGCTCCCTCCTTATCCAAGTTCAATCCTTCAAGAGAAAGTATTTTATCCAACTTATCCAATTTGTTATTCTCTTCAGAAGGAATACTACGGTCAATGATACCTATTTTGGTAACATTTGCAGGAATCGCAATTCTAGGAGGTGTAGTGACCCCCATGGTCAACCTGTTTGTTGAACTACACGAAAGATTGAATAAAATAATGGTTGATAACAAGAATAATAGACTGGACTTTCTCATAATTTTAGTTTTGGGACCTAATGGACTGATATATAACGAAAAACCATGCCAATAATTATATTTTCCAGTTGGAAAGAAAAAAATACATTTCCTTTTCTACTCATAAATTTGCGGAAATCACATTCCATATAACTTTAATAAAAATGTATAAAAGCCTATATTTACTGAACATGGGAAAGCACTATGCTTTCGTGTATCTTAATCTAATGTAAGACCTAACCAAATAACCCAATTAAAATGAAAAAACTTCTTTTTCTGGCTTTAAGTTTTTCTTTTGTGATCAGCCTTCACAGTCAAAAAATGAGCAAAAACAAAAAGTCCGTCATTGCCTCTATTGAAAACCATAAAGAACAACTCATTAAAATAAGTGACTCTATATGGGCACTTGCAGAAACAGCTTTTGATGAAACGGAATCCTCGAGAATCTTGGCAGACTATGCCGAAAAGAATGGCTTAAACGTCACTAGGGGTGTTGCAGACATTCCAACTGCATTTACAGCAACCTATGGTTCAGGAAAACCGGTTATCAGTATATTAGGTGAGTTTGATGCGCTCCCTGGAATTTCACAAAAGGCAACTCCTGAAAAATCACCTTTAAAAGAAGGTGCTGCTGGCCATGGTTGTGGTCATAATATGTTCGGTACGGCAAGTCTTGGTGCCGCTATTGCCATAAAGGAATTAATGGATGAGGGTAAAATTAAGGGAACCGTGAAATTTTTGGGTACACCGGCCGAAGAAAAATACTTTGCAAAAGTTTGGATGGTGGAAGCCGGTCTTTGGGACGATGTTGACGTGAATGTGAGTTGGCATCCATCCGCCGGGATCGAGGCCGATGTACAAACAGGACTTTCCCTAATCGATTTTATCGTGGAATTCTATGGACAGACTGCACATGCATCCGCTGATCCTTGGAACGGAAGAAGTGCTTCCGATGCCTTGGAACTATATACCACAGGAATTAATTATTATAGGGAACACATACTTCCTACATCCAGAATACATTATCATATACAGGATGGTGGTCAAGTAGTTAACGTTGTTCCAGATTATGCCAAATTATGGGTAAGGGTTCGGGATCCAAAAAGATCCAAGATGTTACCTACCTATGAACGTGTTAAGGCCATGGCCGAAGGCGCTGCTATTATGGCCAATGTCGATTACAAAATATCCTTGGTGTCCGGTATCTACGAAACCTTGGTCAATAGAAAGGGTGGTGAAATCATGCAATCGAATCTTGAACTTTTAGGTCCTATTAGTTACACGGATGAGGAGGAAGCTTTTGGTAGGGCCATTCAAAAGGCAACTGGAAAACCGGAAGTAGGTATGGACGGTAAAATACATCCATTGAAGGAAACCGAGGAGAATCCGGGTGGAGGATCTACGGATGTTGGCGATGTAAGCTGGAACGTTCCTAATATAAATTTGGGCGTTACCGTTGCTCCTAAAGATACTCCATGGCACTCTTGGGCCGTAGTTGCCTGCGGAGGAATGTCCATAGGGCACAAGGGAATGGTCTACGCTGCCAAGGCTATGGGCATGACCATGCTTGACCTTTTTGAAAATCCAAAAATGGTAGAAGAGGTTAAGTCCGAGTTTAAGACCAGAAAAGGTGATGAAGTCTATGAGCCAATGATCGATGGTCCTCCTCCAATCGGTAAAAATTAAAACAACCTATTTTTGTTCGGATTGTTCAAGAAAAAAACAGAAAAAGAAAAATTAACATATCAAAAGCTAATGAAGGAGGCTTTTGAATTATCTAAATCCAATAGAAGAGCAAGTGATGAAAAATATGCCGAAGCCGATGAGTTACAAAAACGAATGGACGCACTTGACTAGTGTAGGACGGCTAACAGTGATAATCCTAATTTTCCTTTTCGCACACTTGAACCTTAAGGCACAGGAAAGTAGCGGTCCCAACTTTGATTTTAAATATGACCATTATTCTCTAATTGTAAAGGATTTGGAAAAAACGGGAGAATTTTACAAAGAAATCCTTAGGCTTAAGGAAACACCACATCCATCCGCTACTAGTGGGTTTAGGTGGTTTATCATCAACGGAAATTCCCAATTGCATTTGATTGGCAAGGACAGCGTAGCCATGAAGCACAGCAAGAGTGTACATTTATGTTTGGCCACCCAAAAACTGGATGAATTCATTGCATATCTGGAAGAAAAGAAAGTACCCTATTCGGACTGGCCGGGCAAACCAAATGCGGTAACGCTAAGAGCAGATGGAGTAAGGCAGATTTACGTACAAGACCCGGAAAACAATTGGGTGGAAATCAACACTGCAGAGCATTGAGGATAAGCAAAAGAATTTTTTAAACAATAAAACCATACTATAATTGCTCATCAAAAGTGTTTCGGCAGAAACTACTTGGCCAATAAGGCATGAAGTTATGTGGCCAGAGCTTCCTATGGATTTTGTTAAACTCGAAAATGATAGCAAAGGGAAGCATTATGCCATTTTTGTCAATGATAACATAGTGAGTTGCATTTCGCTTTTTATAGAGGGCGATTCCGCACAATTCAGAAAACTTGCGACAACGCCCCAACACCAAAGAAAAGGTTGTGCTTCTGCGCTCATTAATCATGTCAAAATGGTTTGTTATCAAGATAATATTAAAAGATTATGGTGCAATGCTAGGGTTGACAAGGCTAATTTTTATGAAAATTTTGGAATGGCCAAAACAAACAAATTCTTTACAAAGGCAGGTCTAGAATTTGTAATCATGGAAGGCATTTTGTAAAAATGCTGGGCTGCCGTAATTTTAAACTTGCTTAGCAACTAATAATTCAAATAGATGAATACTTATATATTAAGAAAATTTCCTCTTGGTTTTCAATGGCAAACCCAGGATCCTTTTTTGTTCTGTGTGCACCACTTGGACCATTTTCCAAAAGGTACTGCCGATTTAGGTCCAGACCCTGATTTGTTAAAGGGTAAGCCTTTAGGAAGTGACTTCGATCCAAATCAAGATTGGCGTATGTATCATGGACAGACCATACCTGGCTTTCCCGCACATCCGCATGTCGGTTTCGAAACGGTAACCGTTGTTAACCAAGGTTTTTGTGATCATTCAGATTCTTTAGGGGCCGCAGGGCGTTTTGGCCTGGGCGACACGCAATGGATGACAGCAGGTAGTGGTGTCCAGCATTCCGAAATGTTTCCACTTTTGAATTCAGAAAAAGAAAATACGTTGGAACTATTTCAAATTTGGTTGAATCTACCCAAAAAATCCAAATTTGCCGACCCATACTTTAAGATGCTATGGCATGAGGATATACCGGTATTGGAAATGGAAAGTGCTACTGTCACTGTGATCGCAGGAAATTTCAAGGATACTTTAGCCCTCGCACCGCCACCTGACTCATGGGCATCAGAACCAGCAAACAAGGTAGCCATTTGGAGTATCACTATTAAAGCCAACGGAGAAATACGTCTTCCTAAATCTGAAAAAGGTATCAATCGAAGTATTTATTTTTACGAAGGTGACTCCATTACCATAGATTCGGAAAAAATCCTTGCAAATTTTGGAATCGATGTAGATTCCACAGCGGATATTACCATAAAGGCCGGGTCTGAACAAGCAAAAATTCTAGTGTTGCAGGGTGCTCCCATAAATGAGCCCGTTGCTCAACAGGGTCCTTTTGTTATGACGAACAGGGAAGAACTGCAAAAAGCATTTTCACAATTTAGGTTGACTCAATTTGGAGGTTGGCCATGGCAATATCCTGATAATGTACACCCTGCTGAAAAAGGCCGATTTGCAAAATATCCCGATGGTACCCTTGTGGAAAAATAAACAGGGTTAAACCCTATCGATTTTTGCCCCAATGGCCCTTAACCTAACATCTATATCTTCGTACCCTCTATCGATTTGTTCGATATTGTGAATAGTAGATGTTCCTTTAGCCGAAAGTGCAGCAATCAATAGAGAAACACCTGCCCTAATATCGGGTGAGGTCATTGTTGTAGCTTTCAGTGTCGACTTAAAATCATGCCCAATGATTGCCGCCCGATGAGGGTCACAAAGAATAATTTTAGATCCCATATCCAATAGCTTGTCCACAAAAAACAATCGGCTTTCGAACATTTTCTGATGAATGATCAGCTCACCTTTTGCCTGGGTTGCAACAACAAGTATTATACTTAAAAGATCTGGTGTTAATCCTGGCCAAGGAGCATCGGCAATGGTCAAAATAGAGCCGTCGATATAATTTTGAATTTCATATCCGTCTTTGTGTTCGGGTATGTAAATATCATCTCCCCTACGCTCTAGTTGAATACCCAATTTTTTAAATGTCGTTGGAATCTGACCAAGATCGTCCCAGCTTACATTCTTAATGGTCAATTCACTTTTCGTCATGGCGGCTAGTCCGATCCAGCTCCCAATTTCAATCATATCGGGTAGCATGGTATGTTCTGTACCACCCAGAGAATCTACACCTTCAATTTCCAACAAATTGGAACCCACACCTGTAATTTTGGCACCCATTCTGTTCAGCATTTTACATAATTGCTGTAAATAGGGTTCGCAGGCAGCATTATAAATTGTTGTTTGGCCTTTTGCCAATACCGCCGCCATAAGAATATTGGCAGTTCCGGTAACCGAAGCTTCATCGAGCAACATGTAGGTACCTTTGAGCTCTTTCGCCTCTACCCCATAGAAATATTCTTCCCTATTATATCTGAATTTGGCACCTAATTTTATGAACCCCTCAAAATGCGTGTCCAGCCGTCTTCTTCCAATCTTATCTCCTCCAGGTTTGGGAATATATCCCTTCCCAAAACGAGCCAATAACGGACCTACCAACATAATTGAGCCCCTAAGACCTCTACCGTCCTGTTTAAATTGATCGGATTGTAAATAATCCAAGTTTATGTCGTCTGACTTAAAAGTATAGGAACCTTTACCTTTCTTTTGAATTTTTACGCCCAAATCCTCCAAGAGGGATATGAGCTTGTTCACATCTACAATATCAGGAATATTATGGATGGTTACTTTTTCAGATGTAAGAAGCACCGCACATAAAATTTGCAAAGCTTCATTTTTAGCACCTTGTGGCGTTATTTCACCAGATAGTGAATGACCACCTTCTATCTTAAATGTTCCCATTTAGGAAAAGGAAATTTAGTAGCGTTTTTTACCGCGATTATTACTTCGATTCTTTTTACCGGAAGAGGACCTTGGAGTTTTTGCAACCCTGTTTTTTAGAAATTGACCACTATCCGTAAGGTTTTCACCTTTGGCGGCCAAATCGATCTCACCATTGCTAAGCTCATAAAGATGTTTGAAAATTGCGGCATCGTCCACCACTTCCTTATTCCAATTGAGATAGCATTTCTTCATGTGATTTGCTATGGCGTACTCCAAACCTGCACGTTTATCCCCTTTTTCCCATTTTACGGCCACATCAATCATTCGTTTGATGTTATTGCCATAAAATCTGTATTTGGGATAATTTTGTGGATAGTCCAAAGGTTCTGGACGCTTTTGAAGCATTTCCTTGGAAGTAATGGGGAAAGGTGATTCAACGTCCAATTTAAAATCGGACATTATGAACAGTTGATCCCATAACTTATGTTGAAAATCAGGAACGTCACGTAGATGGGGCTGTAAATTGCCCATTACACTAATTATCGATTTTGCTATCCTATTGCGTTCCGCAGTGTCTTCTATGGTTACTGCGTAGTCCACCATTTTTTGAAAATGCCTACCATATTCAGGTATAATCAATTGTGGACGCTCTGTATTGTACTCGAGGTTGTCTACTAAATCCAAATTGGAAAATTTATCTTAAAATTGTTGAAGAAGTATTCTTTAAACGTCTGCAAATTAATAAAATTATAGGTGAAATACTATTTTAAAGGGAGATTACCCCCTCTATAGCCCCTACTTCCTTATATTTTGCAATGACTTCGTCTGGATTTTCCAAATTGACCGTAATCGAGACGCTCGTATATTTACCATTTTTTGACTTTTTGGACTCTATTACCGCTCCCATGTTGTCAAAAATCTTGTGAATACGGTTTATCTTATTCTGGTCGGACAATACTATAAACTTATATAGATAGTTGGAAGGCCATGAACTGGTAGCCTCTAATTGTTCCTTTAATTTATCATAAAACTCCTCAGAATTCGTTTCCTCCATGGCTTTGTTTTTTGCAAAGATACATTGAATTGCCTAGTTTTTTTATACCCATGCTTTCGCTATTTTTGTTATATAAAACCATTTTGTTTGGACTTTAAAAGAATTGTTATCACCGGTGCCCCGGGTACCGGAAAAACGTCCGTCATAAAATCATTGGAAAATGCCGGCTACCATTGTTTCCATGAAATTATACGGACCATGACCCTAGAGGCCAAAAAAAGCCAGCATCCCGATTCACCTTTGAGCAACCCCATTGATTTTGTGGATGATTCACTGGCATTTAACCGTGCCCTGATTTTAGGTAGATTGGAACAGTTCAAAGAAGCTTCCCAAATTAGAGAAAAGTTAGTCTTCTATGATCGCGGAACACCGGATGTTCTGGCCTATATGGACTATTTTGGGCAAACCCAACAGCAAGATTTTAAGGATATATGTGAGAAGAACAAATATTGCCAAGTCTTTATTTTACCTCCTTGGGAGGAAATCTATGAACAGGATAACGAACGATTGGAAAGTTATTCGCAAGCTGTGGACCTTCACGTACATCTGGAAGAAACGTATTCATCATTGGGCTATTCCCCCATAGAGGTTCCGTTTGGAACAGTTGATGAAAGGCTAGCCTTCATTCTTAATAAGACCAACATATAGGTGAGTACCGAACCACATAGAATCCTACAACAATATTGGGGTTATCCAAATTTTAAGGGCTCCCAGGAAGTTATTATTAATGCAGCACTAAAGGGACAAGATGTTCTGGCACTATTACCTACAGGAGGAGGCAAATCCATATGTTTCCAAGTTCCTGCTATGGCTCAGGAGGGAATTTGTATTGTGGTTTCCCCACTGATTTCCCTAATCCAGAATCAGGTTGCCCAACTAAAGAACCTTGGCATCAAGGCAATAGGAATGACTGGAGGGCTGAAATTTGTGGAGGTCAACGACCTACTGGACAATTGTATTTATGGGAACTATAAGTTTATTTACCTCTCACCGGAACGTTTGGAACAAGAAATTATCCGCGACCGGATACGCCAAATGAACGTTAATTTTCTGGTCGTAGATGAGGCCCATTGTATTTCCCAATGGGGCCATGATTTTCGTCCTGCATATCTCAAGTGTCAAATATTAAGGGAACTACAGCCGGATGCACCCATGCTGGCATTGACGGCAACTGCAACCCCAAAAGTCACCCAGGATATTATAGAACACTTGCAATTATTAAATCCATTGGTGCAAAAAGACTCCTTTTCCAGGAGCAACATCGCTTTCCAAGTCCATTATAATGAAGATAAGAGCCATCAACTATTACATTATTGCAAACAACTTAGAAGTAGTGGAATTGTTTACACCCGATCCAGAAAGGTTACGAAGGAACTAAGCTCCTATCTAATCAAGAATGGTATCTCCTCCACATTTTACCATGGTGGTATACCCGAAAAAGACAAAAAGGACAAGTTGGAAAAATGGCTTAAAAATGACATTACGATCATAGTGGCCACAAATGCCTTTGGCATGGGCATCGACAAGCCAGATGTTGAATTGGTGGTGCACTATCAAATTCCGGACTGTATTGAAAATTATTTTCAGGAGGCCGGAAGAGCTGGTAGAAATGGTGAAAAGGCCCAAGCTATACTGCTAACTAACAAAACCGATATAGAACTGGGAAAGAAACAGTTTTTAAGCGTATTGCCGGATGTTTCCTTCGTCAAGTACATTTATAACAAATTGAACAATTATTTTCAAATTGCCTATGGAGAGGGAAGCAACGAAAAATATCGGCTCAATTTCAATGAATTCTGTTCCGTCTATCAGTTAAACTCCCTATTGAGTTATAATGTGTTGAAAATTTTGGACAGGAATTCAGTCATTGCGCTATCGGAATCCTTTCATAGAATGACCGGCATACAATTTATTTCTTCCAAGGAAAATATCATGACTTATTTGAGCAGAAATACTTTTTTAGATGATTTGGTCAAATTGATACTAAGGACATACGGTGGCATCTTTGAAAATGAAACCCACATCAATACCTTTACCCTTGCACAAAAATTGAACTATCCGGAAAAAAAAGTACTTGATTACTTGGAGATTTTAGAGAAGGATGAAATTGTAGATTACAAGGCATCCCACAGCGACCTTGAACTTACTTTTTTGGTACCTCGGGAGGATGGCCATACCATTAATAGGTTTGCAAGGAACATTACCGAGCAAAATGAACTGAAAAAATTTCAAGTTGATGCCATTCTAGGATATATCAATAACAATAAAATTTGTAGAAGTAAACAGTTATTGCACTACTTTGGGGAGAAGTCTTCCAAGGACTGCGGAATCTGCGATGTTTGTGTGAACGATACATCAAATAGGGAAGAGTTATCTGACCTTAAAGAACAAATCATTTCCCTTTTAAGAAAACAGACAGCCTCTTCCAAAAAAATGCAAAGTGCCCTAGGTTGTTCCTCCAATGATTTGGTTTTCATCCTAAAGGAGCTTCTAGAAGAAGGTAGCATTACCTTAAATTTAAAGAATGAGTATAAAATTGTAGTATGAAAAAGTTAAGAATTGTGTTCATGGGTACCCCGGATTTTGCTGTAGGCATCCTAGATTCCATATTGAATACCAACTATAACGTTGTGGGTGTTATAACCGCTCCGGATAGGCCTGCAGGAAGAGGAAGAAAATTAAATGAATCTTCCGTGAAAAAATATGCCATGGAAAAAGGCCTTCATATTTTGCAGCCCACCAATCTCAAGAGCGAAGAATTTCTCAATGAGCTGAAATTGCTGAAAGCCAACCTGCAAGTTGTAGTAGCCTTTAGAATGCTTCCTAGGGTAGTTTGGCAAATGCCTGCATACGGGACATTCAATCTTCATGCCTCACTTCTTCCGCAATATAGGGGAGCTGCGCCTATTAACTGGGCCATAATTAATGGCGAAACAAAGACCGGCGTCACTACATTTTTTATAGATGAAAAAATAGATACCGGAGCAATTATCCTCCAAAAAGAAATCGAAATAGATCCTGAAGAAAATGCAGGTTCCTTGCATGACAAACTTATGGTCCTGGGTTCTGTAGTTGTTTTGGACACCATCCAAAGGATTGCTAATGATAATTTTGAAACTGAGGAACAGGAAAACCCAAAGGAACTTAAGTTGGCACATAAGATACATAGGGATACCTGTAGAATCGATTGGGACCAACCCATGGATAATATATTCAACTTCATAAGGGGACTTAGCCCCTACCCCGCTGCCTGGACCATGCTCCATGATGGGAAAGATGAAACGATTACCAAAATCTACAAAGTCTCCAAAGAGCCGGGAAGGCATGGATTAAAAAATGGGACCCTTATAAATGAAAAAAATGAATTGAGGGTTGCCGTAACAGGAGGGTACTTAAATATACTGGAAGTACAGCTTCAAGGGAAAAGAAAAATGCCTATTAAGGACCTACTAAACGGACTAAATCTATCAAAAAATGCCCATCTTGGCTAAAGCCCCGTGTCCATTGGCCTTACCAACAACGTAAAAAATGCCCTACTTTATCAACAAACCCTCTGAGTTATCAACAAAATAGGGGATTTCCCGCTGTTTTACTTGCGTTGGTCGTAAATCCATATAAATTTGTTCTAGGTTTAAAATTATTTAACAACAATTAATTTAATCACATTATGAACAAAACAGAATTGATCGATGCAATGGCAGCAGACGCAGGCATCACTAAAGCAGCGGCTAAGAAGTCATTGGAATCTTTCTTAGGAAATGTTGAAGGTGCTCTTAAAAAGGGCGATAGAGTCTCTCTAGTTGGTTTCGGATCTTGGTCCGTATCTAAAAGAAATGCAAGAGAAGGTAGAAACCCATCTACAGGTAAAACCATCCAAATCGCAGCCAAAAACGTTGTTAAGTTTAAAGCAGGTTCTGATTTAAGCGATGCAGTAAACTAATTATTACAGGATTATAATATTAAAAGGCGCTTTCATAGCGCCTTTTTTTATGCCCAATTTGGGTAATTAAAATGATTTGTCTTATTTTAGATAGATACAGATAACTAAAGATGGTCCATTTGAAACCAAATAAAGGAAAGTTATTGATTGCAGAACCTTCACTAACCGGAGATGTTTCCTTTAATAGGTCTGTAGTACTCTTGGCCGAGCACAATGAGGAGGGTTCCGTTGGATTCATATTGAACAAGCCATTGGAATATCAGATAAGTGATTTGGTATCCGAAATTTCCAAACCATTTCAAGTATACAATGGAGGTCCAGTGGAACAGGACAATCTTTACTTCATACACAAGGTTCCCCAATTAATAGACAATAGTGTAGAAATTTCGGACGGTATTTATTGGGGAGGAGACTTTGATAAGACTGTAGATCTTATAAACAATCACATCATTAGCGAGGATGATATCCGATTTTTTCTTGGTTATTCAGGATGGTCGTCCTTACAATTGGACAAGGAACTTTCATCCAATACTTGGATTGTGGCAAAAAACGAGCACCAAAGTCAAATCATACAAAAATCTTCTAGTGCCTTCTGGAAGGAAAAAATGTTGGAACTTGGTGGAGATTATTTATTATGGTCCAATGCCCCGGAAAATCCAAGTCTTAATTAGATAGCTATACGTGCCAAGGCATTAAGTCTCCCAACCATTTTTTTGGCGATTTCAGTACTGAACTCCTTTTTTCGGTAATTAGTCACAGAAATAATTCCACTAATCGTATTGGTGATAAACATCTCATCGGCCTTTTGAAGTCCAAAAGGGGAAATACTTTCTTCTTTGATTACGAAGTTTTCATCATCCTTTAACATAGAAATCAATTTCTTCCTGATGATTCCGTCTATACACCCATCTTTTAAGGGGGGAGTCTTGATAATATTACCGGAAACCAAAAATACATTTCCATTGATGGCCTCTACTACTTGCTTGTCCTGATTAAGTAAAAGGCAGTTTTGATAATCATTTTCCTGGGAGTAAATTCCCGCTACAACATTTAAAATTTTATTGTTCGTCTTAAGATTTGATAGCATATCCGGGTTTACATAGAAATCTTTGAAAAGTTCCACTTCGTAGGTAGCATCGCCCAACACGTAGAAAGTTGATTGTAAACTTTTAGCTTCAATCACATAGGAAATCTCGTTGGTCTTTGGCGTATACAGTCCGCCATTGTTTCTATATACCGAGAAACGCACTCTATGGGCAGGGCCATTGACATTCCCTTGTATGGTCTTAATAATTTCCTCTTCAAAAAAATCCATGGTAAAATTCATGGGAATCTCCATCCTAAGAATCCGCATAGAGGCCATAAGTCTTAGGTAATGTTCCTCTAGAAAGTATATATGGCCGTTTACCACCCTAAGGGTCTCAAAAAGGGAATCTCCATAACGAAAACCACGATTGTTCTGATTAAGAAAATAATGGTTGTCACCGTACAATTCACCATTCAAATTTATCATAAAAAAAGGCCTTTATATTAAAGGCCCAAAGATACTCTTTAAATGATAAATTTTATTTTGAGCCTAATACCTGTTTTAAATCGGACACTTGATTTTCCCACAACATTTTAGCCTCGTCCACTTCGTCCTCATCCGCAAAATCAGTTATGAACAAAGAAACGTCCTTGGTTATTTCATCAACAATAATCTTCATTTCAAAATAGGTATCATCATCCCCCTCTGTCCAAGAAAACCTTACAAACTCATCGGATTTCCTCTTGAGTAATTTAGCCTCTTCCTCTGCACCGTCCCAAATAAAAATATATTTCTCGCCCCGGGAGTTCACATTATCTGCAAACCATTCGGACAGACCTGAAGGTGTAACCAAATACTGATATAGTAGCTGTGGAGAAGATTGTATGACGTATTCTATTTCAAATTTTATTTTTTCGCTCATTCGATCGTCTTTATTTGCCCAATATATATATTTCTACATGATAAAAAAATAAAAGCAGCCTAATATTTTTTAGCCGACTAATGTTGATGAAGAAAAAATTAAACTCTATATTTGCAGCCGCAAAAATTACCATGGCGAGGTAGCTCAGCTGGTTAGAGCGTCGGATTCATAACCCGGGGACAAAATTGAAATATTGTAGTAAATGGCGAGGTAGCTCAGGTGGTTAGAGCGTTGGATTCATAACCCAGAGGTCGGGGGTTCAAGTCCCCCTCTCGCTACTTTTTGATGATAAAAAACCCAAGATGAAAATCTTGGGTTTTTTTGTTAGGTAAAACATAGGTAAAACATTTTGATATTTTACTTATCTGCTACTAACATGTCAATTCGATACACAATTATTGATATTGTTTATGTAAATAACGATAAGTGGCAACTTTACTCTTAATAAAAGGTACAATTTGGAAAGAGTTTAGATATTAGTCTCATGAAATCTGACTCAATTAATCTGATGTTTTAGAATAAACTCGATTACTAGTCTAGTCATCATAAAATGGATTCTATGGCTATTCGCTTTTGTATCGATCTGCCTATCAGTTTTCAATATCTAAATTCAATTGGTAAGCTGCCGATCGTCCTTAACTTTGCCAAAACTTTCCAGCTCCATAAACTTTGATTTAAAAATCCTAGACGGTATTTTCTTTTTAAGAAGGTTGTGAAAATTTTGATCGTGAGTGGAAAGTATTATTTGTTTCTCTTGGTTAATCACTATACTTCTCAATAAATCAATGGTAGAAAGAACATTGATACTGTCCATTGATTGAATAGGGTCATCTATAAAAATGCAATCGTATTCATGAGAATTTAAGGCAGAGGCCAAGAAAATACTTAAACTTAAAATATTTATTTGGGCCGTACTAAAATATAAGTTTGGTATTAATGTACTTTGATTGTTGTTATCTTTCACAAAAACATCCAAGCTAGGAGTACCTAAGTCAAAATTAGCCTTGAATTCGACAGATTTGAATTCAGGGTGCGGATCAATTTTTTCATAAATCTCATTGATTAATTCCACATAAAAGAACTCCTTAATTTTATTTTCAAGGAACTCTTTAGTTTTTTTAACCTCGGCATTTATAATAGGTGTGACCGATTTTTTCACTAGAGCCAGTTCACCTTCTTCTTTCTCCAATTCAATCTTGGCATTCTTGCGCTCTAAAAACGGAACTATATTTTGGCTGTATTTGTCCAGCTTTCTGTAATCTTCAAGTTTTTTCTTGGTTTTTTTCAGTTGTGCTTTAGTCTCATTTTCTTTTTGTGACAACAACCGCGTAAGCGCTTCATCGCTTAACTCGGGGCCTTCAATGGATAGGCTTTCTTGAAGGAATCTTTCATAAGCTGCAATTTTCTTTTCTAAATCTTTTTTTTGGTCTTCGGCACCGCTTAGTTTGCTTTGCTGGTTATTTTGGCTAAGGGATTTTAGATTTTCTTCCAGGTTTTGGATTTCCTTCCGTAGCTCTGCCAGCAATTCCTGAACCTTGTCTAATGCCGATTGATTTTTTTTAGTTTGCTTTTCAAGAAACCCCTTATTGATTTTTTGACCCGGATTGTTGTCTTCAAACCAATTCTCTATTTCGATAAAGCTTTTCCCAGATTTTAAATTTTCAATTTCCGTGGCAATCAATTCAATTCTACCAATAATTTCTTTTTCATTTGTTTCTAGGTTTGTCAATTCTTGATCGGTCTTGGCTAATTTGGTTCTTGTATCCTCCAAATTTTTCAAAATGCCTTTTAGCGATTCTTTTAAAGCACTTGTATGGTTCTCAAATGACTTGCCATTGGTTTTGTTTATCAGCCCGGCTTGGTTCTCTTTAAGCTTGGCCAAATCACTCTCTTGGGCCTTTAATAATTTTTGGTCCTCAGTTCTACTGTTATCAATTTGGATCCTTCTTTCTTTAAGGTTCTTGAGTCCATTGTCATAAAATAACATCAAATCATTTAGCAACTTTTCCAGTTCGGTGTCGATTTTTGCCATTTCATCGAGCGACCTATTTTTTTGTTCGAGAAGAATTTTTAAGGATTCGGACAAAGCTCGATTGTTGGATATTTTATCTGCCAATGTTTTATACGAATCATATTGGTGTTCGCACAGTGGGCAAGAATCCGTTTCATTGCGATTCACAATATCCAAACCTGATGCTATAAAACCTTGGATAGTAGTATTAAGCTCTTCTTGTTGCGTTATAGTTTCCGCTAGCTGTTTTAGCTCGTTTTTAATGGTGAATTTTTGTTGTGATTTTGCCAGTAAATCTTCTACCACTTTATTCAAACGCGGACTTTCCGAAACGGATGTAAGTGCATATTGCCCTTCTTTAGCTTCCCTTTTCACCAGCTCAAGTTCAGAAATTTGCTCGTCAATTTTTTCTAAATCAGCCCTGTGCTTATCCATTATATCTTCAAGGTCCAATATTCTTTTTTCTCCCTGGTCAATAGCGGTAGCTGTTTTTTCGAGGTTCTCTTTTAACTTGGGTAAGGACTCCTGTTCTTTTTCTAGACCAACTTTATTTTTGGCCAAACTGTCCAAAGTTGCCTTTTCATCAATCTGCTTTCTCCGAACTTGCTCGATTTCTTTATCTAGCTTTGATTTTTGTTTTCTTAAATCTTTCTGTTCTTCATGTTTATCATCTATTTCTTTCTGGGTTTCAAGATAGTTGTCAAACTGGGTTATTAACCTTTCCAAGATCTTGGCCTTTCCTTGTAAAGCCTCTCTTTCCGAATTTCCACTTTCAAGTTCATTCTGAGCAGCTTCAAGCCTCTCGAACTGTTTTAGGTTTTCTTCTATGGCTTTGATTTCAGCAATTAATTTCCTTAGGTTATCTCTAGCCTCAAAATATTGTTTTTTAGAAAACAAACCTTCTTTACCAACAATCGCATTCTCAATTGCCATTAACAGTAACGCCAAATCTGTTGAGTTGTCTTCTTCTATCAATGCTTTGGCCAAAACATCTTGTAAATCCTTAATTTCCTTCTTTGATGCAGATAGCGTTATCAAATCGGAAATGGGCTTTTGATAATCGGTATTTATCTTCTGTATAAGGTTATTAACTGTTTCCAAAATATCCTCTTCGTCCTCTTCCGAGATTTTTGATTTTAAGACCTTGATATTTTCCCTTAGTTCAGCTAAATGTTTTTTATTGGTTTCTTGTAATACTTTTATTTTTTGATAATAAACATCGGTTTCTTGAAGTTCATGATTCTTCATAAACTTGCTGTATCGTATTTCGCCGTCATCCTCTTTTAAGAAGGCGGAAATCCATTCTTGTGACAAAATCACATCTCGAAATGCCAGTTGTTCACCAACATCCTTTTTTGTGTCTGCTTTGTTTGAACCGTGCACCTTTAAAAGCCGTTCAACCGGTTTCTCGTCACGATCGGTGAAGTATCGTACGAAAGTTGGACCAGAAGTATTTGTATTCCTTAATAGATTTACCTGCTTTTTATCCGTGTCCAATTCACGAAGGGTGTTTATTGATTTTTCGGTATCCTTGCCCCTGCGCCAAAGCCTACTTACATTGTTGGTTATGCCCCATTCGACCGCGTCATAAAAAGAAGTCTTTCCAAAACCGTTTGGGGCATATAGGGATATAAAATTCAATACCTCACCTTCTGGCGTTGTAAATTTGAACGTGGCATCTTCTGACTTGTCATAGGCCCTGAAACCGGATATTTCTACGGATTTAAACTTCATTTCTTGTTTATGATTTTTTCGACCAATAGGTCATATGCTTTGCGGGCATCAGGCGTTGTGTTAATTTTTTTTAATGTCTTACCCTTTAGAACTTCTTGTATTATTTTGTTTGGTTCAAAGACATTTTGTGTACTCTGTGTGGAAACACCAATATTGACAAGCTTATTCAATATGTGGTCCTCTACCGCGGATTTGTGACTTTCACTCTTATCAATGATTATCTTTCTACAGGAAAATGTGTCGTTCTCAATCTTGTATTTTAGACCCTTGTCCACCGCTTCAGAAAGCCTGAAAAACAAATAGATATTCCAACGTTCAAATTCCTTCTCCAATTTATTTTGGAAATTAATCGCAATAAGGTTCACTATTTGTTGCCAGCTTTCTTCCAAGACCTCGTACCCTTCAATATCAACAAAAAAAGCGTGCGCCTTACCGTTTCCCAAATCTATCTCCTCGTATAATAGTGATAAATCCAAGAATTGTTCTTGAAAAGCTTCCTTTACGTTACCACTCGGGGATGAATCTTTCATATAATCGTTTTAATGTGGCCAAGGATTCGTTTGGCAGACTGTTATCAAAA
Source organism: Maribacter cobaltidurans (assembly GCF_002269385.1). Taxonomy (NCBI): domain Bacteria; kingdom Pseudomonadati; phylum Bacteroidota; class Flavobacteriia; order Flavobacteriales; family Flavobacteriaceae; genus Maribacter; species Maribacter cobaltidurans. The sequence continues at coordinate 4,447,692 of NZ_CP022957.1, forward strand.
TCTTCATCCAACTCTGTAACAACCCTTTCTTTAAAGGCCGAGATATTTATAAACTTATATTTTTCAAGAGGAAATTCTGATGCTACGTCAATATCATGGCCAAAATGGGTTTGTGCATATTGCTTTCTCGCTTCCGCGATATTTGATGTTATCTTGCTTAAATCAAGTATTTCCATTTCCCTATCTACGGAAGGGATGTTAGAAGCAACGACAACTATACCATCTGGTCCTAAACCCGAGTAATCCAACTTGGGCAAATCCATCAGGTGTGCCGTCCAAAAATCCTGATTGATGTCCGAAAAAAACATTCTGACTTTCTCAAAAACCACTGGCATGTCAGCTAAACTATGGGCCTTGTTTTTGGCTATATTCAATATCGTGAGAAACTCTAACCACATTCGCCATATGCCCCTTTTCTGCAATTCAAAATTAGTTTGCTCCAACAGCAAAAGTCTATTGCTCAAATGCTCTTTAATATAGTTCGGGGTAATATCACTATCCCTTATCTCGCTTGCCTTTACCTTTAACAACTCCGTGAGCTTATCCCTTCTGGAAACTATTACCTCTTGTGGCCCGGTTATAATAGAAAAGATTTCATCCTCAAAAAAGGAAAACGATTTTAAATATGCCGGCAATAATTTCTCCAGCGCTCCCGCGTTTTCGTTTGCATCAATAATTTGATTATAGTATTTTATGGGAATAAAACCAATTTGTCCCAATGCCTGTACGGCGTTGGTTGCCATTCTACTTTGAATCCCGAGAATGGATAAATGATCTGTCTCTATTTTCAAGAACCCGCCTCCGGACATTCCCGCAACGTTATCATAGTTGACCGTACCGAACAATTGTGCCATATGGCAATAATTTCCAGAGGCAAGTATCCTTTCTACCCTATAAGGAGAATACCGCTCCCCCTCGGCACTATCTCTATTCTGAGAAGGAAATCCACAAAGTTGATACCCAACATTTTCGTTGATTTCATTTTTCACAAAAAGTTCTTTGAAACCATCTAAATAATCAATTTTCAGTATCGCGGCGTCTGCCTGGGAGTGCGGAAAATAATTAACACCCAATTCCAGAGTAAACGGTATCAATTCCTCCGACCAGCCGTCTTCGTTTTTCAGATGTCTGAAAATATCAATTTCGGCTCCATTTTGTAAAGCACTGAACAAATGCTTCGCTGTTAAAATATAGGTGTATTCATTCGTCATAGGCTGAAAGAAACATCCACTGCCTTCCCCTACTCTAACACTATATCTCTTTAAGTCTTCTGCGGTCATTTTGAAACGGGGTATTCTGAAATCAACTTCGTTTCAAAATTGGGAAAATCATTTAAATCCTGTTCGGTAAAAATACTCTTCTTTACGTTCTCATAATTGAAATAAATGACTGCTTGGGGATTGACGCTAATTATTCTGGCCAATGTTGCCTTGTGAGGATGACCATGTGAAGAACTATCCGTACTTATTACGTACTTATTCGTTTTTACAACTTCCAAAAGTTCTTTATGCATATTACTTTTACTGCCATGGTGGGATATCTGAAATAGTTCGACCGGGATAGGTTTTTCCTTGGAATATCCCAATTCCTGTAAAGACTTTAATACCCGATCAGGATGGGAATCGGCCAGAAATAAAAAATTCTTTTCGGCATAGGTTAGAAGCACTGTAATGGAACTTCCGTTCTTCACACTTGTATCTTGTTTAAAACGAAAGCTGTCCAGTGTTTCTTTTTGGATGATATCTTTCAGATTTTTTGCCCAGTCCTCTTTCTTTCCGCTTGTATAAACAGGATCTCCCGTTTTCTTATTATACTCACCGACCAATTTTTTCAATTGTGAATTATCGGGAGACAGTATTTTTAATTGGACTCCAAAGAGGGCAAATTCATCACCTTGTCTTATAATTTTTTTGTCCCAAATCTTATGTTTTAGCAAATAGTCTTCAAATTCAATAGCCTCCGCCACCCCAGTGTACGTCGTATTAGGTACTTTGAGATTTAGCCGTAAATCATTATTCTCTTCTTTTTTGAAAAACTGGGCAATAGATTTGCCCGAATTAAACCAGACCTGGCCCACAAGGTTGTAGGCCTTCGCATCCGTTGAGAACCATTTTAACAAGCCTTCGATATGGTCATTATCAATATGGGATAAAATTAGTAGGTCGATTTTTTCCTTTCGCTTTTTAATTTTTTCAATTTCTAGGTGCAACTGCCCATATTGGTTATAACTTGAGTTAAAATACGTTGATGACATTCCCCCATCAATCAGTATATTTCGTGAAGTACCTTCATCATCTTGGTGGGAAATGAGGATGCTATCTCCCTTATGTGCCTCTAAAAATTTAATTATCATGGACTAAAGCTGCTACTTGAATATATTTTAAAAAACATTTTTAAAAGGCAAACGAATTTTAGCTCAAAAAGAGGCCTGTTTACCAATCGACAAGAAAGGGGGTGATGTCAGTAAAAACTGACGCTAAAAATACTAAAATTAATAATACATACGGAAGACCGATCTTTTATAATTAGATTTTCATATTTATCCAATCAGCCATTGCTTCTTTAAAATATTTGTGTCCAAGATCGTGCAACACGTCTCCCTTGGTGTCCAAATTGGTTCTAATCGGTTGGTTATAAATTTCACCTATTTTCCATTTTTCGAAACATTGGTTCAAAAGTTCAATGTCGTCGTCATTGGTTAGATCCATATCTAGATCATAAAGCTCGTTAATCAAGTGATCTAGTTCATTGGCATTATCGTCTTGGGAATGCCTATGCAATAATGGGGACAAGCGAATAAACCGTTTCTTATTCTCTAAAGCCTGCCCCAGATTATTATCGAACCTCCATATATAAGTCATGTAATTTGCCCAGTCCGGAGGCTCATATAAAATGGTCTTAGCTTGATTTATAACGGTTTTCCCAAAAAACTTAAGGCCTAGACCCGGTTTTGTCTTTCGGTATTTTATAACATTGATATATAAAAGGTAAAAATATTTTCGCTCGCGTTGAGATGTGATCTTATTTGAGGTACCTAGTGAGATGATGTTAATCTCCTCTTTACTTACGCCAAGTTTAATGGCTTCCGTGAGACCGGCAGCCACTGGGTTGTTGAACCCTCCTAGAGCACCATCCCACAGATAAAAATTTCGCTCAGATCTTTGGGCCTTTATTCTAGCGGGAAAATCAAAATAGCCAATTGGTGCGTTTGTAGAACCACTAATGGCCTGGATGAGGTTAACAGAATCGAATGGCTTCCCTTCTTTCCCATAAGACTTGAAAAACTTCGCCTTATTATGGAGTGCGTCAAATGTGGTAACTACTAATTTAAGACTGGGCTTACCGATAAAATCAGGAAGGTCTTCCATTGGTATTGCTTCAATCTCACTGAACAAGCTTTTGAGTCCTGCATACTTCTTTTTGACCGAATACTTTGGGCCTGCTCCAAAAAGACCTACAAAATCGGCCGGAAAGTACTTTTCCCAAAAAGAGTTTTTGCTGAAAACCAAGGTTCTATTTTGCTTTTCATAGAAGAGGGACAAACACTTATCAATATCCCAATTACAGCAGAGGGCGGCCAGCACGAGACTTCCACCTGATGTTGCAATGACCAAATCATATTTTCCTAGTATTTCGTGACCCTTGCTATTTCCGTAACGTTCCCTTAAGGTGAGAAATTGGAGTAAAGACCAGCTACCGCCACCATCAAGAGAGAGAATATTGTACATATCATTATTGTTTATAAGTAATTTGTAAGATAAGTATTTCAACAATTATCAAAAAAAGCGGTCTACGTCTTACAATTAAACAGTGGCCAGTGAAACTACTTGATTTTAACTACATCCAGTAGAAATAAGATTTTTCCTATCTTAAAAGCAATATCGAACATTTTGAAAAACAAAAAGCAACTCTTTATCGATTTTGACAACCCTTCCTACACTTGGCCATCACAAGAAGATTTCCCCATAAATGAAGACGGGCGAAAAATTAAAGATATTATTCTTGAAGACCTGAAGGCCTCTAAAGAATATCTCATCATCACAGGTTTCACCTCACTAGCAAATATCGTAGAAGTATTTGGCAGTGAGCCTCTTGACATTACCAGAAAAACAAGGATTCTTTTAGGATTTGAACCCGAAGTGCGTAAAAGAAAGTCTTGGTCTAAGACCCCACTCTCAGAAGAAATCAAGGAATATTGGATCGATAGGGGTATTGATGTCCTGAAAGGGGGCAAAGTTATCCAGACCATTGAACATATCAATAATGGAACTATCGAATTTAGGATAAAGGAACGACAACACTCCAAACTGTATGTAGGAGACCGCCATGCCGTTTTGGGATCGGCCAATTTCTCCATACAGGGTATTACCACCCAAAAAGAGGCATCCATTAGAGTAGGATCACAGCCTTACCAAGATGTAGGTGTTTCTGATTTCAATAAAGATTTGAATCAATATCAGTATGACAATATTCGAAAAAAGGCATTGAATTTCTGGGACCAAGGACAGACTTATGATATGAAGTCATTATTGGAAGGTTTATTACAAAAAGTCCCTTGGGATCAGGCGCTGGCACGTGCCTTGGCCGAGATTCTTGAAGGTAACTGGATTTCAAATTATCCAGAATTCAAAAATAAGATTGATAACGCAAAGCTTTGGCCCTTTCAAATTAGTGGTCTTGCCAAATCCATGATATTACTGGACCATCAGGGTAGTGTTCTTATCGCCGACCCTACTGGTTCGGGGAAAACCAGAATGGTCACCATATGCATGCTTTCCCTTATCCACAAATTATGGGAAAGTGGTCGGCGTGACCAATGTAATAGTTTGGTCTTATGTCCAAAAAATATCGTTGAAAACTGGGAAAAAGAAAGTCTTAATCTAAGTTTCCTGAACACGCCGCCGATTTCCATGGGAATTTTACAACGAGAGGGACGCAATAGAAACAAGACCATTAAAGCCCTCCAACTGACCAACATACTGGTTTTGGACGAAGCCCACAACTTTCTCTCAAGAAAGTCCAATAGAAGCAATGCATTCAAGGAACATAATGCAAGCTACGTCATTCTTTCAACCGCAACGCCAATAAATAAGAAAGCGGATGATCTTCTTCGCATCATAGAGCTTTTAGGTCCGGATAATTTACAGGATGAGGAACTTTTAAAACTGAAAGAATTATATAAAACTCCCATTCGCGAAAAGAAGGCCGAAGATCTCAAAAGATTGAATCGATTCATCCAAAAGTTCATTTTGAGACGAACAAAAAAGAGACTTAACCAACTCATTGACAAAGAACCGGAGGCTTATGTGAATAAATTCGGTAACAGGGCTAAATTTCCCAAAGTCAATAATAGAACCTACAAGACGGCAGAGACGAAACAGGATATTGAAATTGCGCAACAGATCGGGGTCAAAGCAAAACAACTTCGAGGACTGATCTATTTGAGAAAATTTAGGATACCGGTATACATAGAAAAAGAAGATACCGAGAGGATCATGGTCTACTACAAACAACGCATCAAAACGGCCACGGCGTTTACCGGTTACCATATTCAGAATTCACTGCGCTCTTCCACTGCGGCATTAATGGAACATGTAGTTGGTACGCAAACAACAAAAAAATTTTATGACCTTAAAGGGCATAAGTCGGATACGGGCAACATCATTTCAAAATTGGAATCTTTTCGTGAAAAACCACTCCCCAGAAGTGATTATCCCCAATTACTCCCAGATTGGCTCACAGATTCAATAGAATATGAAAAAGTAATAAACCATGAAATAAAGACCTATAAAGAAATTCTAGAGTTATTAAAGTCAATGTCAGATAGTCGTGAACGAGGAAAAGCGAAGCAGTTAATGCTATTGGTAGATAAACATGGGCTGGTCTTGGGTTTTGATAGTACGGTGCTCACATTGTTCTATCTTAGAAAATTACTTAGGGAATTTGGGTACCCCGAAAAAATCCATTTGGTGAGCGGCAGTAGTGACGCAGCAAGACTGGAGGTTCAGGAAGTCTTTGGAATCGATTCGAAGGTTGAACGGGGACTCGCACTTTGTTCCGATGTGATGGCAGAGGGGGTTAACCTTCAAAGAGCAAAGGCCCTTTTACAGTTGGATTTTCCCAGTGTTATGCGTTTGGCCGAGCAACGTGTCGGAAGATTGCACCGTATGGACAGTCCCCATGACGACATAGAAGTATTTTGGTCAAAAGATTCCGAGTCATTTGCGTTAAAGGCCGATCGCCGTTTGGTACGTACCACGATTCTAACGGAAAAGCTTATAGGTGGCAATCTTGACTTGCCCGATGAACTTTTGGAGGGTGAAGAAGACCTGATTTCTGCAGCAGAATTCATACGTGAGTTCAACCCTTTTGAAAGGGAAGACTCGGATTGGCAAGGTCTTAATGATGCCTTTGATCCTCTTTATAGATTAAAAGAAGGTAATAATGCTATTATCAAAGAGGAAGTTTATGAAGAACTAAAACGTACAAAAGCGTCAATTCAATGTAGGGTAAGCTTTGTGAAATCAAAAGAAGATTGGGCATTTATATGCACTAAGGGGACTGAAAAAAAATCCCCTCTTTGGTTGTTTATAGAAGCCTCTGGTGTTGTACACAACGAATTTTCGGTTATTTGTCAATTACTTCGTGAAAACTTGGATAATGTAACCGATATTGACTGGAGTCCTAAAACATTGGATAATTTCATCTCTATTTTTAGGAGAAATGAGCGCAACGCCATTCCTAATAAAAAACGTCGGGCTTTAGAGGTAGCAGAATTCCTTTTGACGAAACAAATACGGTATGAAAAAGATGATACGATAATTCGGTTGATTAAAGAACTGCAAAAAGCGTTTAGAGCGGGTTACCGCATTGACGAAATGGCCATAGACTATTCTAGATTTGCCGAACTCTGGTTGGAACTTCTGATGCCGATGCTAAAAGAAAAGCAACTAAAAGCTACGAGGCGTGCCCTTATAACGTTGGAAAATCTGAAAACTCCATGGCTAAAACGATACTTTGAGCCTGAGCGATTAAAATCCATCTATGACCATATTCCCTTGACCGAAAAATTGGAAAAACGTATTGCGGCATGTATCGTTGGTATAAAAAATAAATGATTCCCGAATATAGGTTTTTGACTTCGCTGAAATATATCTCATCGGTGCGGTAAAGTATAGGTTCGTTTTCTCTCATTCTCACACTATATTGTGATTTACATGCCTGTCCCCCACTTTAGATATTATTTTTACCTCATTATCTCATTATAATGTGATTTTTGTTGTAAGTATTGAATTTTATAACTATTTTTATACCTAAATCACATTATAGTGTCAAAAAAGAAGATAGGCAAGAGCATTAAAGCACGTAGAAAAGCGCTACGGGTAACCCAACAACAATTGGCCCAACTCGCCGATGTAAGCGTTAATACACTCTATAAAATTGAGCGTGGCCAGGCAAACCCTACCCTTGAAACCTTGGATGGAATTGCGGATGTATTGGGAATGGAGGTATGCTTAAAAGTAAAGAAACTCTAGATTGATTATATGAGGCAGGCCAAAATATTATTTAAGGGAGAAGAAGCGGGCATACTTACCCAGTATGACGATGGAAGCTTTACGTACCGCTACCATGACCAATGGCTTGGCGATTCGGGAAAGCCGGCCATAAGCCTAACGTTGCCCAAAACCGAACAGGAGTACCGTTCGGAACATCTGTTCCCATTTTTTTTTAATATGCTTCCAGAGGGGACAAACAAACAGGTCGTGTGCAGACATATGAAGATAGACCAAGACGATTACTTTGGCCTGTTGCTGACAACGGCACGTTATGATACGATCGGTGCCATAACCGTAAAGAAAATTGAGCAACCGATATGAGTTTACCGATGATAAAATATTGTCCCGGCACTTTGGCAGAGGGGTATGAAACCTACAGCACGACCTGTTTGAGAAGGGTGTTTGATGGAAGAAAGGTAAACCATATATTGCCTTACGATTCCCCGGCCAGCAACGAAGCCACGGATGAACTCTTTGTTGAGAACCGAAAAAGGATTTCGATTTCAGGGGTACAGGAAAAATTTTCCGTCCTTTTGGAGAAAAATAAACTTCGGCTTATTAACGAAGGGGAGCAAGGGACATATATTTTAAAACCAATTCCCGGTGCAGGTAAAAATCCTGACCAGATGCCCGCCAATGAGCATTTGACGATGCAGATCGCACGTCAGGTATTCGATATCGAGACCGCCGAAAATGCGCTCATATTTTTTAAGGATGGAACACCGGCCTACATTACCAAGCGATTTGATGTAAAGAAAGGTGGTGGAAAACTTGCCAAAGAGGATTTTGCTTCCTTGGCGGGAAGGACTCCCCAGACCCATGGGGAGCACTATAAATATTCGGGTAGTTATCTTGAGTTGTTCGAACTTATGAAAAAATACCTGCCCGCCTATCAATTGGAGGCACCGAAACTTTTCCGACTGCTCGTCTTCAATTATCTTTTTTCCAATGGGGATGCCCATTTCAAAAATTTCTCGTTATTGGAAACAGAATTGGGAGATTTCAGGTTAAGTCCTGCCTATGACCTGCTCAATACACGAATGCATATAGAAGATTCCGATTTTGCGTTAGATGACGGCCTGTTACCTAAGAACTTGTCCAAAGGCAAGGTTATGCAACAATTTCTTTCGCTTGCCGAACACGCAAAAATTGGCCAAGGCCAATTGGATGGGGTCTTGGAGAAATTGCTGTCGAATTCTGAAGAGGTCGAAAAACTAATAGACGCTTCCTATCTAAGCGATACGTCCAAAAGAAATTATTTACAATCGTATCAAACAAGGCTTAAAAAACTAAATCGAAAGTAATAGGTATAAATTCCAACGAATACATCTCCTGCTTGAAAAAATATGCATATTGCAACTCTACCACAAATCACATCGACAATATGAAAAACCTGAACAACTTTACGTTCTCTGATGTCAAGGCCATATACGATTTTCTTGAATTGAGAAAAGACATTGTCTCCAAAAACCCCGAACATTTTGAAAAGGGAGAAGTTCACACAATCCTCGCCAAACAAAAAATTGTTTGGCAGCAACTCCATTCTAGAATGAACGAAATAGAAGAATTAAAATCCTATGAAAATGAATGAGATGTACACAATTTATGTCCACTTTCCATGTGCTGAAGATTATATGGATAAGGCCGTGCAACTTGAGATTCAGATGCCCTTTGTGCCTAGAATCGGAGATTGCCTCTTTATTGACCCTCAAGATTATAAACATTTAGAGAGAAAGGTAGAGCAAACCGAAGCCTTGAAAAAAAGATACAAGAGATGGATTTATGGCGGGCAGCGATGTTCTTTTGATGATGCCTCCATTGTTATCGCAGTTGTCTGGAATAACAACGATAGCACTATTCACATTGAATTGGGAGAAAACATAGGTGAGGAAAGGGATTAAATATCCAATGTACAATAGTTCCTTTTTTTAAGTGTCACACCAAAATCGGGTTAACCCTCCCCGATTCCAAATTCACGAATGCCCCATGTTTCTGAATTTGCTTATGGTACAACAACCGAAACAGACAATCGGCTGCATGGGCAACCAAAACATCATTGATAAACAACGATTGCTCGTTCAGCTTGTCGGAATAGGCACATCCCCTACCCTGCAAATTGGGCGTATCATGCGCATCCAAATCGGGGAAAAAGTCGATGATGTTTTTGAGTTTGTCCACCATTTCAAAATCCTCCCGTTCTGTTTTTCGTTCTTCCTCGAACAACGTTCCCAATACGAATTGCCCACTATCCCTACTGTTACCAATGTCCAACCAATAGAACATGCTTTGATATTCCGAACCTTTAAAGGGAAATCCAAGCGATTTTGATAACAGCGTTCTAAATCGGGCATTATCCACACAAGTGATGATGATGTTCGCCCGAATATCCTCGCCATTGGGAATTGCGTCCATAGGAATACCTTCCCATTGCAGACCAAAGGCAATATTTACCTTATTGACGGCATTGACCACTTTATATTCCCCAACATCACTGAGGGCATAGAGTTGTCTGCCTACATTGTTGTTTTCCACCACATCGGAATCATAAGCGATTATGTGCAACCCTGGGTGTCCGATCTGGCGCAAGGCAAAATCCATCCTTGCCAACCGTGCCAGCATCAATGACCCTGTTCCCCCCACCCCAATCAATGCAATGGTAATTGGATGGGTGGGGTTATAGAAATAATTAGGCGCAAAGTGTATTCTAGTCTTCATATAAATCCTTTAAAATCAATTTGTTTTCATTCAATAGCCCATCATCAAAGGACGTTTTCCCAAAATTCCGTTTCATTACATCGACGATATTTCCTTTCGCAATGTGGTTGTGATGGGTTGCCGTAAAGACGGAACGGAAAAATTGCTGTTCCACGAATCCCATGATATCCTCGTAATATTCAAAGCCGTCATAATCCATCGTGGTGTTGCCCATACAAACCTTTCCGTGCCGTCCTACGTTCAATAAGGGTGCGTGATACAATGGCATAGTGTCGGTCAATTTATCCTTTCGATGGAGGGCAAAGACTTTGAGGTTATTTCCTTCGAGTTTGAAAACCAGTTTTGGCAGGGGATAACTTCCCGAAGCGATACCCGTTCGTGTATCGAAATACAGGGTGTGCTGTTTTGGATGGACGTACCATACCAGTTGGAGATTTCCCTTGAAATCGAAATGGATAAGGTTCTTGGGCAACATTCCCTTAAAACGGAACTTTATTAAATCGCCCTCTAAACACCTAAAAAGGTTTCGGGCGGTATCTTTGGTCAACGGCATCCCTGCCGTAAGCTTTGCCCCTACGATGTTGTGATATGAAAAGTAGTGTCCCCTGTTGTAATAATCTTCCTCTTGGGAGTAGCCTATTATGGCGAATTTTGGAAGAAAGTGTTCATCGGGCTGTAAAATAGCAATCTGTTCCATGTTCAAAGTAGTCTTAAAAGTTCGTTGAGATCGGTGAGAAATTCTTCCAACCGATTGAGATTGTAGATCAAACCTTCTTCGAAAGGTTGAATGTTTCCTTTTTCGACCGTAGTAAGTTCATAAGCCGAAATTATGTCGTATTCGTTGGAACATTCGTTGAGCATTTCGATATAGGAACGGCTAAACTCGCTATCGGCATCATCAACAATCAGGAAAGATTCCCAATGCTCGAACATACTTTCATAGGCATCCCGTGTTCCGATACGGAACGGCGCCTGAAAATCAATGGTATCGGCTTTTGATAACAGTTCCTTGATTCGTTTGTGCAGGGACTTGCGAGGACGGTATTTTAGCAAAAGGGATTTCCAATCCTGTGGTTCGTATTCATTGAAAAGCTTTTGGTAGCGACCGAAGAACCTGACCGAATTGCAATTCCCAAAAACACTACCGTTTTTTCTGTGGTAGGCTTCTTCCTCGAAAAGATATTCCCAGAGCCAGTCCACCCTATCCTCGCCCGTATGAAAAAGGTTGATATAGGGTAGGCTTTTGATGAAGGACATCAGTATATCAAAAAGCATGGGGTTTTTCCATCGAAGGGGCATAACGGATTCCAACGGAATACAATAGACCGTGCTACGGTTTCCGATATGGCGTTTCAAGACCAAGCGCAAATCGGAATCTTCCCGTAAAACTTCGATATGGTCTATTTTAGCTCTTTCTTTTAAATGATTGGCGCATCGCAGTATCAGATCGTCCATTCCATCGGATGCCGAAAACCGCCAATCGTCAATCTTTCCCGAAAAGTTTCGGGTCGCATCCACCATTAAACTGGCAAGTGCCTTTGTATCGACCGATGATTCATCCTCTAGTATCGGTTTGGAAAGCAAGGGCAATACGCTTAGGTCAGAAATGGAAAAACCTTTGGTTGCAGGACTTTTGGTCGATGCGTTCCGTACCTGTAATGGGATTGTTGAACCGCCTTGAACAATTGGGCGTGGAACTCTTTGAGTTCTTTTGATAATATGGGTGTCGGTTTGTGGGTGCATCTTTCGTGGTTTAGAAATTCATCAATGTTCATATTTCTATCCCTTTGTTCCTGCCAAGGTCTTGAAGTGGATTTCATGATAGCCATTGACAATCCCCTTGTCCATAATATTGGCGTTGGTCAGTTCGGCATAGATTTGCGAATAGTGTTCCATCACTTGCTGATGGGTCAATTGGCTATCCAGATCATCCAACTCGATGGAGTTGTTGTTGCCGTTTTGGTAGATGTACTTACGTTCTATTGTTGCGATTTCCATTATTGAAAAAGTTTAGGGGATTCGTATGCTTTCATATCCTTGATGACCTTTTGAGCTTCCTTGTGGCTCGCGTCTATCTTCAAAATTTGGTTGGCAAGGTCAGTTGCCTTCTTATGGTCGCTCATGGGATTAAAGTCCTTCTCTTTCAGAAGTTGCTTTAACTCGGTCGCCTTTTTGGAAGTAGATTCTTTTTTCTTCTTGGCCTGTTGTGTCTTTTGTTCGGTTTCCGCCAAGGTTTTCTCGAAAGCCACGGTATTCCTGAAAAGTGCCTTGGTCTGCTCCAAAGGTTTTTGAAGGATTTGAAAAAATTTCTCGTCCACTTCCGTTACGTTTCCACGCAGGGTAAGTGGTTTTAGGGATTGAAGTGCCTTGTCCTTGGCACTCGATTTGGGCAGTAGAGATACGCTTACCACATCCTCATTAAAGGAAATACTGATGCCAAATTGTTCGATTCCCGTTTGCCGTAATGTTGAAAAAAAGTCTGTCATAGTAACGGTATTTATTGTTCTTAAAAAACTATTTTAATTAGAAGCGGGGCTTGGTATAAACCGCATGAATTTGCCCCGCTCCTTCCTTAACTCACCTTCAAGATACGCCCATACCAATGAGAATCCACGGAAAAACAGGCTAAAATCCACCCTTATCTTCTTTCTCCCTATCCACAAAAAAAGCGCCCGATAGGGCGCTATATTCCAATAAAGGATATGAAATAGTTAAACGCAATAGGGTTTATATCTTTAGCATAAGTAAGACTTTTACTAATAAAAAAATAAATGTATTTTGGGCTCGCCTAAATACATAACCAAAAAACATATATACAAATGAAAATAAACCAGATCCTTGCAATTGGATTCATGACGCTAGCATTTGCATGCGGAAAGAGTAAAAAAGAAGTTGAAAAAGAACAAGCCAAAATTGAACTGGAACAAAAAAGATTGGCGGAACAACAGGAATTAGAGAGAATCCATATGGAAAAAATTGAAGTTGGAAAATCCAAACTAAGAATAGACTTGACCAATGAACTAGAAAGGCTTAAAGAATTGCTAGACCAAGAGAATAAAAAAATGGAAGAGATTGGCAGATTTCAGTTAGGTCGTTCAAGCACAACAAAAGAAAAGCAACTCAATGACCAAAGCACTAAAATTAGAAAGCTGAATGATTATATATCAAACTTAGAAAACGAGATTTCTCTAATAAACTTAAGGGAAACCTTTGATTTTCAAAACACCCCGGAAGGAGTAATAAACTATTTGTTCGAGTCAGCGAAGAATCATGATTTCAGTAAATTGAGATATCTGTGTGACCCTTACGGTGAAAATGATGGAGATGTGCGCGGAATTTGTTTAGTGGAAATGCAACCAAAGGAAATGCAGAATAAATTTGCCGAAAGTTTTAAGAATGGAAGAATCATGGGAGAAGCAAAAATTGAGAACGAAACTGCAAAAATTGAAATCGCTTTTGGGCCTGGTTCCGACAAACTTGAAACAGTAGGGCTTGTCAAAAGACTTGATAACTGGTATCTCTCAGGGCTATAAATACTAATTATTTTCGGTTTACTATACCTCAATAAAAATATGCCTGTACGAACAGAAAAAATATTTGGCGATGTCACTCCAAAATCCGTTGAGGAGATACTCTTGAAGGAATTACCTAAAAATTCATGGCTGATTGATGAAAAAATCAAATTCGCTAAGCAACTCAATAACTATATCTCGATTATCGATGACCTAGAAAACGTAAAGGATCTTATTCAGGAACTTGTCGTTATCCGCGAGAAAGAGGTTAAAGCAAATAAAGAGGAAAGGAGACTGATAAAAAGAGCACTTTTTATAACCGCGATTATCAACTATGCTCGATGCTTTAATAGTACTAAAAAGGACGGAAGAAATTCTATTGACATCAAACTCATCAGAAAAGATTTTCCAAAATACAATGATATAGAAGTTGCCGATTTATTACGATTTCATAAGTATATTATGGGTTTAAGAAATACCTTCATTGCACACGCGGATAGGAATATTTATGAAACCGATAGGGCTCATATTGAATTTGAATATGATGGAAAAATCCTGAATTCCACCTTTAGTCATTACTCTATCAAAGTGTTTAGTTTCGATGAAGTCCAACTGAAGAACTTTTTTATTTTAACCAATTTACTCCTCATAAAGGTTGAAGAAAAAAAGCGTGCTTTGGTTGATAAGGTAAAAAACGAGGTCGGTAATCGAAAGTTATTGGAGATTGGTTTGAAACTATCGAAAAAAACCTGAATCTTCCTCTACGTCTAAAATCTGGATTCTCTTTTATTTTGAGTAAAGTAAATCATGAAAGGAATTTGTGCATTATATGGAAATGAGACAGATTTGATGGAAAGCCACATTTTTCCAAAATTTGTCATCAAGCATACCAAGAAAACGGGGTCAAAATTTTTGAGAAAATTGGTTGAACCCAATAAACGGGAACAAGATGGAATTAAACATCATTTGCTAAGTTTTAAAGCAGAGCAAGATTTTGCAGTTCGCGAAAAATGGTTCGCCGAGAAAATTTTTCATCCTTTCTTGGAAGGTACTACAGAACTAGAATACAACGAAAATCTCTACTATTTCTCAATTTCGTTTCTATGGCGAATACTATTGTCCGAATTCAGAACGACGGAAAATATAAAGAAACGATGGTATTTTGAACTACTTCAAGAGGTAGAAGAGGAATGGAAGTTTTATTTGCGGACAGACACTATTCCCGGAAAGTTTCACAACGTAAACCTATTTTTGACGGATAGGATAAAATCACATTCAACAGATTTAAAGGGAGTCGACTTTTACTTCACTAGAGCGTTAGACGGAACAATTGTAAGTGGCCCATCTAAAGAGTATGTAATAGTATATGGAAAGTTCAACCGCTTTGTCTTTTGGAGTGTCATCAAAAGCCCTGGATATCTGGATGAACTTTATGATGTTGAAATTCATCCAAAAGGGGGGAGTATTGAAATCCCCCAGAGGTTAGAATATGAACCGATAACAACTTTTATGACCAATCGAATTAAAAAAATAGCAGAGTTTCCACTTCCAAGCGAAGCTCAACAAGATAGAATTGTAGAAGAAATAATGAAAGATCCTGAAAGTTTCTGGAAATCTGATATTGGACGATCCATGTATAATGATAGGTTCAATCTAGAGAAATAATTTGTGATGATAGAAACCTACTTAAACCTAACTGTAAATCGAAAAACTGATATTGAACTTATTCAAGGATTATTAAGGGAACATGAAATTAAAGCACCCATTGTCATCGTAGAATTCGAGGATAGGTATGAGATTAATTTCACAAGTGAATATGAGCAATGGGAATTGGAATCAGAAATTCTTAAAGCTTTTCCTGAATATGAGTTTACCCAAAGTTTAGGAAAAGGCCGCAAAGAAATACGAATAGAATTTTCAAGACAACAATCAAGTTTATCTTCTGATAATTGGGGCCGACCCTTGGAAAATCCAATAAATGAAACAAAATACTTGGTTAAAAGGTCTCAGCATAAAATTATAAAATTCAGCCCTCAAGTAAAAGTACTTTTAGGTGACACTGATGAATTCTATTACATAAATATTATTGGCGGAGTGGACAAGGTAAACAATAGAACAGGTTATTTAGTGTTGGATGATTTTCGAGAATTTGATAAAGACAAAGAAACGGGTTTTTTAAAAAATGAACTCCACGAAACACCAATGGAGGCTTTTCGGGCCGGAGTGCGACAAATCAACTATTTGGCCGAATCGGATTATGAAGAATACTTGAAAGTCAAAAAACGGAATAAGAGAAAAAAGAAAAAGTAAACCTTACTGTCTACTAAAAGCGCCCGATAGGGCGCAAGCGTTAGGGATAGCAGCGTCATCGACCGCGGTGGCCCCCTTAGGGTTCGTTGCCTTGAAAAGCGACAGCGGAGCTCTTTCAAGGCGTACGAAACCTTGGGGTCCGCAAGGGCGATATAGCGGATAGCCCGGCCAACGCCCAAAAACCTATAAAGAGATGTTTGGCGTATGGGAGACTTTTTGGACGGATTTCGTTCGTGAAGTCGATTCTTCTTCTTTTTCCTCGGGTTCAACATCGTATTTATCTTCCAAGGAAAGATTGATTTCTTCCAACCGTTCTTCCATCTGTACCAACTGTTCCGACTTGTCGAATTCCAGTTCCAACACCTTTCTATTGGCCGCTACCGCCTTGCCGAAATCGTCTTTCAGTTCCGTCTGCGTTTTGAGGGTCTTCGGTATCTTGGCCAAGGCATTGTGCATATATTCAGCGATACTTAGGGGATTGGCCACGATTTTCTGGGAACCATGGACGTAGCTGGCATTCGGGGTCTTGACAAACAACCGATGTTCATCGTTATCGATGACCTTGAGCCTCAGTTCGGCATCCAAGAGGGAGACTATGATATGTTCCCCGACCGTTTTTCGTTTGGATTCTAAAAGATGCTGGAGTTTTTTTCCAATGACCAGCGTTTCTGTCGAACCATCTATTTTTAACGCTTTGAGTAAACTCAAAAAATAGATGCTTTTATCGGCGAGGGATTCCCATAAGGGTAGATCGTTTTGAAGATTGGCGATGTTTTTGTCCGTTTTCATTAGTTCGTTCTCATAGAAATGGATATTGTTCTGCGCCTCCAAACGGTTCTTTTTAAAAATGGAACGTTCGAGTTTCAGTTCGTCCAATTGCTTGCCCAACTCTTCCTTTTCCAGATACAAAGGGTCGTTCTTGGCAACGGCCAACAAGGTTTTGTAA
Organism: Maribacter cobaltidurans; assembly: GCF_002269385.1. Lineage (NCBI taxonomy): Bacteria > Pseudomonadati > Bacteroidota > Flavobacteriia > Flavobacteriales > Flavobacteriaceae > Maribacter > Maribacter cobaltidurans. Next base: position 4,464,731 of record NZ_CP022957.1, read on the forward strand.
TCAATGGAGCCCTCGTCGTTGACCGGCCCCATATCCAATCTGTTGAACTGTATCGTGCCATTGGTCAATTGCTCGATAAAATTCTTTTTGATATTGACATTGTTGAGCATCAGGGCATCCGTACAGTTCTCGACAATGTAAAACGATACCACGACTTTGTTGTCAAAATGTTCCTTGGCACCAAGGTTTCCTTTCCGCACCCCTCTCCCGTTGCGTTGGTCGATATCCGTAGGCCGGTAGGGAATATCCACATGGTGTATCCGTACCAAACGTTGCTGGATATTGGTTCCGGTCCCCAACTTTTCCGTGGAGCCGATGATGACCCGATAGGAACCTTCGTTTACTCTTTTGAAGCATTCCAAGCGTTTTCTATCGGTCTTAAAGTCATGGATGAATACTATTTCTTCTTTGGGAACTCCATATTCTTCGACCAGAATACGCTTTAGCTCGTCATAGATATTGAAATGCTCCTTGGGAACCCCCAAATCAGAAAAAATGGCCTGTGCGCCCTTAAAAGAATTGGTTTCGACATACGTTTTATAGACTTCAGAGGCAATTGTCCGCAATTTGGCCTCCCCGGGGTCGTCCAATTCCTGGTTCAACAATCTCGGATCGATGGAGGCATTTCGCATATGATGGAGCGCGATCAGCGACAAGGCGCTTTTTTGTTCCTCGGTATATTCCTTTCCGCCGTATAACAAGCTACTATCCCCTCTTTGCAGGAACTCCTTTATCCTGTCAAAATACGCCAATTGGGCGGCAGTAGGTTTTAACGTATGGACATCGAGCTGCATTTTTGGCCTGTCGATTTGGTGGGTAGTGCCGTTGACGATAATCGAAATCTCGTTGTAGAGCGAGGACAACAATTTCATTTTCTTGAAGGAACGGAAACGCTCGCGAACCTTATAATCGCCCGAAACGGTAGGTTCAAATTCATAGGATTTGTTGGCGAACACCTGTGCCCATTGGTCAAAGGAGGTAATGTTCATCTCCTGCATGCGATGGGGAATAAGGTATTTGAACAGTACATAGACCTCGGTAATCGAATTGGAAATGGGCGTACCCGATAGAAAAGTGGTCTGAAAGTCCCTTTCTTTTGCCTTTTGAAGGGTTCGAATGGCGACCAGCAGGTTTTTGCTGCGCTGCGAACCCTTGTTGGTATTCAGCCCGGCAACCCTACTGTGCCGTGTGGTGTACATGAGGTTCTTGAACTTATGGGATTCGTCCACCATGATGTGCCCAAAGCCCATTTGGTCAAAATTGATGACCTCGCTCTGTTTCTGTTGCATCTGGAAATACACCTCGTCCAAAGTGGCCTTCAAATTCTCGCGCCTTTGCTGTAGGCCTTTGAGTACTCTTTTGCTGATGGAATACTTATCCTCTTGGATGACGTTCAGGTCGCGTTCCAGGTTCGCCAGTTCCTCGCTGATGATGTCGTGGATGACCTTCGGGGACTGCGGAATGAACTTAAAGGTATCATGGCTCATCAATACCACATCACAATCGGTACTTGCGATCTTGGCAAAAAAAGCATTGCGATTGGCGAGGCCGCTGACCACCTTGTCATGGGCGACCAATAATTTCATGTTCGGAAAGGCATTGAGCAGTTCGTTCCTCAACTGCACTATTGTGGAGCGCAGCCCGATAACCAAGGTTTTCTTCGAAAGGTTGAGTTCCTTTAGTTTATAGGAGGCCAAGGCCATGTCCAAGGTCTTCCCGAAACCCACCTCTTTATTGACCAACAACCCTTGGTTGATGATGATGCCCGCCACGGTATCTTTTTGGCTGGGATATGGGGTAAACTGTTGTAACCCCTCGAATTTGAGATAGCTGCCATCATATTTGGGATGTACCTTGGCGTCGTACATTCTGTAAAAGATTAATTCCAGTTCTTTCCTTAGATCGGGCTTCCCCATGATGTAGTTGTGAAAATCCTTATAAAGGATTTCAAATTTGATGCGGATTTCCTGCATCCTTGCCTTATCCGTTTTCTTGTTCCCCTTTGGCCCTTTCGATATATAGGGAATGGTTGAGTTCAGGGCACCTTCCAAAATATCCGTAAAATAATAGCTCCGGTTCTCGCTCCGTACATAGAACTTTCTGACTTCCTGATATTCGTAGGTCTCGATCTTGACCATATATTTGGATGTACTTTCGTTGTAGGCAATGTGCGCCAAGGTCTGGTAGGTGTCATAGAGAAAGGCCTGGGTAATCTCCAACGGAAACCATGGTTCGTGCAGTTTGATGTCAAGGTCTTCAAAAGGCGTAACGGGCGGCTTTACCCCTTCCAAGGCCAAAAGGGATCTGTCGATGTAATTCTTATCGATATAGGACTGGTATGGGCCAAAATCGTTCCTTCGGTAAAAATTGATTTTTTCGTAGATGGTTCCCGATAAAAAAAGGAATTTTGGAGCCAAAACGACACTGTTCCCTTCCGGGTTCAGAAACAATAATTGCCGTTCCAGGGCATCCTTGATGAGCGATTCCTTGGCTCCCCCGGTCATTCGGGCCAATACGTCCGCATCGATGCCGTTGTATTTGTTCAACGAAAAATAGATGGCATCCTCCAGTGATAGTTTTTCAGGGGTTTTGGCCATCCCGCTCCAAGGATTGACCAAAATATCGGCCTTTAAGAAAGTGCCGTTTTCAGGTCTTTCCAAGGCCAGGAGCATCGGTCCCTGAATATCCAAGGTTACAAAGGGATAGTTCGCCTTGTCGTGCAGTTTCCCGTACTGAAAGTCGAACAGGTCGTATTGATAGTTCAGGCTGTCCAAAGTCTTTTGCCCCATGCTCCTGTCGGTATCCAATAATTCGAGATAGGTGTCGCGCAAGGCCAATATCTTGGAAAGCCTATCGAATTCCTTGGGTTTGACGGTCAACACTTCCAACACTCCGTTTTCAAGGATTTTGGCGATTTTCTGTTCCCTGATGACCAGATTACCGGCCTTTAGTATGCCTTTATACCGCAATTGCGAAATGGGTGCCAAAGGTTCCTTGGGGGTAAATTCGATCGGCCTTTTTTCTATTGTCCGGGTTTTATCGGCAAGTCCAAGATCGCCCAACTTTTGGGTTATGGTATGTTGCAGCCCTTCCAATTGGATCGTGTTCTTTACCGTGTAATCGGTTTGGTCGTACATACCACCTTCCTCCATTTTGCCCAAGACCCGATTTCCATAATTCGAGAAATAGGAACTGAACTGAACGGTGTTTTCGCCCACCACCAGTTCCATGGTATCGGCAAACAGTTCATTGATCTTCTGCTGTTCGGCAGTTGTTTCTATCCCTTGATTGTTCTGAAACACCAAAATATCGGTAACCACGGCCGTATTTTCCTGGGCAAAGGCCGTATCGGGTAGGCGGACACCGCCCAAAAAATTATTGGTTTCCATCAAGTGCTTCCGAATGGTCGCATATTGGGCCTTGTCCAAAAAATTCTTGGTACATATCAAAACGGAAACCCCAGCAGGCTTTAGACAGGACAATCCCTTGTACACAAAATAGGAATGGATGTTCTTGGAAATCCGGGCCTGTAATGGATGGCCACTTAACGCGGTATCGAAAATCTTGCTCGCCCCAAAGGGAATGTTGCCGACCACAAGGTCATACTTCCTACCGGCATCGGTCTGTGCCATATTCTCAAAGGGAACCCCAAAAATCTGGACATTGGTGTTCGGTTTGAAATTGTGTTCCAAAATACGGGTGGTCAGAATTTCCTTTTCGAAAGCGGTGTATCGTGCCGCAGGAAACTGCTTCAATAATTCCCGGATGAAAAGGCCGTTTCCCGCGCTCGGTTCCAAAACGGTCTTTGGTTTAAAATCTTCCAATCCATTCAAGAACGAGCCGATGGACCGTATAATGGGAACAGGTGTAAAATAGGAATTGAGGGAACTTTTTTCCAAGCTTGCCAGAACGGTCGGGGCATATTCCTGCCCGAAATAACGTTCCAACCGTTCCAAAAAAACGGATCGATATTCCTCATTCTTGAGGATGTCGTAAATATTGCCAAAACCAAGGTTGTTAATAAACAGATGCGGATCCGATTCTGGCGCGTGGAGGGCGTCCAGGGTCCTCACCAAATGGTCGAGGTACCTTTTCTTTGAGTATTTCATGAGTGAGTGAGTTAAGGAATTTGATTGGATGCTTATGCTACATAGTCAGACCTTTATTTTTATCTGGATTAATTTGTTTACGGACTTCCCGCAAATCATATTCTGAAAGTGTAAAACCTAAATTTGTTAAAAGGGCATCGTTGAATTTGCGCTTGGCAAACTCGGACCAACCAAGTAATCCATTGTGCTCTATTTCATTTTCATGGTAATATTCTTGGGCAAGATTGATTTTACATTCTTCCACTATACACTTTCTTGAGTATCTGAGCCTTTCACAAATCCACTCGTAATTGAAATACAGTAGGTTTTGGTGCATATCCCGATTTGCCATATAGTTATCCGATACCAAATGGCCCGTTTCTTTTTCGTACATCCTCACACTTCCGTTGTCATCACATTCGCTGTCGCCGATAAAGTAAATGAACGATTTTGTTACCATGGCCATTTTAAAAACGTGTCCGTCGATTTTTTTGTACTTATTTTCCATTTTAGGAAGGTTTCATTTGCACAGTCTGCACAGCTAGATTATTTTTTAGTTTTACCAAGGCAATTGGGAAATTTTTGCTGTGCGAGTAATGCCGATCGATATGCCGCAGTACGGAACCGACAATGGGTCTAAAGTGCATTTCCTCTTGATTTTTCTCGCCTTCCGCAAAACGCCATTCCCCCGTACCGTAATGCTTTTTGAGGAACGCCGTTCTTTCATTGTTTTTTAACACAATGGCATCTTTTTCGACCACAAAATTCTTTTTGATAATGACCTCTTTCGAGAGGTACAATCTTTCTTGGGCCGAAATTTCCTTGGATTGCATGAGTTTTTTATAAGTTTCCCATTGCAATCGTGAATGTCCGTTAACTTCCTCATTGCGCCGAACATAAAGGATGCCTTTGTGGATACCAAGTTGTAGACCGTGCTTTAGATAGGCTATGAGTTCTATCTTGCTGTCCAGAAAGCGTTCCTTGAATTCCTGCATGCCGAAATAGAGGGATTCGGATTTTGGTGCCGTCTCCAGAAAGGACTGAAACACCAAGTAGCGCTCCGTAGCTTCCGTAAGGGTCATGATATTGTATTTTCCTTCTAATTCCGAAAGATGGAACTGTTTGCCTACATATTGTATGGGATCGGATACCACCTGCTCGCTTGGTAGTAAAATCGATTCCTTGAAATAGGGATTGCTTTGGAAGGTCAGTTGGACGGCATCATTATAAAATGCCGCAATACTTCTGCTATCCTTTCTTTCGTTTTGCAATCGGTCGGCCCCATAAAAGGAATGCTCAAATCGAAGCGAACTTTTTTCTACCGGATGTAAGGCCGAAACCGATTGACGCAAGCCTCGACCGTCGTAGGTTTTCCATAAAGGAATATTACCGTGGGTAGTGCTGGCCATAAAAAAGGTATGGGTATTGAACTGAAACCCGAATTTTATCGTGCACAAAAGCGAATCGCTTTCCAAAATCCTAAAATTCCCGATAGGAACGATTTTATGGTCGTGGTTGACCAGTAGTTCTTTTTCCTTGCCTTGGGCCAATAGCTTTTTAAGGTTTCCATCGATATAGCCCTTTTTGGCAAGGTTTAGCCGTTTGATATAATCGAGCTTTTTAAGGTCCTTGACTTCATCAGTGGTTATCGAGTCATATTCCAGCTTACCAAAAGCCCTAAAATCTATATCTTTCGACATTTGCCTGTAATTATTGACAGTATGGTACAAGCGCCTTGCAAAGCGTGCAGCCCTTTTCCAAATTGGGATTTTATTCTCCATGAGTATTGGGTTTAATATCCATGACTTCGGCATAGATGGTTTTCTTTAGGTTAAAGGATGGCCTTGGATCGATTTTGACTTCATTCTTCCAAACTTCGTAATGCAGATGAAATCCCGTGGAACTACCCGAACTACCAACCGTTGCTATAAGCTCATGTTGGTCAATAGTCTGTCCTTTGGCGACCAATACCTTTTCCAAATGTCCGTAGAGGGTCTTAAAACCGAACCGGTGCCTGATGATAATATGGATGCCATAACCATTTTCTGAATAAATGACCTCGGACACGGTTCCCGCGGCCGATGCATATATAGGCTTGCCAGATGGAGCGGCCAGATCGATACCAAAATGGGTTTTCGTTTTTTTGGAAATGGGATGGGTACGCATGCCATACCTACTTGACAATGAATAATTGCCCTTTTCCAAGGGAACACACGAGGGAAACTGGTGCAGGAGTTCCGGTCGGTATGTCAAATATGTTTCCAAAGCAGCTATATAGGAGTAATCCGGAATTTGATACAGGTACTTGGCAATCCGTTCTTCAATGGCCAATAACAAATGTTCCCGTTCCTTATCCACAATGGTACTATCAAAGCGGTCGGTTTTAAAATTGTCCTTTAGCCGTTCCCCGTAATTTTCCATGGCAACGGTTGTTTCCCGAAGTTTTGAATCCGAAAAACCGAAACCATTTCCGATGACATAGAAAAGACAAAGAAGTATCAGAAAAAGCAAGTGGGCCAGTTCCTTTCGACCCATACCGCTGACATAGCAATGTCCAACTATTCGCATTTTTTTCCCCAATAAATTTGCAGATTCAAAAAAATTCATATATTTGCTTTATCTACAAATTTATAATTTATTTGCAAATAAGCAAGAAATGATAAAAAATTGGCTAACAGAAGACCATCGCATCGACCTCCCGAAGCTTTTTAAGCATCTTGGCTTTCGAGCGGTACAACGGGAAAGAACACATTATCTATACAAAGGTAACGGCGCGCAATACGTTATCCTCAACACCGAAAAGGGCTATCTGTACTATAAAATAGAACGCCCGGATGAAAAACTATCGGCCTCGGATCTGATTACCGAACATGTATCGAAAACCGAGGGAATGGACAAAGAAATGCTCTGGGACAAAGTGGACACCTATTATAGAGAGGTGTTACGGACAGAAAGTTTATTGGTTAGCGACAATACAGAAAGCACCGTTGAAACAGTAACAAAAGATTTCAACCATTTTCTTGGTTATGCCTTACCCTTGGATAAAAACACCGATGGACTCTACAAAAATTTGGACGATATGGCACCTTTTGAGGGGCGCATCTTCAAAAATAAGGAAGACGAAGTCCTATTTCCACTGTTCAATATCCAGAACGAGATCTGTGGGTATTTTACGGATACCGAGCAAGAGGTGCTACCTTATAAGGAATCGGCCATCAAACATTCGTTGTGGTATTCCAATATTCCCAAAAAAATCGATGGACTGTTCCTTTTTAAAAATCCTAAAGAGGCGTTGGCGTTCCATAGAAAATTCCAGTTTAAAAACGTCGTATATCTCGCTTTGGGGACTATCAATGCCCAAACGACACGAATTCTTTTTCAAATCCAGCGTTTGACCAAGGTGGATAAGCTTTTTTTGAGCTTTACGGGCGATAAAAAACTGGAGGGGTATTTACGCGACCTGCATTTTATATCCTATGTGGAGGATTCGGATTTTAAACTGCATTTGACCGATAGGGATATGGTAATCGATTTCCCAATGGGAAACGAGAAATCCTTTTCCCGATTTTATGAGCATACGCGGCGGTTCAATACCGAACTGGCCCAGAGTTTTCTGAAATACAATAAGATCATCGACCAGAACCGATTGAACCGATATAGCATCATGGTATCCAAAGACGGGGAGCAGATCAAAGTGCGCCTGCCTTTGGAGACCAATGCCATAAAGTTATTGGTCTGGTCGTACTATAAAAATTATTTGGACAAGACCATCGAAATCCTCAAACCGACAGCCCACAATTGGTATTCGGAATGGGAATTGGCAGAAAGCCAAACCAAAAAAAGGAAGGAGGTGCAGTGGAAAGAGTATAGAATCGCACTATAAAATGGAAAAAGGACGCTCCCGCCCTCTTTCCTTCAAATTCCGTAACTCACAAATCACTCCTGATTTGCAGTTATGTACTCAAAAGTAACAAATTCAAATTTCGTAACAATTAAAAATCACTCAAAAATGGAAAAACAAGCAGAAAAACAAATCGAAAAAGTCTTCGTCAACGTAAGCCAGGTCTGGTTTAAGGGCGAAGCCATTTCCAAGGATCAGGACACCTATAAGGTCAAAACCGATGATGGCAGAACCTTTACAATGCCCAAGATGAACGAGGAAGGTGGAAAAAACGAGGACATACAGATCCGGGAAAACTTGGACCATCAATTTGCTAAGGAAGACGTAAAAAGGCGTTTGGAAGGAGCCTATATCAGTTTTCAAAAGTTGGACGATAATGTTCAGGAATCCCTTTTGGAAGGCAAGGAGCGTTTGATCAAGACCACCTATATCAGTGATGGACAGTTGAAAAGTTCTGTCAAAATGGTGCAAATGGTCTATAATCCCAATACTGGTTCCAAATTGGACGTACAGATCAGACGTAACGAACAGATCAAATTGGAAGATGCGAATGCCTACCAATATCAATTTACCAAGGAGGAATACAATGCCATGGTTAAAGAAGGTCAAACCATTCAATTTACCGGTACTTCCTTGAACGGGGACACCTTCCAAAAACTGGCCTACTATGAGCCAAGACTGAACGATATCCGTACAAAACCGGCAGTTTCCGCCAATATGTACGTACTCGGGCAACAATTGACCAAGGAGCAGGCCGACACCATGAACAAAGGGGAAGAAGTCAAAATCACTATCCGTAAGACCAAAAAAGGGCCTTTGACCTATATGGTCAGATGGAGTGCGAAAGGGCAACGTTTTCTCTACAGGGATTTGGAGAAAGCGAAACTCAAGGATATGGAGGTCAAAGCGGGGACAACCCTTGACAGCGAAAAAAAAAAGAAACAGCCTAGCAACGCCATGAGCCTGTAGTTCCCTTTTTTAATTAACTCAATGCAAAGGCCGATATGCTTGGCGTGTCGGCCATTTTAAACCCTTCCCATGAAAAGTCCGAACTATAGGGATGATCCCGAACATTATAAACGGTCGATCGCCAAGATTAATGAAGAGGTCAATTTTCCCATGTACCTGCACCAAAACGGTTATCAACTCATAACCAAAAGTGCCGGTTCCATGGAGTTTCAAAACGACGAAGACCGGATCGTACTGCAAACCAAAAGAAATCCCGTTACCTATTTCAACCGGAACGATTCCTTTGACAAAGGATTGTTCTTTAAATACCTGATGCAACGCAGCGAAAATTTTTATAAAGCCGTGCAGGCGGGGCTGGAAATCGCCGCTAGAGCCTATGGCCTGGAACATAACGCTTTGCGGGCCAATAAACCGAACACCTTTGTGAAATCCTTGGAAGAAAACTACAATATCGTGCCCTTGCGGAATTCCCAATATTTGAGGGTACAGCGAAGTATTTCCAGAAAAACGCTAAACACCGAAGCATTCAAAGGGCGAATTTTTAACGCCTATCACATTCGGGACAATGGCGGAAAAATCGCCAATATTGCCTTTCCGAAATACGATTTGGAAGGAAACGCAAAAAACTACATCCTCTACAACAGACCCTACCGAAGTAAAAAGGACAATGAAATCAAAAAGTTTCGATTGGTACTGAACCAGAAAGACCATTTTTTGTTTCATTCCAAGCCTATTGACCGACCTGCTCGCATACTATTCGGGGAAAGTGGTATCGACCTGCTGTCCTATCACGAGCTTTACGGAAAACCTGATAATTTTTACGTGTCCTTTGGGGGAAATGTGTACCAAGAAAAATTGCAGTTCTTCGTTCAACTGATCGAACCAATACTGCAAACCAAGAAAACAGAACTGATATCCATCACGGACAACGACCTCAAAGGCCATGAGTTCGACCTAAAGATCTTTACTGCGGTCATCAATCGGTACAATCCGAACATCTATATAGAAACCGCATTTCGGTCGGGCAAAGTGAGTATGGGCATTCATTATACCGAAAAAGTCAGGGGGCAATTGTCCCATCATACGACTATTCTAAACAAAAAATTGACTTCCGATATAGAAAAGGACTATTTGGTTTTTGACCTTGTACGCTGTGTCGGGTTCTCGGACAAAATCCTTTTGGAGTTCTCCCTGAACGAAGTAGTCAACACTCCACATATCGAACAAAAGCAAAACGTGTTCAAAACCCTGCTGAATATGGTTAATGCTCTGTATCTGCCTTTTCAGACCGACCTCCACAAATCGCAGGGAAAAGACTGGAACGATGACCTTTGCGCTTCCAAAAGCATAACATACCTAAAAATGGACGCAGTTGTTCCAAATGTTATCGCAGTTGGGGATAAAATCGAATTGCATACGACCAAAGGCCCTGAAGGTGGCACTAACCAAGGTTTAGTAAAATCCATAAAGAAAAATAGTGTGGTATGCGACTTTGGCTTGAACTATACCTATGCCATTCCATATTCTGCCATACACTCCCATTTTAAGAAAAGTGCTGCCCAGGTTATCGAACAAGGCAGCGAAAAATCAAAAATGAATTCAAAAAACAATACCTTACAAAACAATTTGTCATGAAGACCATGGAACCATTATCCGAAGAATTAAAGGACAACCAATACTACGTTTCCCTTTTGAACGCACTTATCGAGGAAAACGATATGGAACTAAAGCACCGTTTGCAAAAAGCGGATACCTATGCCCGGTTCATCAATGAGCAGGCAGGCCTTTTAATGGACGAGACCATCGATCATATCGAAAAAAATGAGGTCGCCTTCCCTATCGCCTCCTCTTTGGTGATCCAACAATGGAAGGAGCGGATGTTCCGATAATCCCGGAACGAACTTTCAAATTCCCAAGGTTTCGTCATGAACGACAAGAATCTCGCATTTTCGGCTATGTTATTATCCGTGGCTGTCTTTACCCTTATCGGGTTTATGGCCTATTATCCTATTTTGCAATACCAGCAATGGGATTCCAAACTCTCTGAAATCGGCTACCATTTTTTATTGCGTTTTGAGGCCTTACAACGACCCTTGCACAGCCGTGGGCTGTTGTTGATGTGCATCTTGGGCGCGGTCATGCTCTACAATCCCAGAAAAAGGGAAGGGAAGTCATTTCTTACAGGCCTCCTATATTTCGGCCTAGGTGTTCTGTTGCTATTGCTAACGGGCTATTTGGCACCGGCCAACTTGGGGCTGTTCTGGTGTTCCGCAGTTTTGTACATACTCGGGTTCATTTTCGCGGTCTCAGGCGCAGTACACCTTTTTCAGGTAATGGATTATGGTAACGAGGCCGAGGACGACCCGTTCAACGACAAGAACGAGACCTTTCGGCAGACCGAAAAACTTGTGGACACCCCATACTCCGTCAACATACCCTATGAATACCGTCATAAAGGAAAACTACGGAAGGGTTGGATCAATTTCGTAAACCTCTTTCGCGCGCTCTTGATTATCGGTACACCTGGTAGTGGCAAGTCCTTTGCCTTGATCGAGGAAATCATCGAGCAGTTTATAGAAAAGGGATTTACGCTGCTGATCTATGATTTTAAGTTCGATACCCTGAGCAAAATCGCCTATAACTATTGGATGCGAAAAAAGGAAAGACTAATGGCCGCAAAGTCAGACGAACTTATCGAACTGCCCGAATTCTATACCCTGAGCTTTGACGATATCGAAAAATCGCATCGCTGCAACCCCATCGACCCCTACTTGATGCGCAACCAGACCGATGCCGCAGACGCCGCGACCATCATCATGAAGAATCTGAACAAGGACTGGATCAAGCGCAGCGATTTCTTCTCTAAAAGTGCCATTAGTTTTGTTTCTGGGCTGATATGGTACTTGAAGAAAAAATCGGAGGAAACGGGCAAGAACATCTGCACCCTACCCCACGTGATTACCCTTTCCACGGTCAATATTGAATATTTATTGACCATTATGATGCGTGAGGTAGAGGTACGCAGCCTGATGATTCCCTTTAAGGATGCCATGGAACGACAGGCGGGCCAGCAATTGGCGGGACAGACCGCAAGTGCACAGATATCCCTATCGATGTTGGCCAACAAGGAAATCTACTATATCATGACCGGCAACGATTTTAGGTTGGACATCAATAACCCAAAGAAACCCAAGATCGTCTGTATCCAGAACAATCCTGATCGCTCGGAAATCTACGCTGCACCAATAGGTCTTTATATCAACAAAATATTACAGGTGGTCAACAAACCTGGCGGAAGGCCTTTGGGATTGATTTTGGACGAACTGCCCACCGTATTCATTATGGGATTACGAAAAATTATCGATACCGGAAGGTCGCATTATGTGGCCACCGTGCTTGGTATTCAGAGTATAACCCAATTGATTGCGGACTACGGCAGGGAACTGGCCGAGGTCATTTTCGATAACTGCTCCAATGTGTTCAGCGGTGCTGCCAAAGGGGAAACGGCTCGGCGTATCAGCGATATTTTCGGGCGTATCCATCAGGAAAAAAAGAGCAAGGCCGTTTCCAATAACGATACCACGGTCAATTTCAGCACGATACTTTCCGAATTACTGCCGAAAAGTAAGATCACAAGCATGTCCACAGGGCATTTCGGGGGCATCGTGGCGGATACCTTTGAACATCCAATCGAACAGAAATTATGTTTTGGGCTGCTCAGGCCCAACATGGCTTCAAAGAAGATTCAGGGAAAATATGAAATCCCGAACCATGCCGATTTTAGGAGCAAGAACCATAGCGAATTTGTCAAGGATCGTTTGAAATTAATGCAGACTCTTGATTTTCATGCAACCATCCAAAAAATTGATTGTAATCAATTGGACTATCTCGGTTTCTACAAGTACTATATCGACGCATTTGCCGAAAAGCACTATCCGAACAGCATAAAACGGGTGCAGTTCATCAAATTGGCACGCGAACTCAAATTGTACGACCATTTGCAGGCATTGGACGGGCATATTAATAAAAAGGAGGGAACCGAGGACACCTTGAAACTCTTCCTTGCAACATTGGTGGACAGGATGTTCGTCAATAAGGAAATCGAACGGATACTTGATGCCAATTTCCTAAAAGTCATTCAGGATATTGACGATCTGGTAACCGAGGAATATGAAATTTGCACGGGGAAAAAACCGGAATTTACTGTATTCGACAAAGCAAAAACGGGCGACCAGATCGGCGAATCCTTGGAAAAGGAAGAGGAGATCGCTCAAAATTTTATGAAACATTATAAAAAACGTCCCAGTAGGGAGTTGGCGGATGCGTTCAGGAAAGCACATGAAATCCCTACATTTGAAAGGGTCTCGGCGGTTAAAGAAACAGAAGTAGTCGATAACCCCAATATTGGGGATTTAGGCGATCTATATTCAAGTTATCCCGCGGAAATGGTAGATGAACAAACACAATAACATACTATTATGAAAGATATAAATGAAATTATGAAGGCCTCTTCAGAGGATTTTAGTTACATCGGGGAACGTTTGCGCCTTATACGCGATGAACTGATCGAAAAAGATTCCGGAAACAAACGGGATAGTGAATTTTCTCGAAAAAATCTGGCCGAGCGCTTCGGTATAGACTATTATACTCTTGTCAATGTGGAACGAGGGACGTTTTCCTATACCTCCATCAAGATGGTGCTGTACTATTACACCTTGGGCTACAATCCCGCTTGGATCCTTTCGCCCGATAACGAATTTATAATGAAGCACAATGTCGGCGAAAATGTGGTATACCAGACCGATGTTCAGGAAGAATATCGTGAATTGGAATCTGATATCGTTTCGGCTTTGATGAAGTTTAAAAAGAAGCTCTGAGCCCATAATGACCCATTTGAGCCCGTTACCTATAGACTAACAAGATTGTGCTTTATGAAACATTTGAAACATATAAAAAAACGGACAGCCATTTGAGGTATCACAATTTGTGATACCTCAGAACAGTATAAGAAAATGACACAGATATTACCTGAAAACATCGCCGAAACCATACAATATTTTAGAGGCCATAAAGTTATTCTGGATTTTCATCTTGCAAAACTTTACGAGGTGGAAAATAGGTCTCTGAAGCAACAGGTCAAACGAAATCTTGACCGATTTCCGAAAGATTTCATGTTCGAACTTGAGCCAAGCGAGATCGATGATTTGGTATCACGTAATGTGATACAAAATAAAAGGGTTTTAGGCGGAGCTGCTCCGATGGCCTTTACGGAACAAGGGGTCGCCATGATTTCAAGTGTGCTGCGAAGCCAAAAGGCATTGGATGTCAATATCGCAATTATGAGAACCTTTGTCCAATTAAGAAGATTACTCGAATCGAACAAGGAGTTGGAAAAACAAATATTGTCCATGGAAAGGAAATACGACCAACAATTCAAGGTGGTCTTCGATGCGATTAAAGACCTTATCGTGCAGGAGAGAAAACCCAGAAAGAGCATTGGTTATAAAGCGACCAATGTGTAAGGAACAGGTTATCCTAAAATTATAGTATAGTCAACATGGATTTAAAAAAGCTCATACAGTGTTTGGATGATTCAGAGGTCATCGAATTGCATGATCATCTGGTCGATGTTATTGAAATGTATCGGGACCGTGAACTTCTTAGGACGCAAAAGAAACCGATAAAGGAATGGTTGCAGGCCAAGCAAGGTGTTTCTTTAAGATTGCAAAATATCCTTTTGAAGAACACCCGATATACATCCAGAGTCCCTTTCGATTATTTGGAAGACATTACTTTGTATGATTTTAAAAGAGTCAGGGGAGTTGGTAAAACGCTCATGATGGAACTAAGCAATATACTCCGTAAGGATACAACCATTTCTAGAACTGGAAAAATTTGGGATGATCGTTCAGGTCGATTTCGAAACTAAAGTTCACAACCCAATTATCTAAAAAGACCTTTTTTATTTGTATAATCCGTAAGCTCGTCCCTAAAGCCGTTAAACACCTCTTCCTTGTATTTTCCGCTTAAAAGCGAACTGAACGAATAAACACTTTTGCGTAAAATAGTCGCCTGTTGGGTATTGATTTTTTGTTGGGACTCAGCGTGTATTTTTTCCCGCAACCCGTTCTTCTTATGATATTCCAGTGCTTCACGATGTAAATTCGGTCGTACACCCTCATAGACCATCATGTAGGCTGCCCTGCCGTAAACGCCTCTTTCGATAAGATACGAAACCCATAAATTTTTAAGATTCATTTGACCGTTTTCGTTTGATATGTTGACGGACTCCATTTGAGCAGTCAAGACAGCATCCAAATCCGTGCTGGATTTTAGATATGCCTGGGTTTTCGTAGAAAGCGGTATATTGGTTTCATTTTTTGAATAAAGTGAGCGTAGGTAAATTTTCCCTACTTTTTTCTCAAAATAAAACCCTTTGGCATTGAACAACCTAATATAATCGACGGGCGATTTTTCAAGAGGTAAGTTGAATTGTTCGGCCATTCTGAGATATGCCCTTAAACTGAGTGCTTCAAACTGTTTTTGGTATTCCGGGTTCATCGATTCATAAAGTTCGGGCAGCAATAAAGGAAGGAAGAAAGAAGTCGCGTTCAAATCCGATGGCTTACTTGATCCGGTTTCTGTGAGCGTTTCAAGAACTTTCACGTTTTGGTTGATACTACCCGTGGATATATAGGATGAGCCGACTTCTGGCATTTTGTAATCCTCAATAAGTAATTCAACGGAATGGGCTTTGGAATTACTAAAGAAAACTTTATCCCCGACATATTTGAGACCCAAACCCTGAAGTAGATTAAATGAGAGGCTTTTGGTAGCATCGAACACATTGGCTTCCAACACGTTTTTGAATAGTGAAACTCTGTCTTCCAAGGTTTTCATTTCCTTTCTTGATTCGGTTTTGTGGAGTTCCCTACGTGTACCCTCAAATTCGGTTTTCAGAACTTTCAATAGGTTTTTATTCTTATCCTGGCTCATATAATGGTTTAGGAAAGAATAGCGTTCAGAGCCTGCGATATGAGGCAACAAATCCCTCAGATTTTTAGTTATTACAAACTCGGATAACGACCTATTACTTTTGTTGGCTTGTAAATAGGCCTCGTAAAAAGCATTTTTTATGAGCTTTCGGGTTTCAAGTAAAAATTGCTTCCCGTTTTCGTCCAAACAGGTTGTACCGTTCACATCGTCCTCTAATTGTGGGTGATGGATAAAATCCATTTGGGAGCTAATCTCGGAGGCTAAGAAGACATAACCTGATTTGTCATAAATGATTAGCTCGTTCAATTGCCTATTCTTTCCGTACGATAATTCGCAGTCTATGTTTTGATATGACTTCAGGACATCCGGTAGATCTTCCTGACGAATGCTTTTAAAAAGTTTTAAGGTGGTCATCCATTGCTTTTCCAAGCGCTTTTTGTGCATCGCCAATAATTTCGATTTGGAATTCTTTTCAAAAATAGCCACAAGTTTCGGCCCGCTCAATTTCGGATGCACGGTCGACCCGTTTATAAATTGCGTCTTATATTTTTTTTGGTTATCGATTCCGTAGGCTACCCCTACCCTTCCACTCTCATGGGTCATGGTATTTACGATGATGTGGTAGGGTCTGGCCAACTGTTTTAGTTCGGCAAAACTGCGCACCTTGTGCTTTTGAAGGAGGCCGTTCATTACATCCTGTATATAGAACCTTGTGCCATTTGAATCATCGGGCTTGAACTGGAATTCCGGAAATCGGTATATCGGAAGTTCCCTGTGCTGTTTTTGTCGGGTTTGGGGCGATGGCGAAAGACCATAGCGTTTTTCAAGGTACGCTTGCGTTGCCATACTTCTCCGGTAACTATTGAACATAGAGATCAGGGAGGCAGATTCGGTAACTACCGTTGAAACAAGGTGTATATGTTGATGTTTTGTATCCTCATGAAGAACTACACAAAAGGGTTGGTTTCCCAAGCCCATCTCTGCCATATAATCCTTTCCCAGTTGGTAAAAAGTGGCATCGTCTAGCCGTTCGCCATGGGGAAGGTTGATCGTGATATGTACATACCTGTTTTCGGTAGCATGGCGTTGGCCTTGAAAATGCAGTACGTTCGCGAAAAATTCAGGCGACAGCCCAAATTCCGAACAGGTGTTCGGATAGCCTAAAATGATGCTTCCTTCCTTACCGAATACATAGTTCAACACGCCATGTACAGTTTCACGAAACAATATCTTGGCTATCATTTATGCAGTTTTTCATTCAATAGCTCCATGATTTTCATCAACAATTCGTTCGCTCTTTCTACTTCGCTTTCCAATTTGGCTGACGGACTTCTAAGGTTTTTAGCCCGTGCCACTGTCGTCAATTGGTTTATGTTAATACCTATTTTGTTGATTTGATAGATCAGGTTGGCCGAGAAATCAGGTAGCTTTTTTTCTTCTACCGCCTCTTTGTCCAATATCAGGCGTCTTAGAAATGGTGCAGCAATACCGCGCTTTTCAAAATCCAAATCATAGGATGCCAAAATTTTCTTGACCATTCCTAGCTCCTTATCATTGAAGCGCAACATGATATCATGTTTCCTCTTGTTTTTGCCTAACGGTTTTCTACCTGTTTTTTGTGCCATTTCGGAGCCGATTTTACTCGCTTTTGCGTTTTTTCACTTCGTAAGAAGTAGTAGTTTTAAGTTACTTAAAACATATCTTGCAAAATTCTATGAATTTTAATATAAGCTATTATTTTAGCTAAGTAATTGGTATTTCGACAAGTGTATCGAATCTTGGATAAAATACATCAATGCTAATTTTTAAGGAGTTGTTTGACATCTTCTAATTTTCTTTTCAAAGCGTAATCGGTCATTTAGTAGCACTTCCGCCGGCTGTTTTGGTATATATAAAATCCAAAAAAGTCTCAATCCGTAAATTGAGTGTCAAAAATAGTGATTGGCCAAAAAAGTGCATGGGACCTTTTCGTCCCATGGGCTTTTGCGTGGTTGCGAGGGTGCCAAGGGTGCCGATAGGCTTCCTTGGCTTCCGCAGGAACTTTGGGAGAGCATTGATTAATCGATTTTTACCGTTCCATGGCGATAGTATCTTTTGACGTTTATCCGAAGTAAGGTCTATTTTATCTCTTCAAACAAATAGGCTACCCGCACTTAAAAAGTAGTATGGAATAGTCACGGTTTCCGATCTCGTTTTCTTCCCTTTCAGATAGAAAAGAATTTCCGTAACACCATATCGATTCAGTCCCTGTACCCATTTAAACCCTTATGGTCTTATATGGCCTTATGTTGGAAAATAATTCATAAATGCTTGTATATTAACATTTTATATCTCTATATTCATCATTAATTATATAACTATTTAGGTGTATAAATCATTGATTAGTGCATTGATCAATACGTCATTTAAATAATTATCGAACGAACTAAATAATGAATTATGGAAACAAAGATTATTAGTGTCGTCGGCGAAAAAGGAGGTATCGGAAAAACGACCTTGAACATCATTTTGGCCTCCGACCTTTTTTATGCCAAGGGCAAAAAAGTGGTACTATTGGATTTGGACGATCCCCAATATTCCATTTACAATAAAAGACAGCGCGAATTGGAATCGTTGGATGAAGAAGAAAGGCAATCCATAGAACTTTATCCGATAGAACCTGTGACGGTTGCTACCCTACAGGATACCATTGTCAAGCACTACGGGAGGGTGGATTATATTATACTTGATCTTCCCGGAAGCTTGAACGTGGAAATGGTCAAAGGTCTTTTATATGTGGAGCATGTCTTTGTACCATTCGATCATGACGAACTGGAAATCGATAGCACTTCCCATTTTTATTTTACCCTGAAAAACAATTTCCTGGACAATGAGGAACGGATGTTAAAGAGTATCCACCTGTTCTTCAACAAATACAAGTTGGTCAAGAAAAGCAAATTTGCGGTGCTGCGCCAACAATTCCTTGAAGCGGACATACCGATGATGGAAAGTGTAGTCAAGGACAAAACCATTTACAAGGAACGGTACCGAAATACCCTCTATCCCATTCCCCAACATAAGGAACTGGGCGAGAAGGATATCAAACATTTTTTTAAGGAAGTTGCCCAATTAACGCGTTAAAAGTGGAATCATGAAAAAACAACGGAAAATTGATACGCTAGGACTTATTCAAAAAATGGCGGAGAAAAACAAGAAAACCGTGGATGTTCTGGAAGAGTTGAAAAACGAACGGGTGCCTAGCAAGTCTACGCTGGAGAACAAACAACATTCTGAGCGAAAATCCGTTAAGAAAAAGGACGAAACTACGGCTATTGGGAATTCGAAACCCCAAAAATGTGAAAATGCACCGGAAGGCAATGGATATGCTGTACAAAAGTTCGAACAGTTCCTAAAAGCGGAAAGCTTCAGGGACAGAAAGGAATCGTTCGTGCTCTCACTTAGTAGGGAGTGTATGGCCAAATATGAGAAATTGGCACAGGGAGCATCCTATAAATTAGAGATCAAAACCCATCGCAATGATTTGATGCGAAAGGTTTTGGAAGATTTTATACAGCAAAAGTTCAGGAAACTGCTAAACCTTATCGAACAGGAATAATAAAGAAAAATGAGTAGCTATTGGTACATATTGATTGGTTTGGCCCTTATCTATTATGGCTACGTTTCGTGGGTGCTGCTCAAAAAGAAAAGAACTTCAAAGAAAAAAGATTCAGATAAATTTGCTTATTTGCATATAAATAATAAATTTGTAAATAAATCAAATAATAAACAGACCGATTTAGGAGCTGTACTCGACCAGATAGACGAAGTGGAAGACACTTCAAAGCTTCTGGAAGCTTTTAAAGAGGGTTCATTAGATGATGATTCAAATTCCTTAACTCGCAAAAAGCATGAAAAACTCAAAGTTATCCGCAACAAGGATACGGCGGAAGAAGACCCGCCGGATTCCGAAACCTGAACTATTTCTCCTAGTTCTGATTCTAATCTGCATTCCTCTTTGCTCCTACGGGCAATTCGAACAACTCTTACAGGAGGCACAGGATTTTAAGAACGATTCCAAGACCTTATCCCGTGAAATCGTCGACATTATCAAGATCATTGCCGGTGTCGCCATTGCCATAACAGGGCTTGCCTATCTCTATATACGCGACCAGCAGACCGATCTTGCCAATAAGTTGGGTAAGGCCGTCATCGGTATCGCCATCTTTTTTGCCCTGATCGCCATCGGCGAGGAAATTGCCAACATCTAAATTTCCCGTCGCATGAAGAATCAATATATCCCTATCCAAAAGGGGCTGCAAAAGGATGTCCTATATAAAGGACTCAAGGCTAAATACATTATGTATTGTCTGTATTTGGTACTGACAGCCATCATGCTCGGTCTGGTAATTTCCACCTTTATTCCGATGATCTGGGCCTTGCTATTGATGGCCATCGTCATCGCAATCGTCTTCCTTGTACTGTTGTTCTATTCCCGAACCTATGGCGCTAACGGCTTTGTCAAAAAACTGGCGGATTCCCAAAAGCCCGATACAATCAAAGTTTCCAATCCGTTTGAAAATCTGTTGCTATGGAAAAACAGGTAGCACTTTGGGATGCGTTCCCCATCTACGGTTATGAAAGGCAATCCTTGATCGCGAAAGAAAAGGGGTGTGTGACTATCCCTTTGCAATTGGAACTTCCCGAAGTATTCACATTGGATGCCTCGGAATATGGACTCCTTCAAGAACTGTTCTTTAATATTATCGCCGTCCTGGGGCCGAACCGGCTGCTCCACAGACAGGATTTTTTCCTTCAGGAAAATTATCGTCCGATCAAGGAACGTTTGCAAGGCGATTTTTTGGAACGGGCCAACGAGCACCATTTTGAAGACCGTCCTTATCAGGTAGGAACCCATTACCTGTATATCAGTATCGTGCCCAAAAATTATATCAAGTACAGTTCTAAACGGGCGAACGGTTTCTTGGACAAGAACAGGGATTTCTATCTAAACCATACGGTCCCCAAAGAATTCATTGATACAAATGTATTGGCGGATTTCGAGAACCAGGTAGCGAGCGTCAACAACTTGATCAATTCGACCGGACTTATCAAATCCAACATATTGGAATACGACGAACTGTTTTCAGAAAACGGACTGTACGCCAAATATTTCGGACTGTCCGAAAAAAACCAAAATTTGAAGGATATTGACTTTTGTGGTAATCGCGTCAACATTGGGAACAAACAGGGCCAATTTTTCACGCTCGAAAACCTAGACCAGTTTACCAAGGACCATATCGGCACCCACGAACTGTACGGCAAATTCACGACCCGGCACAATCGCTTCCCCATCGGTAACCTTTTCTCTTTGGGCTTTAAGGTACCCCATGAACATATTATCAACCAATACATCTATATCCCGAATCAAGAAAAAGCCTTGGCCAGCCTTCGACGAAAAGCCAAGAGCTTTCAACGGTTCAGTTCGGGAAAGAAGGATGATAGTAACACCATTTTCGCCGATCAAATCTATGAGTACACCAAAGAGGTTCTTGAAAACCACAAGGAAACGGTCTTTTATCATTTGAACGTATTTGGTTTTGATGAAGGAAAAGACCATCAAAGACAGATGGAAAATTCCGTTGGCTCGGCCTTCAAAAAATTGAGAATAAACGCAAAACAGAATACCATAGATCGAAAGAACTTGTTTTTTGCAGGGGTTCCGGGAAACAGCATAGGAATCTCCTCGGATATGTACATGCCCATGCCAAGTGACATGGCCTCCTCCCTACTCTATTTTGAGGGTGGCTACAAGGATACTACGAATTCGGCTTATGGAATGCGATTGGTGGATCGGATTTCAGGGCGACCCTTGTCGGTAAGTGTCTACCGGGAACCCGAAAAAAAGGATTGGATATTTAACCGTGGTATGCTTGTCGCCTCCGGATCGGGAGGTGGTAAGTCCTACTATGTCAATCACTATATTGCTTCCGAACTACGGCAGGGCGGCGAGGCCGTTATCATGGAGGATGGCAACTCCTACGACAAACTGACGAAGGTATTCGGTGGGGTCGTTCTACAACATGACGATGCTCGCCCGTTTACCTTCAACCCCTTTTTACTGGACAAACATGATTTTATCCGATCTACCACCGAGAAACAGACCTTGGCGGAAAGTAAGTTGCTACATCTGGTATCCCTGCTAAAATTGATTACAGGGAGTACGGACAATGGCAATGATCTTGAGGTTACGAATACCGTTCTTGAACTTTTGGTTTCAGGCTACTATAGTGCCATGTGGGAGAACGATGATTCAAATTTTAAGTTCGATACCTTTTTCGAATTCTGTAAGAAGCAGGTCTCGGCTTTGATAAAAGCCAAGAAAATTCCGAAGGAAAAGTTCGATCCCAATGTTTTTCTCTTCCTATTGGAAAAATACCGTTCCGATGGCCCCAGAGGGAATTTGTTGAACAAAGAGGATAATAGAATCACAGGGCTTAGCGACCAAAAGGTGGTGTACTTCAAGTTGGGTAAACTTATAGACAACGAGCTGTTATTTCCCATTATCGCGCTGATGGTCATGGAAATTTTCAATAAGAAAATGCACGACCCCTCGAAACTGTCCATAAATAAAATCTTAGCGGTAGACGAGGCATGGAAGGCATTGGTCAGACCGGAACTGGCACATTATTTCAACAGCCAATCGAGAATGGCGCGAAAACTTGGTGGCCAACCCATTTTTATTTCACAGAAGGTGGATGACTTTACCTCCTCGGAGATTATCAAAAACGCCATTGTGGTCAATTCCCACATTAAGGTCTTTTTGGATATGCGGGATTTCGCTCAGTCTTTTGACCGAATCCAGTCCGTCATGGGTCTTGGAGAAAAACAGAAGCAACTCATCCTATCCATCAATAAAGACCTTCCGGAAGGCCGGAAGTTCCGTGAGGTAGCCTTTTGTTGGATGGACAGGGTAAAAGTATATGGCGTGGAAACCTCGGTGGAAGAAAAATGTATCTACGAGACCAATCCTACGGAAAGCTCAAGGATCAAAAAACTATACACTAACAATCATAATAATTGGGAGCTTACCGCAAAGGCCTACGCCTACGAAAATTCCCCTAAAAACAAAAACAAATGAAAAGAAGACTATTTATCCTAGTAACGATTGTTCCGTTTATTATGGCGGCGCAAATACCCGTAACGGACGCCGCTACCAATGCCAGCGTTGGTATGGTCAACAGCCAATTGATGAACATAAACATCCAATTAAAGGCTGTCAACAAGAACTTGGGGCGACTCATCAATCTGATGGAAAAGAACAACAACGAGACCTCAAAATCGAGAAAAATTCTGAAGGAAGAACTCGATGCCAAGAAGTCTTCGCCCGATTATGTTATGAAATCGACGGATGTCAACATGACCATGGATTTAAAGGATAAGATTCTTGAAGCTTACAGAAGTTCTAAAAATAGCATCCAAAAATGGAAACATCTAGAGCAGGATGAAATTCAGGAATTTGCAGGCTATACGGCCAATGCGATTCTAGAGGCCAAAAACCTGTTCAAACAATGTAATGGGATTATCAAAACCAAATCCATCATCCTTCCCGAAGAGCGCCTAAAAAAAGTCAGCGGCATCAACTCGAAACTCGAACAGCTTCTGGACGGCTTGATCGCCTACAATAACAAACTCTCGCAAATCAACGCTTTTCGGGAGGCCAAGTTGTCCTTGATCAATATGAACAAAGAATAAGAACAGGAATATGCAGGTCACGGAAAAAGGAATACGCGAAACGGTCAACGATATGTTCGACCAGTACATTGCCGATGCGTTCGAGGCGACCGATGCGATTGTTGATATTGGGCAGCAGTTCGCCTTTATCGGTATCGCATTGCTCGCGCTTAGGGTCTTTGTGAACCCCCAAACAAGAGCAGTTTTTTTGGAATACCTGAAATGGGTTCCCTTGGCCGTTTTATTGCTCAATTACAAAGTAGTAACAATGACCATTCTTGATTTTTATCAGGGCATCGGCAACTCCTTTAAGAGCAATGATATTTCTTGGGACATATTGCAAATGAAGGTCTTGGTCGCACAAGTGAAGTCCTCTTCCGATTATGCCTGGTCTTGGGTACTTTTAAGTGCAGATCCTGAAGCATTTCAGGCGTTTGTTCTCAGTTCCATAACCTCCGTGGTCGTCATGGTCGCATCGGTCATATCGGCGGTCGTATTCATTGGTATCAAAGCGATGTCAGTCATTTACCTCTTCGTTCTTATCATTTTCGGCCCTTTGAATATCGGGCTTTCGTTCATTCCCGTGTTCGGGGGAATGTGGAAGGCGTGGCTACAAAAGTTCATGAGCGTTTGTTTATGGATCCCCATGCTGTACCTCATTGACAATTTCATGTTGAACATTCTCGACAAGCTGATCGGTTCCATACTTCAGGGCGGAGAAGCCGATTTGGGGTTGGTACTCACGAGCGGGCTTTTGATTTTCATGAACGTTTTTATGTATTTCAAGGCACCGGTACTCTCCAATTTCATTGTTCAGGGAATGAACGTAAGTGCAGGTCACTTAAAGGAGCGTACAAAACACTATACCAAAAAAGCAGCACAAACTACGGTCGATGCCAAGACGGGAGGGGCTACAAAGGGAGTAAGAACATTGATACAGTAAACACCTTAACGATAAATATGGATTTTTAACGATTGCGCATAAACAGATGAACGATACTTATCACATTTTCAACGATTTAAACAAGATTCGTGCTAATAGCAACAGGGTTCTTTATATATCTTTAGCTCTTACGGTAGGTTGCACTTTGTTCAATATTTACTTTGGATATAAAACGAACGAAAGCGCAAAAAACCGTTTTTATTTGCTTGACAACGGACAAAAATTGGCCGCTGTGCGCATAAACGACCCCAAACGTGCGCTCGATATTTTGTGCGAAGGACATGTAAAAAACTTCCACGAACTGTTCTTTTCGTTAGAACCCGACCTACGATTTATTAAAAGGAATATAGAGGGCAAGGCACTCTATATGATAGACCATTCCGGTAAGCGGCTGTACAACCGCCTGTTGGATCAAAACTATTATGAGGATGTCGCCAAAAGCGACTATTCCATTGAAGTGGAGCAAGATTCGCTATATATCGACTACTCCGCTTACCCCTTTGCCTTTCGGTTTATGGGAAAACAAAAAATACGCAAGAATGAAAAGACGGAATATCGAAATCTAGTGACCAGCGGTTTTCTCTTGGAGACCAAATCAACACCTAATAATTTGAACGGGTTAAAGATTATCCGGTTCCATGTTCTAGAAAACAATGATTTACAATGAAACTTGACCGCGAAACATTCAATACATGGGTAAGACAGCACAAATTATTTGCGTTGTCGGCTCCGATTGTCGTGCTCCTGACGATATACTTTCTTGTGAACAGTCTAGGTTCTTTCGGAGAAGAAAACAGGCCATTGGCGGAGGACGACGGTTATAACAACAAGCTTCCCGGTCAAGAGAATGAACTTAAAGTCCAACGACCCAATGAGCTTTACAAAAAATCGCAAGAGGATTCTTTGGAACGATTACGCAATAATGGCACGTTAAAAAACATCGTGGAGACCAAACGGAAAAATGATTCTTTGGAACTGGTTCTGGAAGAACTGAACGCTTTTTCATTCGATGATAAACCATCGATGGAATCCGCAGAAATTATGCCTGCTTCAACACAAAAATCGACTGCCGATCCTAGAACTGAATTTAAGGAAAAGTTGGAGTATCGAAAACTGATGATGGAAGCACGTGACGAACGCCTTTCCCGAAGTCAGGATTATTCCGCACCCTACGTAGCGTCCTCAAATAAACCTTCCGCCAATTCAATTTCCCTCGATGCAGCCATCTATCGCGACCAGTTCATTCTTCCTGGTAATCGCGTAAAATTGATTTTAATGGAGGATACTTATTACAACGGTAAGCGATTTCCAAAGAACACTTTTGTTTATGCCACCTCAAACATACAAGGTTCACGGATAATATTGGAAGTAACCAATATCGACAATGTAAAGATGTCATTGACAGCTATGGATAAAGAAGATGGAATGATAGGACTTCACAATGAGCGGGCAGGAGCACTAATGCAGGAATTTAGGGCGAATATTGAACGGGAAGGTGTAAACGAACTATCCGAAGCGGCGGGGGAATCGATAGAATCGCCCTTGGCCCGTAATCTAGTAAGGTCTTTTGGCAATTTTTTCCAAAAGAAAAAATACAAAGAACGAGATAAGATTTTACTGGTCAACGGGGATCGTGTAATTCTAGTACCAAAAGCATAAAAAATGGCAAAACAGTTTTTTTTCATATTGGCTTTAACCATGATGTGCAAGGGTACGGCACAATACTGTACCGATACTTTGGAAGTTTCCAAAAAGTACAAGACCATTTTAATATTTCCCGAGAATATTTCGGAAAGTATTATCGGTAACGACTTTGGTTTTATAGCGGATTTGCCAAAGGCCGCTGGAAGTAAATTCCATGGGCGAATCTTAAAGTTATACTATGATGAGCTGGCACCTGAAAAAGAAAACTTCACAAACCATACGGTAATTACCGAATCAGGTAACGTTTATGACTTTATTTTGAAACTAAAGGAAAAACCAAAGAAGTTTACGTGGTACATCAAGCCCGAAAAGGCGATCACCAATATCAATGGTAATTCCAAGTCAATTAGTTTGGACGTTGCGGATCCAGGTTCAGAAACAAAAATAAAACGGATAGAAATTCCAGAAGAACAACTCACAATATCAACCAAAGATTCGGCAACAAATTCTATTGACAGGGCTACAAAAGAACTCTACGAGAAAGACCCCATGGAATATTACCGTCTGCGATGCTATTATATGCAGTTCGATAAGGCAAAGATTAGTCGTTATTTCTCAAGGCTGGACAATGTTTTCCTTTGGCTAAAGGGAGTGTATTACAATGAGGACGAACTCTATTTTCAGTACCGTATCGAGAACAAAGAGGGGCTTGACTTGGACATCAACTTCATTAAGCATCAACTGGCCACTAATTATAAAAATAGCAGTAGCAACCAAAAAATGCCTTTGGAACCGGTATTCGTTTACAAACGACCAAAAACGGTTTCGGGTAAAAGTGAAAACCACTTTGTAATCGTCTTTAAAAAGTTTGCTTTGGATGAAAAGAAAGAGGTGGTCGTTGAATTGGATGAAGAATCCGGAAATCGAAATCTTTCATTGAAGATAGGCCATGAAATTATCAACAACCCTATACACTTTTAAAATGAAAATCAATACGATAATTCTAGCACTTTTTATTTCAACTTTGGCCTACTCCCAAAGCGGCAACTATGCATCTTCCGTAGGGCTAAGTGGGGGTTACGCCGAAGATGGTTTCGGGATTATGGGGACGTATAATTACCATTTGAACCGAAACCGATATGCACAATTAAGTGTATTTGCAGCCATTGCGGAGGATAAAGGAAGTTTCGATATTCCCTACAACATATTTACAGTACAGCCAGGGTATTTCATTAAAGTTTGGGAGCAAAAGAACTTTAAAAAATATGCCATCAATGTTGGCGGCGGCGGTATTTTCGGCTATGAGGTCATCAATAACGGAAATAGTCTTTTGTCCAATGGTGCCATTCTGGATGCCAAAAGTCAATTTATATATGGGGTTTTCGTCGGAATTGAAGGAGAAATAACCCTCAGCAACGACTTTTCCCTTTTGATAAAAGCGAACGAATACTACCATATAAATAGCGATGTAGGTCAATTCTATCCCTATGCCGGATTGGGCCTTAGATATTTCCTGTTCTAAATACTTTGAAAATGAAAAATTTTATCCGACCGACCCGATTTTCGATTGCTGCCATCTTGGCAACTTTTGTCCTGATATTGGCATGTAGCAAAGACTTTGAGGGTGTTATCAAGGATGATTTTGACTTTAGTTTTACGGAAGAACATCCCGATGAAAACTTTGTGTTCGAAAATGCCCGGACTACCTTTTCTTTGGTACCGGATAAAGAAATTACCACGGTCGATTACTTTATGAAGTTCTCCTCTGATAAAGGCAGGGGATATTTCTTAACAATGGAAGGCGATACTATAAGGGAGCGGGACACTTTGCAGATAACCGACCGAAATTGGGCCTACAATTATGTGGCCATCGATACGGGTGCGCACAAAATCAGATTTTCGGCATGGGATACCAATACTAGAAAAAAGGAACTGGAACTTCTATATAATGCCAAGTACGCCAGCTTTAGCTTTCTGCTAAACAAGGGGGTCAACGCATTTATCATCAATTCTAAAAATCCGGTAAATGTCACATTACTCAGGGATAAGGAAACTGAAGATCCTGACAAAAAAGGGGATTTCGAGGTCGTTTACCAAATAGAAAACGGAACCGGGAAGCTTTATCTTGGTAACGAAGTCTTTGATGCAGGTAAACCATTTATCCTGCCCAAAGGCATTTCTGAATTGGAATATCTGCCCGAAAATTTGGGGGAACACAAACTTATCGTAACGGCCAAAGCTCCCGATGGCGCTACTTTGACGGAAGAATTGTTATTGAACGTTCTGAATTTGGACTTTATCCTCAATGCCACGGCATCATCGACCCAAGTGGAATTGGATACCAATTTGGCCATTGCCATCGATTTAAAAACACAAGATGAAGATTCGGAAGTGGAATATGAAATATCCCATTCCTTTTCTTCGACTAGTGAAGGTAGCGGAACGGTCAGGGACCACAATGGCGGGGTCATGGAACCGGGCCAATTTAGAACCATAGTTCCAAACTCTTACAATTATACGTTTACTAGCAAAGAATTGGGTAAGCGTAAGATATACTTTGATGTTAGGGATTCCAATGGACAGGTAAAACAGGATAGTGTTGAAATCGAGGTCGCAAATATTCCGTTTACGTTTTCGGGCAATTCGGAAAGTAATTCCGTCTTCGTGAATGAACGGACACAATTCAACTTCAATATCAAATCCAACGGGAATACCGAAAACATTGATTACAATATATCCTATGAGCTTTTGGAAGGCAATGGGAGAATTACAGGAATCAGCGGCAACACCTTACAAAATTCGACCGAGTATCCCGTGGAACTAGGGAATTTTTCCCTATTCTATTATCCCGAAAGTCTGGGTTCACATCAAGTTTCCTTTATCGTTACGGATAATTATGGTCAAGAAGTCGGCCCCGTATTGATTGATCTTGAAACCAAGCAAAATGATTTTACGGTCAATATCACGCCTTCAAAAACCTCTGAATTTGCGAATATTCCCGTGAACGTAATTATCGACATAGACGAAATACCCGAGGGAATCAATGATAGTTATGAGGCCTTTTATTCCTCGGGGAGAAACAGTTCGTTGCGCGTGAATGGAACTGAATATGGTCCAGGCGAGAAATTCCTTTTAGGCCCGAACAATAACAATGTCGTGTATACCGGAACGGAAGCCGGCCAGCATGACATTGTTTTGAGCGTGGAATCTTCTGCCAACGTAACCCATACCGCAAATACCGCTATCAACTATAATCAGGTCGATTTTCTATTTACTGGAGGAAGCCAAAAATCCGATATTTCGGTCGGGGAAATCACTTCCTTGAACTTCAATATTTCAGAAAGTATTGGTTCTTCGGACTATACCATGAGATATAGTATTAACGGGAATGCCATCATAACCAATGAAAATGGCACGCAGGTCAGTGCGGGTAATATTTATGATGTTCCTAAGGGAAATTTTAATTGGGAACTGTTGGGAACGGATGACGGAAATATCAACTTGACTTTCTACGTACAGAATGATACGGGTCTTGAAAAGACAGTTGACATTACTATTAATGTCGAACCAAAAAATTTCAACTTTACAGCAAATGCTTCTCAATCGCAGGCCAATACCGGGGATACTGTAGACATCAATTTCAATATATCGGAATTGGGTATTGGCGGCGATACGTATGTGATGTATTATTCTTCAGGAGGAAGCAACGGTACTTTTGAATATCAGGGAACCACCTATGCCGCCGGCGAGAGTTTCAGCGTTCCGATAGGTACATTCCAAGGAAAATATACTGGAATTTCCGAATCGAACCATAGTATAGAGTTTACCGTTCGGTCTTCGTCGGAAGTAGAAAAAAAGGCGGATGTCAACATACAGTTTGAAAAATACGAGGAATTCTTCGATTTCAATATCAGTCAATCCTCCGAGGATAAGTACGAAGGGCAGCCTTTTACTTTGACGGCAGTTACTAATGCCAGCACAGGTCATGATCCCAATATAACCTACGAAATGACTTTTACGTTTACGGGTGCCAGCGCGGGGTACATATACTATAAGAGCCGACTATATCGAGAAGGGGATATTCTGCCGTTGGACTACAGTTCGACCCCAATGCAATTTTTTCCGGAAACCGATGAAAACTTTACCATCAATTTTAGGGTCGAGAATTCCACGGGCATTTCCCAAACGTTGAGCGAATCGATAATAATGTTTAAAAAACCACAGGTAGCGGCCAAAGGCGAGAAACGAAATATAAGTTGTGGCGGTCTGAACGGTTGTGATTATCAAGTAAGGATATTTACCTGTTTTGATACGAATTGTAGCGAGGCCTACAACGGCGCAACATTGCAGCAGGTGGAAATAAGGATATATAACCGATTTGACCGAAGATGGGATACCAAACTTTTCAATTACAACGATGCACAAGGTACAGGTGTAGATCGCATATTTTTAATGGAAGAAGAACCTAGCGAAGGTAAACTTAGATATCTCGACCAAAGATATGAAGTGAGGGTTCAGGACAGCAATGGGGAATGGAGCGATGTTGAAATGGGCACCGTTCAAAGAGTTTAGAAACATTTTATAAATGATTTTCTATTTCTTTCGATAAGTAATGGTCATAATATAATCTTGACCATCGAAAGTGTCGTCCGATTTCACCTTTAACCTATTTTTTGTCAACTCGATTATTCTGAAAGGCTCCCTGCCTTCAAAACTGATAGTAGCATTATTGTTTGTGAGTGTCCAAAAATCCTCTTCAACAAAAGAAAATGGATTATTGTCATCACAGGCCAGATTATTTTCGGTAACGTTATATTCCGGTTTGCCGGAAGGGCCATCTTCAGTATAGGTGGTAATATTGTCCTTAACACATTGGGGCAGTTCTTGGGTATTGAACAAATCGATATTGGAGGTATTGTCCCCGTTCAAATCTACCGCTCTGTCTGTCATGATCGCTTCATATTCCCATTGCCCTAATAATGCCCGATTTCGGTTTGCTATAGAAACTTCGTCATCATCTTTGTTGCAGGATATTAATAACAGCGTAATTGCCAACGGTAGAAATAGTAATCGTTTCATTGATGTTTGATTAGCTTTTATAGATTATAAAGATAAAGAAATCAAAAAAAGCGGTTGGAAAGATAAATCCAAACTGACGATTTTTTTCCGTCCGTTTGGGTTTATGCGCGGTGCTGAGGATGTTTAAAAGCCGAAACCGGAAAGACGACCGAATGCGGGCCAGCACAGCGTGCCCGCTCGGGAGGATTGAAGGCTTAGGATTTTCAACTTCCGCAGGCACAGGGGCAGGCATTCTGAAAATGGCCTGTCGCATTAAAAAAAATAATTTTATAGTTATTTAGATGCTTTTTGAGGGATTTACTGTACCGTATCAATCACACTTCCGCAAGTAAGCATAGCATCCCCGTAATAAGGATTTCGTATTTCGGTATCTGCACTTATCCAAAATGCACCCTTGTTATTATTTGCCATTGGGCATTTTTGGATGAAGACTTTTGAGTCTATATTATCAATATTCATTACAATGGGAACCATATTCTGATTTAATATCACAAAGTGGCTACGTTGGTTCTCAATATCATCGTTCTCGGAAATGGCCCCCAACATCTTTTTGATTTTAGCAACGTGGGATTTTTCCATAGTCCCCAATTCCGATTCCCGAATAAGCTGGATTTCTTCCAGTGTTTCTCTTGCGAAAGCAGAAGTGTTTTTTGCGTCACTGTCAACAAAAGCGTCCTTCATTTTCAAATACGGTTTTAAGCTTTTTTGAAAAATATTTTGAGTGTTTTTGGAAAGTTCCATTTTCATATCTGACATAGGTTTCTCGTCATCGGCTGTATCTTGGCTCATCATCGATTTCTTGCCCTGTAGCTGTGCGGCCGCATCTACCGTGAACGTTCCATTGGTTACTATTTCGTCGCCATCCTGCAATCCGGAAACGACCGTAAACGTCTCGCCGATTCGATTGCCGAGCGTAACTTCCCGCATTTCAAAAACGGGTTCGTTGGGATTCGTCTTTACATAGACCAAAGACCTTTCGCCCGTCCACATTACGGCGCTTGCCGGAATGCTGAATTGTGATGTTGTTCCATTAGCTTTAGCTTCAATTTTTCCTGTAACAAACATTCCAGGCTTTAGCAACCCTTCACTGTTTTTTAGGTTTGCACGAACGATAACAGTACGGGTCTGGGTATTTAGAACGGGGTCAATAAACGAAATTGTCGCATCAAATTCCTTATTGGTATAAGCATTGGTAACGACCTTAATTTTTTGTCCTTTCTTGAATTCGGATATCTGATTTTCATAGGCATCGAATTCGGCCCATACCGAATTTAGATTACTAACTTTTACAATAGGCTGCCCCTGTTTTACGTAGTCGCCTTCGGCAGCCATCTTTTCGGAGACCGTACCTGATACCGTCGCATAAATCGGAAAGTTCTCTTTGACCTTTCCGGATTCCTCTATACTGTTGATTTGGGCTTCCGAGAGTTTCCAAAGTTTCAATTTGTTACGAACCGCCTTGTATAACGCCGGTTGTGATTCTTTAAGTGAAGCTGCGGTAATCAATTCCTGCTGTGCGGCAATTAGATTAGGTGCGTAGATGGTGGCAAGCAATTGTCCTCTTCTGACTTCCTGACCCTCATAATTTACGTTTAACCGTTCGATTCTGCCATCAAAATAACTGGCCTGGACCGCATTTTCTTCCTCGTTCATCTTGACTTTTCCCGAAAGGGAAATCATATTTTCGTCATCTGTCGTCTGATTGCCCACGATGGATGTCTGGATGCCCGCCAATGCCATCGCATTTTTGGTCATTTTGATCTCGTTCATTGCCAGGCCATCGGCACTTGATTCCGCTGGAATCAAATCCATCCCGCAAATTGGGCAATCGCCCGGTTCGGGCTGCATAATCTGTGGGTGCATCGAGCATGTCCACATCTGGACTTCCCCATCTGCTGAATGGTCTTGACTGTCGGACATATTTGAAGCATCCTTATTGGATTTTGAATCTTCCGACGACCCGCCAAAAATGAGCCATCCACCGAGCAGTCCGACCAGGATTGCAATAGCGATGTAAATGATATTCTTATTCATAACTAATTATTTTTCGTTCTGTAATCGCTCAATCATTTTTTTCATTTCGGTAATTTCCTTACGCTGTGCCTTAATAATTTCTTCTGCCAGTTTTTTAACCTCTGGGTCTTGAATATCGGCGCGTTCACTGGTCAATATAGCGATGGAATGGTGTGGTATCATCGCTTTCATCCATAACACATCACCTACTGTTGATTTTTGGTCGCGTACAAGAAATAATGCCCCCAGAAACAAGACCAAACTACCTAAAAGTATGGCAATATTCTTTTTCCTATCGGTGTACATCTTACGCATAAAGAACCACATTATCACTGCCATTGCAGCAATACCCAGACAGACCATATAGAAGCGTGTTAAGCTGAACCATACGTGGTCCCATTCATAGGTGTTGAGATACATCGTGATATACATAGCCACGAATGAGCAAGCCAGCATAATAAAAAAGGTTCTGTATTTTCCTTTGTTTGAGTGATTTGAATGTTCCATTGTTTTTGAATTTTTGGTGTTATTTGTTTCTCTTTTTTATTTTTCTGATTGTGGGTGAACTGATGTACCATAACAATAATCCGCTCAATACGGTTATCAATCCCAGTAGGGAAAAGGCACGTAGTACGATTGTGTTAAAATCATCTCGACCTTCATAATCCATCGTATGGGTCATCCATAGAAAGTCGAACCAACGCCAATCCCGATGACGTAGCGTTTGGAACGCACCATCTTTTTCTGAAACATAGGCCTTTATATTTTCGGGTGTTTCATAACTTATAACATACGCTGGAAGCGGTCTACCGCGATATTCGCTATGGTTATCCACTTGTTCGATGAGCTCGATTCCTTTCACTTCAAGTTCAGGCAACATATTCCGTTCAGCGATTTTAAGCGCTTCGGTTTCTGAAATTGCTTTTTTTTCGGCACCTGTTCGGGCATCAAAAAGTTGTTTACCATTTATCCAGTAGAAAGGTTCACCATCGATTTCCCGAAGTTCTACGGATACAATGGCTTCTTCAAGATTCACCTCGGAAGGACTTATCAAATCCTTAAAGGCGGATGCCACAATCGGGTCCTGTCGAAACTGGTCGCCGTGTATTTCGTCAATATCGGTCCAACTGAAATACATACCGCTTATCGTCCACATCAAAAACTGGATGCCCAAGAAGATGCCCAGATAGCGGTGTGCCTTTCTAATTTTTATCGCTGTTTTTCTTTTTACCATATAATTTAGTCGATGTTTGAACCTTTGAGCCTTAGCGAATTGGCAATGACCGAAACCGAACTGAAACTCATCGCCAAGGCCGCTATCATCGGGGATAGCAGAATCCCAAAAAATGGATATAGAAATCCCGCAGCAATGGGTATTCCCAAGGTGTTGTAAATCATTGCAAAGAATAGGTTTTGCTTAATGTTCCGCATTACCACATCACTAAGATTCCGTGCCTTTACAATACCGTGCAGGTCGCCCTTGACCAAGGTTATCGCCGCACTTTCTATAGCCACATCGGTGCCAGTTCCCATAGCGATACCCACATCGCTTTTGGCCAAGGCAGGGGCATCGTTAATTCCATCACCAGCCATTGCGACCACTTTTCCGTTTTTCTGAAGTTTTTCCACTTCTTGCAGTTTGTTTTCAGGTAGCATTCCTGCCTGAAAGTCGGCAAGATTGAGTTCGCTCGCCACAGCCTGTGCCGTATCGTGGTTGTCGCCCGTAAGCATTATCACGTTAATTCCCTTTTCCTGTAATTCCTTGATGGCCTTGGCACTGGTTTCCTTGATTTTATCACCGATTACAACATAGCCCACGGTTTTACCGTCTATAGCGAGATAGGAAACCGTTTTACCCTGTTTTTGATAGGTTTGTGCTTCATTCTCCATCGCATCGGAAAGGTTTGCATTCGCTTGTTCCATCATTTTGGCATTGCCAAGAGCAACATCTTTACCGTTGACCTTGCCATCAACACCTTTTCCGGTAACGGCATTGAACCCTTCAGCTTTTAGGAATTCCGCGTTTTGTTCTTTTCCATATTTTACGGTGGCTTCCGCCAAAGGATGTTCACTTTGACTGTTGAGCGAAACGATATATTGAAGTACTTCGCTTTCGCTAAAACCCTTATCAAATGAACCCACTTTTTCTACCGTAGGTTTTCCCTCGGTAATCGTTCCCGTTTTGTCCACAATGAGGGTATCTACCTTATCCATCTTTTCCAAGGCTTCAGCATTTTTAATGAGTACCCCATTTTGAGCACCCTTACCGACACCGACCATCACGGACATTGGCGTTGCCAAGCCCAAAGCGCAGGGACAGGCAATAATCAATACGGCAATGGCATTGACCAGTGCATAGACATAGGAGGGTTGAGGGCCCCATATCGCCCATATCCCAAAAGTTATGACTGCAATGATGACAACTATCGGCACAAAGTAGCCAGAAACCGTATCTGCCAATTTCTGGATAGGGGCGCGACTGCGACTTGCATCGTTGACCATCTGGATAATCTGGGACAGCAAGGTGTCAGAACCCACCTTTTCCGCTTTCATCAGAAAAGACTGATTGCCGTTTATCGTTCCACTGCTTACTTTGTCATCGACGGATTTGTTCACAGGAATAGGCTCGCCCGTTATCATCGATTCATCTATGGATGTTTCGCCCTCGGTGATAGCACCGTCAACGGGAATCTTATCGCCCGGTTTGACACGAAGTATATCACCTAATTCAATGTCATCGATAGCAACTTCCTGTTCCTCACCATCAACAACCTTGACCGCTTTGTTGGGTGCCAGTTTCAAAAGTTCCTTGACTGCGGAATTGGTCTTGCTGTGCGCTCGGGCTTCCAAGAGTTGACCCAGCAACACTAAGGTCAAAATGACCGTGGCCGCCTCAAAATAAACATGTACCGTGCCCGCTTCGGTCTTGAACTGGTCCGGAAAAAAGTCTGGTACGAGCATCCCAAATACGCTGAACAACCAAGCCACGCCCGCACCTATACCGATTAGTGTGAACATATTGAGGTTCCACGTTTTAATACTTCGGTAGGCACGTTCAAAGAACATCCACGTCGCATAAAATACTACCGGGATTGAAAGTCCGAATTGAATCCAGTTCCAATATTTCAATTCCAAAAAGTCGTACAATGGATTGTTGCTCAGCATTTCCGACATTGCTATCAGGAAGATTGGCAGTGTAAAGACGACAGCTATCCAAAACTTTTTGAGCAGTTTTCGATACGTTTTTTCTTCTGCGGAAAGGTTGGGTCTCATAGGAACCAGATCCATACCACAGATAGGACAGCTTCCCGGTTCGTCCTTTACGATTTCGGGATGCATTGGGCAGGTCCATTGTTCGGAACTGGTAGTGTTCAAGTTTTTCTCTTCCACCAAATCCATTCCGCAGACAAGGCAGTCGCCCGGTTTGTCATAGGTTTTATCGCCCTCACAATGCATTGGGCAATAGAAGGTTCCTGTTCCTTGGCCTTTTGATTTTTCTTTTTTCGCAGAAACAGAATCATTCTCGTGATGATGCTCGCCCGGTTTGTGGATGCTGTACGAACCGCCTTCTTGCTTTAGTGCTTCCTGGAATGTTTCGATAGGAATATGCGATTCCATTTCAATGACCGCTTCGGCTTTTTCCAAATCGACAGATACATTCGTTACCCCTTCCACATTGGAAAGTGCTTTCTCGACGTGGTTTCTGCAGCTGTTGCAGGTCATTCCGTGTATGTGATAGGTATGTTTCATTGCATTTAATATTTGTGCCTGACACGAGAAGAGTTACTAACCAAACTTCATGTTGCCCTTCCCCCACCAGGACTTTATTCCAAGCTATCTTTAAGTGTATTTACATAGTCAATGATTGCTTCCTTATTTACTTCCGAAAGAAGGGCATCCCTATGAACTAGCGTATAACTATCCAAAGGCATTTCCCCATCCTCAAGCTGGCTTATGATCGACCGCAACTTGCTGGTTTTTCTTCTTTCTGAAAGGTTATCCCATTCGTTAAAATTCAATTCTGCTTTACCTTCTTTAATATGGTCCTCTAAATACCAAGCTGCTGGTTGTACCTTACTGTACCAAGGATAATCGGTATTATTGCTATGGCAATCATAGCAGGAAACCCGTAACGATTTTTCGATCGTTGCGGGTACATTGTTCACGAGCATAAAATCGGTTTGCGGCACCATTTCATTCTGGTTATAGTCCACAGGAAAAAATTGGATGACCACAAAGACAATCAAAGCTACCCACGCTATGATTTTTACTATTTTCACTTAGTTTATTTCACGTTGTACCTTACCACAGGTAAGCATTTTATCACCGAAATAGGGATTTCTGATTTCGTCGTTCATACTAAGCCAAGCACCGCCTTTATTGTTATCGTACATAGGGCAGTACTGCTCATAAATGGTCATTGAAGTTCCCGTTATCGCCACCATATCGGTCATATCCTTGCTAAGCGTTTTAAAATGCTCGCGTTGATGTTTGATATCGCTCTCGCCGATGTGCTCGGCGTGTTCGGTGGCATCCTCGATGATGTCCTTTAGTTCGTTCTGCTGGCTGTCCGAATAGCTCGATGCATCAAATGATTTGAGCGATTGCGCCAAGGTGTTACCCAGTTCCTTTGCTTTGGAATTGTCATCGTTAACCAAAGCATCTTTTAGGTTGAAATAACCCTTTAAAATGGCCTCGGCCTTAGCATCTTGACTGTTGTCCATAGCCATATCTGTTTTGTCATCCATCGTTTCCTGATGCATTTCATTGCTCATTGGCTTGGCGGGTTCGTTCTTATTTCCGTCCTTGCAGGAAACTGTTACCATCACTATGGCAGCAAGTGCCATTGTACCTATTGTTCTCTTTACTGTTTTCATTTTGTGTTTGTTTTAAATTGTTACTTGTTAAAATCGGGCTAAAAGGCCGCCACCCCAGCCATATCGGTTATTGTAATTTGCTTGTATTGAAAAATTTCGGGATAGGATATAAGAGGCTCCCACCAACCACTGGGTTTCGCTTTGATAAGATGAATCCCCAATATCGTTCACCCAACCAAAGTCGGCCCGGTATTCGTATTCACCTTCCAGAAAAATTCTCGGAAAAATCAAGAATTCCCGGTCCAGACGAATTCTTGGCCTTAGTTGGTGGTCCATACTCACATCTACATTGAAGCGGTACGGAGTAAAGTATTTTAAACCCACCAAACCTACCGTATTAAAGGTGTTATAAGAATCGGGTGTGGAGGTTTCGGTATTTACCCCTACATAGAGGCGCACCCAATCATTAAGGTATCTGTTATAGTTTACTTCGGCTTCAAAGTTTTTGTCATAGTCAAATTCAGCCCGTAGTCCGAACTCGTTGCGGATATTGCTTGACATTAAAAAGAGTTCATTGAAGTTTGAGCCCAAGCGCGCCATCCCCCACGAATAATAATGGTCTGTTTCGTCAATCAGTTTTTTAACAGGAAAATCCTGCATCCTTTCATCCCTTGGGGTATCATAACTGAAAATGCGTGCCATACCACCCATCATGTGGTACAGGATGTGGCAGTGAAAGAACCAATCGCCATACTCCTCGTTGTAAAACTCGATGACCACTTTCTGCATCGGTGGCACATTGACGGTATGCTTTAATGGGGAACGTTCGCCATTTTCGTTGATTACCCTAAAATAATGCCCGTGTAGGTGCATCGGGTGGTGCATCATTGTAAGGTTGTTGAGCGTAATGCGGGTTACTTTACCTCCTTTGATTTTAATTTTATCCGTTTCTGAAAGCGGCACACCGTTCAAACTCCATACATACCGTTGCATATTCCCGGTCAGGTTCAATAGAATATCGTTCACGGGCAAATCAGCATTGTAGGTCGTATTTTCGGTTGCCTTTAAGAAATCATAGTTGAAGTAGGTTTTTCGGGTATCATAATCAAAAGATGAAGTGTCTTTCTTCATCATAGACATATTGTGACCCATATGACCCTTCATTTTATTGGATGCGTTCTTTTGGTTCATAGGCATTGAATCCTTTCCTGCCGGTCCGGCAGGCGGGTTCATTCCCTCCATACCGTCCATCTTTTTGTCCATCTCCATTTGCATATGATTTTCATTCATATCCATAGGTTTTTGGTCATCCATTTTCATTTTATCCATTTGGCCATTATTCACTGACATCTTATCGTGCATTCCCATATTCATCTTGCCGTCTTTCATATCCATCTTCATTCCGTACTTTTGCATCAGATATTCCGGAGTGTTCTTCTTTTTGTTACCGGCCATTGCAGGTGCGCCCATTTTCATATCCATTTTGGCCATCTGTTTCATCATTGCCACCTTATCGGGCCTGTCAATTCTTTTTGCCGGATACAGGGTTCCTTGGCCCAAGCGCAACGAAGTGCTTCCAGAGCCATCCTGTGCCGTGGCCGTCACCTCCAAGGTACCCTCGGGAACGGTAACGATAACATCATAGGTCTCGGCAATACCAAAAAGGAAACGAGTTTTGGAAACCGGTTCCACATCGATACCATCACCGGAGACCACCATAGGGTTGCCGCCACCGAAATCCATCCAATAATAGGTGGAAGCGGAGGCATTAATAAAACGAAGCCGCACTTTTTCGCCCGCCTCGAATTCTGGATATTCCGCCAAAATTTTCCCATTGGTCAGAAATGCCGGATAATAGATATCGGCTATATCCGCACCTTCCATACGGTCTCTCCAAAACTTGAGTTGAGCACCAAATGCACCCTCTTTGATGACCCTCCCCAAAGGAACCGCCGTACCTTTTTTTACTTGATACCACTCATTCCCGCGCTTAAGGTTTCGCAGTACGTTCATTGGTTTTTCGTTGGTCCAGTCAGAGAGTACCACGACCAAATCCTTATCATATTCCAATGTTTTTTCCTTGGGCTGAATCATAATGGAGCCATAAACACCCTTTTGTTCTTGGAGCATCGTATGCGAATGGTACCAGTAGGTACCCGATTGGTTAATGGGTATTCTATATTGAAAAGTGGTTCCAGGTTCTATTGGGGGTGTGGTCAAATAGGGAACCCCATCATAAAAATTGGGGAGTATCAATCCGTGCCAGTGTACCGATGTTTCAACATCCATTTTATTGGTTACGTTGATGATGGCCAAGTCGCCTTCGGTAAATTCCAAGACTGGGCCGGGAATACTACCATTGATGGTCATCCCGTTTGCCGTTACTCCTCCAAGCGTTATTTTATTATTTTCCAAAACAAGACTGTATTCCTTAACAGGTCGCCCCTCTTCCTTTCTATCCTGTCCGTTAGTTCCCACTTGGGCGAATACCGTAGAAGAAAACAGGAGTAATGTGATAATTCTTAGTAATTTCATAGTTTTCTCATTGTTATTGTTCAACAAAAATATTACTGGTATTCAGTATGTTGTATCATAATTCTGGTTCATATCTATACAATTTTGTCCAAAGGATTTCTAAAATTTTTCTGGCCATCCTTGTAGTCGCTAAGGCTCATTCCAGTCTCGCTTTTAAATTGTTTGCTTAAATGATTGACGTTGCTGTAATCGAGCATCTGGCTTATTTCCGTAAAATTGTATTCGGGTGTCTGGATAAGTTCCTTGACCTTTTCTATCTTCAGTTTGATAAAATATTTTTCAATAGTGATGCCCTCTGTAATGGAAAACACCTTGCTGATTTTCGAATAGTCCCTTTGTAATTTATCCGCAAGAAAATCTGATAGCTTACCGTTAATCTCAAGTGGCATCATATTCAGTAACTTTATCAATTCAATTTTTACTTTCTCCGTCAATTTATCCTCGGTCGAAGTGATGAGTGCAAAACCGTTTTCTTTCAATAAATTTTCGAGTTTATCTACATCATGGTCTTCAATATCCAATCGCAAACGGCCTAATTCTACCTGGAGCAAGTCAATGTTATGTGCATTCAATTCATCCTTCAACACCTTGATGCATCGTTCACAAACCATATTTTTTATATAGAAATCCTTGACCATAATCAATTGATTAAATAGTTGATAATTGCCGATTGCACATAATACAATTGCACTGATTCGATTTGGTTCACTTGAAATTTTAACTGCAGTTCCTGAATGTCCAGCACATCGTTAAAATCGATGGTGCCTGTTTCATAGTTCTTTATCAGGATTTCCTCGGCATCCTTTGCCTGATTAAGATTCTTTTGCTGTGTATTGAATTTTATTCGTGCTTGATTGCGTTGCGATGTTGCTTTCGCGAAAGCGGTTTCCAACGTATTCAATCGGTCGTTTTTCTGGGATTCGATTTCCAGTTGTTTCAGTTCGTTCTGTTTGGAAATCGAGGAATAACGGTTGTTGAAAATGGGTATGGACAGCGATACCATTGGCATCACGATATCTTTACCATTATCACTGAAGGTCATATCTGGCCGCTCGGAAACAGGTACATAGTCTAATCCAAAACCGATGTTCGGTGCGCTTTCCTTTTGGTTGAGCAATTCCGATTGCTCGATGGATTCGTAAAGCCTGTCGTATTTGAGCAGTTCGGGATTGAGTGCCAAGCCTTCTTCGCTATACATCGGGTCTTCCGTCGGAATGGTGATTTCTGGGACGACTGCCACGGCAATACTTTCTTTGCGATTCAAGAGATTGTTGAAGCTCGCCTGTTCCGCCAAATAGTCTTCCTGCAAAACTTCTTTTTGCTGTTGCAGTTCGTTCTGTCGAATCTGTAATCGCAACACATCCACCGCAGAGGCTTTCCCAACTTCAACCGAGGTCAGTGCCAGCCGTTGGTAGGTTTGTAGCAGTTGGACATTCTCATCGAGCACATCCTGCTTTGCCCTGATGGAATACAGTTGGTAATAGGATTGGGCGACCGAGAGTGCCAGTTTTCTTTTGGCAATGGCAATTTCCACAAACTCGGTTTCCGCCATCGAACCCGCATAGTTTTCCCGAGCGGTTATAGTGCCGAACCACGGCAACATCTGCGAAATAGAGAACCTTGCCCGTTGCGCACCCGTTCTTGTTTCGGGTTCGCTTACAAAATAGCCCGCACTTACTGTAGTATTGGGTAGTGTATTGACCTCATTGACCTTTTTCTCGGCAATATTGTACCGCAGCTCGTAGGCTTGAATCTCAGGATTGTTTCTTTCGGCTTCTTGAATGTAGGATTGTAATTGTTGCGCCTGCCCGCCGATTGAAATCAGTCCAATGCTCAATATTAGCAATGCGTTCAGGAGGGCTTTCGCACTTCGTGTTCGCTCAGCATAAACTTCAGCGGAAACAAGCAACAATCCAATTATGATTTTTATATTTTTCATTTGCTCGTGCGTTTAAGTTTATATTCTTCCCGCCAGCTATAAAGGACTGGCAACAGGAAATACGAGGTTACATCAATGAGCATCCCGCCCACAATGGGGATGGCCATCGGAATCATAATATCACTTCCCTTTCCTGTGGATGTCAGCACTGGCAATAATGCCAAAACTGTGGTTACGGTTGTCATCAAACAGGGACGGATACGCTTTCCTGCCGCTTCGCGGGTAGCCTGACGGATACCCGTTTTGTCGTTGGGTTTTTCCCTAACAAAACTCTGGTCGAGATAGGTCGCCATCACCACACCGTCATCCGTAGCGATGCCAAAAAGCGCGATGAACCCTACCCAGACCGCGACGCTCAGGTTAATGGTCTTGATGTTGAACAGCTCGCGAAGGTTTTCACCGAACAAACTGAAATTCAGAAACCAATCCTGTCCGTATAGCCAAATCATCACAAAGCCACCTGCGAAGGCTATGGCGATACCGGTAAACACCATCAATGAGGTGGATACGGACTTAAACTGAAAGTACAGAATGAGGAATATGATTATCAGGCACAGGGGTACCACGACGGACAAGGTTTTCTCGGCACGTAACTGGTTTTCGTAAGTTCCGGTAAACTTGTAACTGATGCCCTTGGGAACGGTCAGTTCACCGT
Source organism: Maribacter cobaltidurans (assembly GCF_002269385.1). NCBI lineage: Bacteria > Pseudomonadati > Bacteroidota > Flavobacteriia > Flavobacteriales > Flavobacteriaceae > Maribacter > Maribacter cobaltidurans. The sequence goes on from NZ_CP022957.1 coordinate 4,508,020, forward strand.
TGTCTATTTTGTCCTGAATCATTGCCTGGGCGTTTTCCACCACATCCACTTCGGCAAAGCCGTCGCGTTTATCGAACAGGACATAACCTACCAAAAACGTATCCTCGCTTTTGATAACCTGTGGGCCTTGCTCATATCGAATATCAACCAATTCGCCTAATGGAACAGGACTGCCTTTTTCTACGGGAACGTAGATGTTCTTTAAGTCGGTCGGGTTATCACGTAGCTCACGGGGATAGCGTACCCGAACCGCATACCGCTCTCGGCCTTCCACCGTCTGGGTCAGGGGCATTCCGCCAACGGCCACTTGCAGGATTTCCTGCACGTCCATAATCGAAACACCGTAACGTGCCAGTTGTTCCCTTTTAATATCGACCAATAGATAGGGCTTGCCCACGATACGGTCTGCAAATACGGCCTGTTCCTTGACCCCTTCGGCCTGTTTCAAAATTTCTTCGAGCTTAAGTCCGAACGCCTCGATCTCACGTAAGTCCTGCCCCTTGACCTTGATGCCCATCGGCGCACGCATTCCCGTCTGTAGCATCACCAAACGGGTTTCAATGGGCTGTAGTTTGGGTGCGGATGTGACGCCGGGTAATTTTGTTACCCTAACAATTTCGTTCCAGATATCATCCGGGCTTTGGATTTCAGGTCGCCAGTTGCGGTAGTACTCGCCATCGTCATCGGGAATCAATTCGTTTCTTGTGACGGTAGTTTGCAATTGAGATGCTTCATAATTGGCATCGTTTTCTACTTCATTGTTCGGATTGATATGTAACTTTTCGTTTTTCAACACAAACAGTCCGTCATCATTTACCCGATAGCGTTGCCGTTCCCCTGAAGCGTTGCGCATATACTCGGACTTGTACTGAATCACGTTTTCGTACATCGAGAGCGGTGCAGGATCGAGTGCAGATTCTGTTCTTCCTGCCTTTCCGACCACAGTCTCGATTTCAGGGATGGTGGCCACGGCCATATCCAATTGCTGCAAGACCCGTTTGTTTTCTTCAACCCCAGCGTGTGGAAGCGACGTAGGCATCAGCAGGAACGAACCCTCGTTGAGAGCTGGCATAAATTCCTTGCCCGTGTTGCGCATAATGAAGAAACCGAGAACAAGCAGCGTAGTAGGAATCACAAGAAACAACAACCTGTTTTGCAATGCCCATTTCAAGATACGGTCGTAGTATTTCCTGAGCAACGAAAAGATGCCCAGAACCCCAAAACAGCTTACAGCCACAAAAATTAGGTTCATTGTCAGGCTACGGTCAAACCCGAGGGGTCGCCAGTATTCCGCCAATAGAAACACTACGGCAATGGTAGCGATAGCCGTATTTATAAGATTTTTTTGCTTCCGCGAAAGCGTAACACGCATTGATAGAAAGGCTACTGCACCAAAAGCGACAAGTACCAATCCTATCCAATATCCGAAGACTACGGAAGTGAATCCCAATAGAATCAAAATTCCATTGATGGCATATTTGAGCCGCTCCCGCATTTTCCTTTCCCTAAAAAAAGTTGCCGCAAAAGGTGGTATAAGAAACAGTGCAATAACCAATGCCGCAGCGAGTGCCATTGTTTTGGTAAAAGCAAGGGGTCGGAACAATTTTCCCTCGGCACCTACCATTGTAAACACCGGAAGGAAACTGATTATCGTAGTCATTACCGCTGTAACGATAGCGCCCGAAACTTCGGCGGTGGCATTATAGACGATTTCGTTAGTGGTATAGGCTTTGCCGTTTTCATTTACTCGTAAGCCTTCATCTTCCAGATGGCGGATCATATTCTCGGCAAGGATGACACCCACATCGACCATGGTACCGATGGCAATGGCGATTCCAGAGAGGGCGACGATGTTCGCGTCTACATTAAAAAGTTTCATCGTGATAAATACCATTAATACCGCCACAGGTAGCAGTCCAGAAATCAGGATAGAGGCTCGAAGATTGAAAACCATAATGATAATGACCAAAATAGTAATCAGGATTTCCAAGGTCAGGGCCTCGTTGAGCGTACCCAAAGTTTCCTGAATGAGTTCGGTACGGTCGTAAAAGGGGACTATGGTTACTTGTGAGGTTTTACCGTCTGCCAGTTCCTTTGAGGGAAGTCCCGCACTTAATTCGTTGATCTGTTCCTTTACATTATTGATGACTTCCAAAGGGTTGGCACCGTAGCGAGCGACAACCACACCGCCTACAACTTCGGCACCTTCTTTGTCTAATATCCCACGTCTGGTAGCCGGACCTAAATGGACATTGCCCACATCCTTAATTCTGATGGAGGTGAAATTTTCGGAATCGACTACGGCATTTTCGATATCTGAAATGGATTTTACATAACCCAGACCGCGTACCAGGTATTCGGCCTTGTTCATTTCCAAGGTCTGTGCACCAATATCCTGATTGCTTTCCTTGACCGCCTTTACGATATCGGCCAGACCGATATTATACTGCCGCATCTTTTCGGGGTAAACATCTACCTGATATTCCTGAACATAACCGCCTATGGATGCCACTTCCGATACGCCGCTTGCAGAAGAGAGTGCATATTTTACGTAATAGTCCTGTATGCTGCGAAGTTCCTGCAAATCCCATCCGCCCGTTACATTTCCATCTTTATCACGACCTTCGAGGGTGTACCAGAAAATCTGACCCAATCCCGTAGCATCCGGACCCAAGGCGGGATTCACACCATCGGGCAATAGACCACTTGGAAGAGAATTTAGCTTTTCAAGGATGCGGCTACGCGACCAGTAGAATTCGATATCCTCTTCAAAAATGATATAGATGCTCGAAAACCCGAACATCGAGGAACTGCGGATGGTCTTAACACCCGGAATCCCTAACAGGGATGTGGTAAGCGGATAGGTAATCTGATCCTCGATGTCCTGTGGGGAACGCCCTTGCCATTTGGTAAAAACAATCTGTTGGTTTTCGCCGATATCGGGTATGGCATCCACGGCTACAGGGTCGCTGGGCAATAATCCTGTTTCCCAACTAAATGGTGCGTTGACGATGCCCCAGCCCACAAATAGGGCGAGCATCAAAACTGCAACTAGCTTGTTTTCGATAAGAAATTTTATGCTTTTATTCAGCATATTGGATGATAATTAGACAGTTATACAAAGGGATTGTCTTGCGGCATTCTGAAAATAGAACACAACAAAACGAGCCCAAAACGGAAGTACCGAAGGGCAAATAATTTACTGTCTAAAAATCAAATTAAATATGTCTCGTACAGGGTCTGCACGTCCCGTTCAATAAAGGGGGGTGAGTAATCCTTGAAGGGAACGATGTTTTCATCAAGTCCTTCAAAGAGATTGATATAGGTGTAGAAAAATGTGGCAACGAAAGTCTGTTGCTCGAATGTCAGTTTGTTGAATGAAGTTTTTAGATCGTCTTGTCCTTCCTTGACAATCTGTTGGTCGGTACAACAAGATTTTTCGGTCATCGAAGGATTTTCACAGCTTTTGGCCGGCTGTGCTTTTTCCATCCCACAACCTTCGGCTTTTGTAAAAAGACTAAAATCGACCAGAGAGTCCCCACAATAGTGCATATCCACCGTAAACGACATTGTAGTGAACAACACCACAAATGCCATCAAAACGGATAATATTTTATGGAAAACCTTTTTCATCGATGTAAAATTACAAAATTTTAACAGTTCTTATTGTGATTAACAGAACTTTAATTTCAGGGTTTCTGCATTCTGCGCTATTTCCATTTACCCAAAACAATGAGCAATCGTTTTAATTGTAGCAGTTGATTTTCATTTTTAAAATGTTCGTGAGCCAACATTGTTTTTAGTTGAGCAGTCGCTTTTTCTGAAGGAAATCCTGAAGTCTCGCAAAGTTTGTGAAACTTTTGCATTTCTTCAAGCTTAAACTTTGCTTTTTCAACAAATCGTTCGGCATTGTCATCCTCTTCATAGCTTGATTGAATCTCGAAATGTCTTTCAATCGTTCCCGGCTTGCCAATTATTAATTTTTCCGCATTACTCTGGATAATTGCGTTCGTAGTAAAAACGTAATCCCTATCATGAACCATTCTATTAATTCTTGTCTGACCATCGGCTATATTATTGGGAAAGATTTCCAGATAATATTTTGTGTCCAAAGGCAAGGTTATTACCGAATCGGGATTGAACAGACCTTCGAATCGTGTTGAATTCATGCCACGTATCGAAAGGGGATTATCGCAAGTAATCAATGGCGCATTGGCATCATTTATTTGATGTACATTTATGGTGCAATCATATTTGAAGTCCACAAATTCTTTCCATCTTTCCAGATGATTGACTATGAATTTTAGTCTATTGCGCTCTTTGAATTCGTGTCTAACTTTATCAATGTCTTTTTTATTGAATTCGTATTTTTCCTCTTCAAATGAGAACTTTACATCGCCATTAGCATCAGCATAGAGCAACATCCTATCTAAAATCTGGTCAGTGAACGCATTCTGATGATTAAGAACTTTCGGGGTGCGGAAGTAGAGCGATAGGCAAACGTATAATACCTGTCTTTTTTGTTCAGGTGTCAGAACTATTGTCTTTTCATCTACCAGCAGAGCATATATCTTTGGAAATTCTGAATCTACGTGTTCAGCGTAATGAAGTTCCAAAGCATATTTCTTATCGACCTCTGCATTGGGAATAGTATAGAGGTTTTTTTTGAAGCAGATGCTTTTCGTGCTGATGTATTCTAAAAGAAATTCGTCTTCTAGTTTGTAGGCATCCACGAAATAGTTTCCGTTTTTACCCTCAACACCAAAATTTTTAAGGTAGGAGCGAGGGATATAATGCTGTTTTATTGGTTCATTTTTAGGCATAATGGAATATAGTATTTCTTTTATAATATATCATTCCCACTTCTTTTTCTGCAACCGCACCGCATTAAAAATAGCCAGCAATGCAACCCCAACATCTGCAAAAACAGCTTCCCACATTGTTGCTAAACCACCTGCGCCGAGAATAAGAACGATAACTTTCACTCCAAATGCCAAACCAATATTCTGCCAAACAATCTTACGCGTTGAGCGTCCAATTTTAATCGCTCTTGCTATTTTGCTTGGTTGGTCGGTCTGGATGATAACATCTGCTGTTTCTATTGCCACGTCGCTGCCCAAGCCTCCCATTGCGATACCTACATCACTTGCCGCAAGCACCGGTGCATCATTGATGCCGTCGCCAATAAATGCAACTTTGGTATTGGGTTGCTTTTTCAACGTTTCCACTTCGTTAAGCTTATCTTCTGGTAGCAAACCCCCTTTTGCCCAATCGATTTTCAATTCTTTTGCGGTCTTTTGAGTTATGGAATCCTTATCGCCGGAGAGCATAATAATCTTGGAAATACCCGATTCCCTAATTTGCTTTATGGCCTGATGCGCATCTTCCTTCAGTTCATCGGCAATGGTCACGTAGCCTGCAAATTTTCCGTCATTGGCGACCATGACGATAGACTCAACAATACTATCGGTTTCAGAGGGAACGTCTATTCCGTTTGCGGTCATCAGAGCCTTGTTGCCGACCAACACGGTCTTTCCGTTGACCGTACCTTTTAAACCTTTTCCGGCTACTTCTGAAACTTCGGTCGCTTCAAAATCCGCACCGTCTGCCTTGTATTCCAAAATTGCTTTGGCAATCGGATGGGTAGATTGTTCTTCCATGGCCATTAGGTACTGCATAAATTCAGCTTCGGTAAAAGCCGAGCTGTTTACCACTTCCTTAATCTTAAATACCCCCTTGGTTACCGTTCCTGTTTTGTCCATTACAACGGTATTTACCTTGGTCATTGCATCGAGAAAAGATGCTCCTTTGAACAGAATCCCGTTTCGAGATGCCGCACCCAAACCACCGAAATAACCCAATGGAATCGAAATGACCAATGCACAGGGACACGAAATCACGAGAAATATCAATGCTCTATACAGCCAATCCCTAAACACATAATCATCAACAAAAAAGTAGGGCAAGAATGTTAGACCGATAGCTAGGAAAACAACGATAGGTGTATAAATCCGTGCAAACTTTCGGATAAACAATTCTGTCTTTGATTTTCGTGCCGTTGCATTTTGTACCATATCGAGAATACGCGCAATGGAACTGTCCTTGAATTCCTTGGTCGTTTCCACTTCGATAACACCATCGAGGTTGATGCTACCTGCAAAGACCTTTTCATTCTTTGCAATGGTATCGGGTTTGCTTTCTCCGGTCAACGCCGCAGTATTAAACGAGCCTTTTTCCGAAAGTAGGATGCCATCAAGCGGTACTTTCTCGCCGACACGTACCTGAATTTTCTCGCCAATGAAAACAGTTTCCGGATTAACTGAAACAAAGTCACCATCACGATGTACCAGTGCTTCATTGGGGCGTACGTCGAGCAAAGCCTTGATGTTTCCCTTGGCACGGTTGACGGCGGCATTCTGGAACAGTTCGCCTACGGCATAGAACAACATCACGGCCACACCTTCGGGATATTCACCTATGGCAAAAGCCCCCAAAGTGGCAATAGACATCAAGAAAAATTCCGTGAAGAAGTCGCCGTTTTTTATACTTTTCCAGCCTTCAATAATAACGGGAAACCCAACAGGAATATAGGCTACAACATACCAAAGAATACGAATCCAACCCGTGAAAGATGGGAAGGCATCGAAAAAATCGATGGCAATACCCACAATCAGCATTACAAAGCTAAAAATAGCAGGTAGGTAGGTTCTAAATTTTGATGCCTTTTCCGGACTACTGTGGTTATGGCCATCATCGTGGCTGTGTTCGCCAGAATGTTTCCGGGTATCGATATCCCTAAGATTTTGTTTTTTCTTCATCGTGATTTTATTATTCCAGACCTTGATAGGGTTTATATTCTTTGTCCCCAAATTCTTTTTCGATTTGCAGGGTGGTATGCGTTATTTCAAATTTATCGTGCAATTGTTCCCGGATGTCGTATATAAATTGGTCCTCGTGTCCATCGGGAACGACCAGATGGGTAGAAAGTGCCGTTTCCGTGGTACTCATTGCCCAGATATGTAAATCGTGTACTTCTTCGACCCCTTCGATATCCATTAGGAACTTTTCCACTTCATCTTCTGCAATCGAATCGCATTCAAAATAGCCAACATTGCAACACCAACATCTGCGAACACTGCTTCCCACATGGTAGCCAATCCACCTGCACCCAGAATGAGCACGATAATTTCGCATAGTAAGCTATACCTAATATTTACTAGAGTATCACATAGGTAGAAAAGCTACTTAACTATCAGCAATGGGGCCTTGGAGGCATACAGCATTTTTTTTCTTAGCCCCTTTTTGAAAAGTGCCTCAAAAAATCCGTGTTCCCTGTAAAGCAAAACCAATAGGTCTATTGGGGTTTCAGTCAAAAATTCATCGATACCCTCTTCGGGTTTGTCTTCCTGGATAACTGTAAAGAACCATTGCTTAGGTACAAGAAGTTTGCCAAATCTTTCACGAATAAATGCTTTCTCCAGCACCCTTTCCTGTTTGTCCGCTATATGTACAAAGTGCAACTGTGCACTATAGTTTTCCAATAATCTGGACAATATTTCAAAATCTATTTTATAATCCGTACTATCCGTATCCACTGCGACCCCGATACGCCTATACGCAGTATAGCTGGCATCTTCAGGTACGGCCAGTACAGGACAAGGTGCCTTTTGTGTCACCTTTTCGGTAACGGTTCCAATAAAAATTTCATCAAATCCCGAAGCCGTACCCTTGGTACCCATAACGACAAGACTGGTATTCATTTCCTTAGCCAGGCTAGAAATCACATCGACCGTTGCCCCGAAACCGACCATTGCTTGAAATTCCAACTTGTCCAGTTCAGGAAAGCCTCTTAGAAACTTATCCAATTTTTCTTTATTGATTTTTTCTTGTGATGCTGTGGTATCTGTTACATTGTGTGCCATAGTTGCCATCCCGATGGGCGTACCGGATGGATATGCCACTGAATAGGCGTGGACAAAAACCAGTTTTGATTTCAATTTTTGTGCTAGCCCAATTGCGTAGCTCACCGCATTTTTTGAAACCTGTGTAAAATCTACAGGTATTAAAATTCCGTCATCTTTCATATCATTTTGTTTTTATTGATTTGACTCCATTAATCTTTCTTTTTAGGTTTAATTATTCAATTGAAAAGTAGGTAAAAACCATATAGAATTGCATCTAGAAAGGCAATTGTCAGCACCGCAAGGAACATTGCCACAAAAACCAACAGGCAATACCCTTTCTCCTTTCTGGTTCTTACTTTCCTGTTTATTGAATTCCCCTTTTTTTCCTCTAGTCTCCGCTTTCTCCTTTCCCGTGACATATTATACTGTGCTTTACTAAAATCAACGCACCAATGCTATCCCCTAAGGTCATAAAACCATTCTTCTGCACGTTTGATTCCCTCCGTAATGGCCTTCTCACGAGAATACCCATTCTCCTTTACCAATTCTTGTGCAATTTTGAGGGCCTTCTTCCGAACTGACGGCTGTAGGCCATCAAGTTTTGTTTTGAAATCTTCAAATGTCCAGTCCATATTGTATACTTTTTTTAGAGCTTTCGCCCTTCCATCTCTGCTTTTACAATGCCGCGTTCAAGGGCTTCCTCCTTGGAGCATTGGTTTGTCGTATAGTATTCTTCAGCATACTTTACGGCCAATTTGTGGATGTTTTCATCCAGCATATTGAGCCTCATCGAGCAATCTTTAAAAAGTTCGTCTTTCATCTATCAAAAAAGTTTCAACACGTAAAAAACCATGACCAATAAATAAACTATATATGCCGCATCAAATACAAAAATCTGCCAACGAGAGAAACCGTGCAGTTCCTTGCTTTGGTGCACAAATAGTGTGTAAAGCAGCGGCATAAGCCCGACAAAGGCCATGTTGACCCAGAACAGTTCAAAGTCCTCAATGGGGGTGGTTACCAAAGCCAGCGGAAAAAATGCCACCGTCATCGTTACGGCATTGTCTGCAATAACACTGGTGGTGCCCGCTGTCACCTCGCCCCCTTTTACCACGCTCCAGGTCTTGAATATTTCCGGTGCCGTGGTCATTATGCCCGTGATGAAAAGGCCTCCCACGATTTCAGAAATATTTAGGGCAGAAACAATATTTTCGGTCGCCTTCACTATGAAAAAAGCGCCAACTGCTATCGCAAAGGCCCCGGCAATCGATAACCAGACCTGTTTTTTGTTCCATTCTACTTTTTTGCCCTTTTCCTTGCCTTTTATGATTGCGTGGGTCAAGAACGCAGCATAGGCCGCCAGCATAATCCACCCGTCCACATGTTGCAGGCCACGCCAGGGCTTTGGCAGAGTTAAAATGGCCACAAGGGCGATAATGCCCAGATAAGGAAGGGACAGTACGGAAACCGAACGTTTGTTCAACGCCAGAATGTTTTTATCAAGATGTTCTTGATGTTCCTTGTTGTTCTTGAATTGTTTCCTGGAAGCAAAATAAGCTATGGTCACCATCAAGGGAATGGAAATAATATTGGAACCCAATAAGTTGCCCAGGCCAATATCGGAAACGTCCCGTGCCGCACTGGTTATATTGATGGCAACTTCAGGACTGGCCGTTACAAGGGCAAGAAAAGCGGCTCCAGCGGATGCGGTAAGCCCCCATTGCTTGCGGAGCAACTTTAAAGGAGTCAACAATCGATCCGCACCCCAGTGTGCTGCCCAGGCCGCTAGGCCCAAAACGAGTACCCATGGCCATATGTTCATAATTCTGTCATTTTAACATTTCTCTCTTTGCTAGGTTCGATATGGATGTGCACGTCAAGTATCTCGGAATATGACCTGAACAATCTCTCCTTTACTTTGTGTGCAATATCATGGCCCTCGGTCACAGTTAATTCCCCATCGATCCAAATATGCATATCGATATGAAAGGCCGTTCCCATCTTTCGGGAATGGCAGCGCTCTACCCTTACCACTTCAGGAACGGCTTCGGCCAGTCGGATAACCTCATTTCGAAATTCAGGCTCAACAGCTTCGTCCAGCAACTCCCTTACCGATGACCTAGCTATTTTATAGGCATTGAACAGAATAATGCCCGCTGCAATGAGTGCCGCGAAATCATCCGCTATCTCAAACCCTTCGCCACCGATCAATGCTATGGAAATCCCTATAAAAGCGGCTATCGACGTAATGGCATCACTCCTATGGTGAAATGCATCGGCCTTGACGGCCGAACTATTGATTTCATCACCTGTTTTCATGACATAGCGATACAACGCCTCTTTCGTGAGGACAACAAATACCAGTATGAAGAGTGTGAAGGGTGCAGGAGTTTTGTGGGGTACCAGAATATGGTCGATGCTGTCCCTTATAATTATACCACCTGCAATGGTTAGGGCTATGGCAATACCCACCGCCACCAGGGCCTCTATCTTACCGTGTCCGTAGGGATGGTTTTCATCCGGTGGCCTTGACGACCATCTCAACCCGGCCCATAATAGTGCGGATGTCAACACATCCGCTCCGGATTCGATCGCATCGGCAATAAGGGCATAAGAATGCCCGAACACCCCGCCCAAACCTTTAATCAATGCCAATAATGCACTGATCAAAATACCTACGAGGGTAGTTTTGAGTCCTATTCGGGATATGGCATTTGGATTCCTTTCCAAAATCTTTCTTTTGCTATTTCTTTTCTTCCCAATACGTTATTTGGACAATTTTAAAATTCTAATGGCTCCTCGCATCACAAAGGCAAATACAATACCGCCTATGACCAAATCGGGCCATTTACTGTCTAAAAAATAAACCAGCACCCCTGCCAGTATTACCCCGCCGTTCACAATAATGTCGTTTGAGGTAAAGATGGCACTTGCCTGCATATGCGCTTCCTTGCTTTTGGCCTTGTTTATCAACCATAGGGAAACGAGGTTGCCGATAAGGGCGAAAATGGAAACGATAATCATCCATTGGAACAAAGGGGTTTCGCTACTACTCAAAAACCTTCTCACGACTTCCGAAAATCCCAGAAGGGCCAACGCCATCTGAAAATAGCCACTGAATTTCGCCACTTTCTTTTTTCTGGAAATAGCGCCGCCTACGGCAAAAAGGCTCAATGCGTACACAATGGAATCGGCCAGCATATCCAGTGAATCGGCAATTAGACCCATCGAGGAAGAAATCCAACCCGTGGTCATTTCGATAACGAAAAACCCAAAATTGATGTACAAGACCCACCAGAGTATCTTCTTTTGTTTGGTCTCGTCCTCGGAAATAGGTGTTTCCGCCTTCTCCGTTCCCAAGAGTTTTTCTCCCAGCTTCAATTCGCCCAGTGCCTTGTTTACTTCTTGGGCATTCCCCTGATGGTACACTTCCAACCTTCTATTCGGAATGTCAAAGTCCAAATATTTGATTTGAGGGTTTGACTCCAGTTTCATCCTTATCATCTGTTCTTCGGAAGGGCAATCCATTTGACTTACCTTAAAAGTGCTTTTATTTATATCGGACATTTAAATAATCTGTATTAAATTCTACGGTTGGTGTTTTAAATCTTTACTTATTTGTGGGATTCCATATATTTTTCCAAAATCGATTTTAAGCTTTCCAAATAATCGACGAACGAATTATAAGTCGGTTTTGCTTCATCATCTACGGAAATCGTTATGGGATTCTCATCCAAATACCGATAGAGTTCGGGATATTCTTGTTCTATCCTTACTGTCAATTCGTTGATTTCTTGGGTTAGCTTCTGAATTTTCTTCATCATCTTATATTTTATATGGTATTACTTGCCCCAATATTTATATATGCAATGCCCTATCTTCGGTAGCGGCCAGAAAGGCTTCCTTAAAGGTTTCTGAAAATGCGGGATGCCCATGCGGCATCCGTGCGATATCCTCTGCCGCTGCCCTGAATTCCATTATCGCCAAAACACAAACCAATAATTGTTATATCATATTTTTCTATAGTTGTATTTTTTTTGGTTAAATAAGGTGGAAGAACCTTGAACTTGACTCTTAGGCGCAAGGGTTCAAAGTTCTGGAACTCCCACCTGTTATTTTTCCTTACATTTCACGCATATCCCTTTTAATACCAAGTTGACATCGTTTATTTTATAATCACTTGGTAAATTTTCTTCCGGTATTTTATTTGGCAAACAGATTGTTTTCTTACATTCGGTACAATGAAAATGCAGATGTAAATCCGTACCGTATTTACTTTTTGTATTTTCATCAGAAATCGCAAATTTTGCTACGCCCGTACCATCATTAATCTGATGAATTAGTCCTTTATCCTCAAAAATCTTAAGGTTGCGATAAAAGGTCGTTCTGTTTGCTGTTTTATTGGTTTCGCTCTTTTCGGCAAAGACCTTTTTTAAATCGGAAAAGGACACGGCACTTTGCTTCCTCCTCAGATACCTGTATATCTTGGACCTCATTTGAGTAGGGCGAATACCGTGATTTGACAATATTTTTTCCGTTTTGGTCATTTTAAGCTTGATTCAAAAGCAATCTCCTTTATTACATTTATTTCCTATAGGCGAGCAAGCTCAATGCATTGACCACCACTACCAACGTAGAGCCTTCGTGAACCGCCACGGCTATGCCGATACTTGCCCAGCTCATTATGGTCGCAGGGATTAAAAAGGCTACAACCCCCAAACTTACCCATAAGTTTTGCCTGATAATAGCTTTTGCTTTTCTGCTCAAACCAATGGCAAAGGGTAGGGTTTCCAGTTTATCGGCCATCAGCGCTATATCTGCTGTCTCTAAAGCCACGTCGCTTCCCGCTGCACCCATTGCAATACCAACGGTACTGTTTGCCATAGCAGGTGCATCATTAACACCATCGCCCACCATTGCCAGTTTATTTTCCTGTTCCGCAAGTTTTTTGATGGCCTCCACTTTTTCTTCGGGAAGCAGGCTTCCGCGTGCTTCGGTCAACCCGATTTCCTCGGCTACAGCGTCGGCCACTTTCTGGTTGTCGCCCGTAAGCATTATCATTTTCTTGATGCCTATTTCCTTTAGTTGGGCCAGGGTTTCCTTGGCTTTTTCCCGTGGGGTGTCCATCAGCCCGAGCATCCCTATAAATTCATCGCCCCTTTTTATTAGCATCGTGGTCTTTCCTTCCCCTTCAAGTGCTCTTACCTTTTCTGATACATCGCTGGGAACACCTTTATCAATATCCTCAAAAAGCTCAAGATTGCCTATGTAAATGGAATTCCCTTGATAGTTTGCCTTTATGCCCTTGCCCTGTACGGCCTCCAAATCATCGGCATCCGGAATCTTGGTGTCCTTCCCAAGCCGCTCCATCCCATCCCTTACAACTGCCTTTGCCAGGGGATGGTCGCTCAGTTCCTCAACCGCAATAGCAATTTCCAACAGTTCATTTTTATCTATGTTGCCAAAACTTTCGACATCGGTAAGTTTTGGTTTTCCTTCGGTAAGTGTTCCCGTTTTGTCAAAAGCGAGAGCGGTAAGTACCCCTAAGTCTTCCAAGGGGCGACCGCCTTTTATCAAAACCCCGCCTCGTGCTGCTCTTGCCACACCACTCAATACAGCAGATGGCGTAGATATAGCCAAGGCACAAGGACTGGCTGCCACAAGTACCGCCAGGGAACGGTACAGGCTTTCATTCCACGTTTCATCAATGACCAGGAAAGCAAAATTCAATAGTATGACCAATAAGATTACCGATGGCACGTAGTACCGCTCAAACTTGTCGGTCAATAATTGTGTGGGCGATTTTTGGTCCTGGGCCTCTTGAACCATAGTGACCAAGCGGTTGAGGGTAGAATCTTTTGCCTCTTTAATCACCTTTATTTCGAGGGTGTTGTTGCCATTGATGGTTCCTGAAAAAACACGGTTCTCGTCGGGAATATCGCTTTTTGCTGTATATTCCTTATCGGGATTTTCTATTGGTGTTTTGTCCACCGGAACGCTTTCCCCGGTAATGGGTGACTGGTCTATACTACTATTGCCCTTTACAATAACACCATCAGCAGATATTTTACTGTTGGGGCGTACCACGATAGTATCACCTATCTGTAACTCTTCTATACCGACTTCAACGGTATCGTCATCCTTCTTTAATAGTGCGGTTTTAGGCGCAAGGTCTGTTAACGCTGCAATGGACTTTTTTGCCTTGCCCATTGCGTAGTTTTCCAGTGCGTGACCCAGACTGAAAAGGAAGAGCAACAAGGCACCTTCTGCCCATTCGCCCAAATAGGCGGCTCCTGCAGCTGCGACCAGCATCAGGAAATCGATTTCAAATTCGCCTTTGGACACTTTGGTAATGGCCTCCTTTAGGGTAAAATAACCTCCAAAAAAATAGGCTGCAATATAGAGCCCAAAAGGGATGTTAGCTGAAACCCCTGTATATTTTTCCAACAGGAAACCTGTAATTAGTGTGACCCCACTTAAAATTGCAAAATAGAGCTCCGTGTTTTTGCCGAAGATGCCGCCGTGGTCGTGATTGTGGCCATCGCCTTTGCTGTGTTTTTCCTTGTCTTTCATATTATTAATGGTTTTGTTATTGTTAATTAAGATTTAATCCAGTTTTGGGCTTGTAATTTGTTAAAGGTTAACATTTTTGCTATTTCCAATTCATTTTTTGCAAACGTATTGCATTGAGAATGGCAACGAACGAAACACCTACATCGGCAAACACAGCCTCCCACATCGTAGCCAAACCGATGGCACCCAAAATGAGAAAAATCCCTTTTACCCCAAAAGCAAGACCAATATTTTGCCATACGATACGGCGTGTTGAGCGTCCAATTTGGATTCCTCGGGCCATCCTGCTCGGCTGGTCGGTCTGGATGATAACGTCTGCGGTCTCTATGGCCACATCGCTGCCCAAACCACCCATTGCAATACCCACATCACTGGCTGCAAGCACGGGTGCATCGTTGATGCCGTCGCCCATAAATGCTACCGTGGATTCAGGTTGTTCCTTGAGCTTTTCGACCTCGTTGAGCTTATCTTCGGGTAGCAAGCCGCCTTTGGCCCAATCAATATTCAGTTCCTTGGCAACTTGTTGGGTTATGGAATCCTTGTCTCCTGAGAGCATTATGATTTTAGCTATTCCGGCCTCCCGAATCTGTTGAATGGTGTGATGTGCGTCTTCCTTAAGTTCATCGGCAATGGTCACATAGCCTGCGAATTTTCCATCGATGGCGACCATCACTATAGATTCGACTATCACATCGGTTTCAGGGGGAATATCAACACTATTGGAAGTCATCAATGCTTTGTTGCCGACCAAGACCTGCTTATGGTTGACCGTGCCTTTTAATCCCTTACCGGCAACTTCAGAAACTTCGGATGCCTTAAAATCAGTACCGTCCGCCTTGTATTCCAGAATTGCCTTTGCAATGGGGTGGGTAGATTGTTCTTCCATCGCCATCAGGTATTTCATAAATTCCACTTCCGCAAAAGCGGATGTATTTATCACTTCCTTAATCTTAAAGACCCCTTTGGTAACGGTTCCGGTTTTGTCCATCACCACAGTATTCACTTTGGTCATTGCATCGAGAAAGGATGCACCTTTGAACAGGATTCCGTTGCGCGATGCCGCACCCAGACCGCCGAAATAGCCCAGTGGAATGGAAATGACCAAGGCACAAGGGCAGGAAATCACCAAGAAAATTAAAGCTCGGTATAGCCAATCCCTAAACACATATTCATCGACAAAAAAGTATGGTAACAAAGTGAGCGCGATAGCAAGGAAAACCACGATAGGCGTATAAATCCGTGCAAACTTCCTGATAAATAATTCGGTCTTCGATTTCCGGGCCGTGGCATTCTGTACCATCTCCAGAATACGGGCGATGGAACTGTCCTTGAATTTCTTGGTGGTTTCTACTTCGATGACACCGTCGAGATTGATGCTTCCCGCAAAGACTTTTTCGTTCTGTGTTATGGTGTCGGGTTTGCTTTCGCCAGTAATGGCAGCTGTATTGAGCGATGCTTTGTTTGATAACAGTTTGCCATCCAACGGGATTTTTTCGCCCACCCGTACCTGTATCTTCTCGCCAATATTGACCGTTTCGGGATTGACGGAAACGAAGTCCCCATTACGATAGACCAATGCCTCGTCCGGTCGTGCATCCAGAAGCGCCCTAATGTTTCCTTTGGCACGGTTTACGGCAGCATTTTGGAACAGTTCGCCCACGGCATAGAACAACATCACGGCAACACCCTCTGGATATTCGCCTATGGCAAATGCTCCCAAGGTTGCGATGGACATCAGGAAAAATTCTGTAAAGAAATCGCCATTTTTAATACTTTCCCATCCCTCCTTGATGACGGGAAAGCCAACAGGGATGTAAGCCACCGTGTACCACACAATCCTGACCCATCCCTTAAAGAAAGGAAAGGCATCGAAATAGTCAATGGCAATACCAACTATGAGCATCACAAAGCTGAAAATTGCCGGTAAATAGGTTTTGAGCTTTTTTTCGCTTGCTGAAATTACAGTGGACTGTTTCCCTTTTAGCTCCCGTAGCTGTAGTTTTTTCTTTTTCATCCTTTTGTTGAGACCCAGGTCATTGCCTGCTCTTTATTTTTAATATCAAAAAATTTAACTTCAGACTTTATGAAAAAATCAGTTGCCTTCGCGGCCCATTCCTGCCATTTTTTGTTGCCCACAAAAGCCATCTTGCCATAATCTCCCAAGTGTGCCGAATCAATCTTTAGGTCTTCCCAAAAGCCTTTAAGGGTATAGCCTTCAAAATCTTCCATTTCAAAATAGAAATCCACTTTATGGCCTTTTTCAATGATGTTGTGGATGAGCGGATGTATCTTTTCCATATCCTTTTCCGTAAGTTTTCCGCTGATTTTAGCGGCAACAAGGTTCTCTTGCTTTAAATTTAAGATCTGTAACATATTCATAAATTTTAAATTGTTCTATTGAAGCTTCGCCGTCAAGCTCAGCAAAGCAGCCCTCCAATCCGGCTATTAGCGTTAATTCAGGTTACACCTTATTATTATAAAACGTAATATGTTTCAGGTTTCTTTTTCTCGGGGATGTCATCATCACCTGTCATCTCCTTTAGATTAATTTCTATAGTTTGGGCCAAATCGGTCATTGGTGTGTCCATTGGGTTGTTTTCAAACGGATCCTGCATTAAAATTGATGTTTTCTCAATGGCTATAAAGATGATAGGGATAGCGACGGTAAGCCCAATTTCCACAGAGAGGTAATTATCAGACAGGCCGAATGGAAGCATTGTGGCAAATACATAAATGATGAGGTGGATCAACAGGCTATGTGCCTTGGGGAATACCGTGTTTTTAATCCTTTCGCATTTGCCCATTGAATCGCATAACCTAGCGATTGTACTATCTATCTGTACTTGCTGATAGTCGTTCACTTGGTTTTCCTTTTTTGCAATTGCCAATGCTTCTGAATGCTTTAATAGTATAGCATTGGGAACATTTTGGTCATTAATGTCCTGAATTTTTAAATAGCCAGCTACCTTAGGGGAAAAGTCCACTTTCCTTAAGGACTCACCCAGTGCATAGCACCACACAATTTGTCGTAAAACTATTTCTTTAATCCTAAATTCATACTGACTATCCTGCCGGTCATAAAAGGTTATGCCCTGTCGTACCAAAGTACGAGAGTCGTTGACAATGGCGCCCCAAATAATACGGGCTTCCCACCAGCGTTCATAGGCTTGATTGGTCCTGAAACCTAACAGTAGTGCCACAGCAGTCCCGAAAACCCCTGTAACGGCTATAGGTATCGAAATTTTACTTAGAAAACCGAATTGGTCTAAAATACCCATAGTTATGGCATAAAACACAATAAATAAAATGTCATATTTAATATATTTAAGAAAGGACCAGATGGATATCCGTTTATTTAAGAGCATTTTTTATTTGTTAAATTACTGGTTGTCCAATTTTAAAACCATTTGTGCAAACTGCACTTCTATGGTATCATCTATACCTTTTATGATGGAATCCAAGCCTGTATCAGCCACCAAAACCTGTCCTCTGGCACTTATCAAACACGACATACTTACGCCTTGTTCAATATGTGTAATGGTTGCTTTAAATTGTGATTTAAAGGCTTTTCCTTGATAAGTAACATCTATCAGCCAATTAAAGTCGATAGGGTCGTGCCGTTTTGACAAAAAATCAACAGAAGGCACCGTACCGGTAAACCGAAGCATTAAGGGGTCTTCCTCCCCTGCCAGCATAGCTTTGATTTCAGGGTTGTTGGTCGATAGCGTTTTAAGGTCGAGTACCCCACTGACCACTTTGGAATCATAGTCGAGATATAAGGCCAGTTTGTGGCTTTCTGCCTTAAAGGGTACACTATCGACCCTTGCCATCATCTCAACGTGGCCTTCTTCGGTCCTGTAAATTTTTTGGGCGTTCGCATTGAGAATACCAAAAAATAGAATTATCAATATATAGTACTTCATCGGTTGTTATTTATTGATGCGTTCAGTACCGCAATTAGGACAAAATTTTGCTTCGACTGGCACACTCTCGTTACAATTGCTGCAGTTGGACTTGCCTAAAGGTGAACCGCACTTTTTACAAAAGGCTGCATTTTCATCATTTTTCTCACCACAGGCTGTGCAACGAATCATAACCTTTGCATCTGAACTATCTTCCCTATAGCCATAACCGCGTTTATTGTGATGCCCACGGGAATGATGGCCTCCGTTTTGAAAGCCTCGAAATAAATGTTTTAAAAATCCCATATCAATATATCTTTTAGTTTATTCTTTTATTAACCAGCCAATACCTGTCATCAGTCACTTTCAATCCATATTTTGGCTTCCTGTTTTTGGTCTGAACCAAAATATTTGATTTCGGCATTGCAAAATGGTTTCATAAATTGGGTGGCCCACTTTCGCCACTTTTTTTCGCCGACCAATGCTATTTTTTCATACTCCTTTTCGTGGTCAACATCTTTAGAGAAATCTTTCCATAGCCCATCTATATGCCAGCCTTGAAAATCGTTCATCTCAAAATACCACCGAACCTTTAATCCTTTTTCAAGAATACTATGGATAAGCGGATGTATTTTTTCAAAGTCGTACTGGTTGAGTTTACCGCTAGCCTTTGTGGTAACCACATTTTCGCTCTTTATGTCTGTAATCTGTAACATCTTTTAAAATTAATATTATTATTAGTGCATTGTAAGTGCAAATATCCATTGGCTTTACACTTACTTTTTTTAATTATAAAGTGCCTTCTCTTTTCCTAAGTACAAGATGGCTTCGGGCAAATCGAGTTCGTGCGTGGCATTGCCTGTGCGTATATAAAACCGTGACCTCCCGTCCTGACTTAGATAGACCGGTATTTTGGCCGGGGCTATTTCTATGTAGCACACGTCATTTTCTCCATATCTGTAAAAAGATACATTTACTGCCATACACAAATGGGCACCCACTTTCAGAGATACCAACTGCATCAGGTATTGCTCAAAACCATCTGTGTCAGGTTTTTTCAAGGTGTCAAAATCCTGGTTTAGACCGAGGATGTTGCCGTTATCGTCTACTCCTATAAGCAAATTACCACCGTTGGTGTTCATAAAACCCGCTATGGTCTTGATAATTACAAATTCCAACTGTTTATTCACTTTGGATTGACGTAAATCCCATCGCAGACTTGATTTGAACTCCACCAAATCATTCTCGCCTTTTTTAATGAGTTCCAGCAGGGTTTGCCCATCCATCCGTTTCCTGTTCAGTTGAAAAATCTTTTTTCTGAAAAAGACCATCAAGGCAAGGCTGCTTCCCAATATTCCGAACAACAGGTTTTTAAGGACTTGGTCAACATCGGTAAAACCCCATACGGTTTCAAAAGCCTCGCCAAGATAGCTTGGCCAGTGACCGGAATCGCCCGACCGGTCAAAGAGAAAAAGGGATAGGCCCAAGGGTTGCAGTATAAAGACCCCAAAGGCAAAGCCTGCCAAAAGCCATATCCCTATTTTTCTTCTTTGCATAGATAACGGTGTTATGGTCGTTCGGTCAAAAGCAAAACACTGTTATTTTTTGTCCTTTAACAGGAACGTCTTGCGTTTCTCAAACTCCTCTTCGTCGATTTCGCCGCGGGCGTACCGCTCCCTCAGGGCTTCCATTGCCCTGTCCTTTCTGTTTTTCTGTCCCGGTGTGGGGTAGGGAATCAGGAATATCCAGAAGATGAGGATTATCCATAACCCCCACCATATCCAGTGCATTCCCCCAAAATACCAATCGTCCATCATAATTTTCTAGATTTAAAGATTCATGTTTCAGTTACTATTGCTATTGCTTGTTTGTTCGAGCCAGTTGTTGGCCATGTTTCCATCTTCAGGTCCGAAATATTTTATGTGGGCTTCACTAAACGGCAATAGCGATTCGGTAAACCGTTCTTGCCATGTTTTTTCGCCCACCAAGGCTATTTTCTTAAGCCGTGCTTCTTCGGGAAAGGAAATATCCAACCTCTCACCGCTGCTTTTCTTCACTCCTTTTTTGCGAGGCTCCATTTCCATATACCAAGCGGCCAGTTCATTGCTTTTCAAATGTTCATTCAGGGCCTTGACTAAGGTCGCCCCATCATCGGCATCCAGCTCTTGATCTGCGATGGTATATAAGATTTGGTCTTTTTTATAGATTGCTATCATCGTCGTATTCTTTTGATATTATTGTCCTTAAAGGTTACTCCAAATTGCCATTGCATTTATTGCATACTCCCGTTACGACCAGATTGATATCCTCTGCCATATATCCTTGGGGCAGGTTTACCTGCGGGATTTTACGGTCGGTCAAACAAACGGTCTCGTTGCACCTAGTGCAATGAAAATGCAGGTGCAGGTCGTTGCCCACCTCACATTCACAGTCTTCCTCACAGAGCGCATATTTCATAATGCCCGTACCATCCTCTATCTGATGTACGATGCCTTTTTCCTCAAATGTTTTCATCGTCCGGAAAAGGGTGCTCCTTTCGGATATCTCGAAAAAATTCTCTAGCTCTCCCAAACTGATGGCTACCTCGCTTTGCAGTAACTTTTTATAGGTCAACAGTCGCATCGGTGTGGGCCGTATTCCCTTGCTTTCCAGTTTTTTGACAATTTTTTCCATTTTAAAAGGATTACAGATCGTAGCGTTTAAGGGATTTTCCTGTTTTGATCTGGAAGGCATCCTCTATATCCGATAAATAGATGATACCGTCCCCTGGGTCGGGCGTTTTACCGTTTTCCGTAATAATATCGATTGCCGCTTGTGCTTCCTCATTTTGGCATACCAACTCCACTTTTACCACCGGGCTATCGGTAATATTAAAATCAAGGGAGGGTCTTGCTCCTTTTGCCTTGAACGCCCCGGTGCCCTCTGCTTGTGAGAGCGTCATACTTTTAAAACCGTTATCGCTAAGGGCTTCGATGACCCTTTGTATCCTGTTCGGTTTTACAAATGCTTTTATTTCTTTCATTTTTAAAATTTTTAAATTTTTAATCGATTTTGAACCGAGCCTGTTTTCTAATTTTTAACTAACCAATTAAGACGATAAACAAACCCGGAATCAAAACCTTTGATTTTTAGAGAATTAATGTCCGTGCTCCAATTCGCCTTTAACCATTTCCGAAGAAAGGGTATAGGCTCCATTTGTTACTATTTTGATATTTTCGGGTGTTCCTGCAGGCAGGTTAACTTCTACAAAGCCCAGATCGTTGACCCCCGTACTCACGGGGATGCGTTTATATTTCATTTTATTTTCAACAGGTTCTTCATCCTCATCCACGATGAAGATATAAGACTGTTCACCTTCCTGGACAATGGCTTCCTCGGGAACAGCAAAGCCTGATTTTTCTCCTTGCACGATTCTTCCCTCCACATACATTCCGGGCAAAAGGTCTTTGTCCTTATTTTCAATATCTGCCAATACCTCTATGGCCTTGGGATCGCTCTCAAACGTCTGGCCTATGGAACGCACGGTGGCCTTTAACAATTCATTAGGTTTTGAGGCTGTTGAAAAATATATCTGTTGCCCTTCCTTGACCTGCTTGATGTCCTTTTCATATACTTTGAAATTGACATAGATTTTTGAATTATCGCTTATCGAGAACATTTTGGATTGTGGGGCCACATAATCGCCCAGGCTTACCATTACTTCGCCCACATAGCCACTAATGGGCGTAATAATGGGGATGGCAGAATAGATCTCCCCTTCGGCCACTTTGGAAGGGTCCAGTCCCAACAAGCGTAGTTTGGACTTTAGGCCGTTTACACTGGAAGTGGTGGAACGAAATTTGGATTGCGCCATTTGGAATTCCTTGCCAGAGGAAACCCCTTTGTCATAGAGGGTCTTTTTGCGCTCAAAATCCTGCTTTAAAAATACCAGTTCGTCATTCTTTTCCTGGTATTCCTGTTGCATGGCGATGATATCCGGGTGTTCTATATAGGCCAACACCTGTCCCTTGCGCACAATGTTGCCCGGTACTACCTTGATCGAGCTAACATTTCCACCAATAAAGGGACTAATGTTTGCCCTGTCCTGTGGGAAGAGTTCGAGTGTTCCTGTTACCTTAATGTTGTTCCCTAAATTACGTTCCTCCAGAGGTTTCGTTTCCAGACCGATGGTTTCGGCCTGTTGTTTTGAGATTGCTACAACACCTTCTTCCCCTTCTTCCCCTTCGTGGCCTTCTTCGCCATGCGCATCTTCTCCAGGTGCTTCGGTTTTTGATACGCCTTCAGTTTCGTTATGCCCAAGCTCGGATTTTGGGGCATCGTTACAGCTCAGAAACATAAGTGTCAATAATACGGTACTAACTAATAGTATATTCTTCATTTTTCTTTCTTTTTAAGATTATAGATTGCCCAATTGATATTGTATCTCAATGGCCTGTTGGTTATATTGGTTGATGAAATCCAAATGGTTTATTTTGATGTTGATGGCACTGTTGAGGATGGTGATATAGCTAATGTAGTCTATCTCACCTTCCTTGTTTGCCAGTTCGGCAGTGGTCAACTGTTCCTCTGCCAGTGGCAGTGCCGCTTCTTCATAGTACCTCAACGACTTCAACGTTTTGTCCTGGGCTTTGTACAGTTGGGAGACCAGGCTCTCGGTGGTCGCCTTTTGTGTCAAATACTGGTTTTCGGCCACCATGGCATCTGCCTTGGCCGCCCTTACCCTATTTTTTTGCGGAAGGAACCACAAAGGGATGCTGATGCCCGCCTGATAGGCATTGAACCCCGTAACATCATTATACTTGAGATTGTCATAGCTCAGGCTGAACTTTGGCAGGAACTGGGATTTTTCGACCTTTACGTTCGCTTTGCCCACTGCTGCGTTCTGAAGGTCGAACTGCAGCAACGGGTTATTGCTTATATCCAAAGTGTCTACAACCGATATTGGGTTTATGATCCCATAAGGCCCATCCATCGTATCAATGGAACCATCGATTCCCAGATATTGCTTCAATGCCCTTTTGGCGATCTCGATATCATCATAGGACTGTTGCTTTAATACCTGTATTTGTTGGTACTCCGAGGTAGCCGAAATATAGGCGAGTTTTCCGGTCTCACCGCTATCGTACCTCAATTTGGCCGCACTTTCAAAATCGGCATAGATGCTGTCCAGCCTTTCGGCGAGCTTCAGGCGGGCCTTATTGTAGGCAATCTCGTAATAGGCCTGCATCACATCCCGTAACAGCTGCTGCTCACTAAGGTCATAGAATTTCTCGCCCAGCTTGGTGCGTTCCTTATAGAACCTGGATTTTGAAAACCCGGAGAGCAGGTCAATGTTGCCCTGTTGTACCCCGAAGGTACGCAGATTTCCCTGATTCAGGCCTTGGTCTTCCCTGCCGGCATATAGAAACGTGCTGCCCAGGTCAAAACTGGTGCCCTTCAAGGCCTGTTCCCTGTCTATGAACGCTTGTCCTTCCTTAAGGGTGGGGTAATTTTCCCTTGCCATTGCTATAGCTTCATCTAAAGTCAAGGTTTGAGCGATGGGATTGTTTTGGGCCGATAGGTTACCAGATGATAAAAATCCTCCAACCAACAATAAAACTGGAATGATGGCTTGACTTTTTTTGATATAACCCGTATTGTCACCATTATTTCTACGCTCCTTACGGGATTCCAACCAACTATAAAGTACCGGGACTACCACCAATGTTAAAAAGGTTGCCGTAATCAAGCCACCAATAACGACGGTTGCCAATGGTCGCTGCACTTCTGCACCACCGGAAGTAGAAATCGCCATTGGGATAAAGCCCATAATGGCCGCCGTTGCCGTAAGCAATATAGGGCGCAAGCGCTCGTGGGTTGCCTCGTAGATCCTGTCTTTTAAATTTGTCATACCACTTTCTTTTAAATCATTGAATTTGTTGATCAGTACCAATCCGTTCAATACCGCTACCCCAAAGAGCACGATAAACCCAACACCTGCGGAAATACTGAATGGCATTCCCCGTATCCAAAGGGCAAACACGCCACCAATGGCTGCCAGGGGTACTGCCATATAAATCATTACCGACTGTGAGAACGAGCTCAAGGCAAAGTAGAGCAATATGAAAATTAGGAACAGTGCAATAGGCACTACGATCATTAATCGGTCGGTCGCCCTTTGAAGGTTCTCAAAAGAACCGCCATAGGTTATATAATAGCCCGGGGGCAGTTTCAACTGGGCATCGAGCTTTTGCTGAACCTCCTCGACCATGGACTTGACATCCCTGCCCCGAACGTTTACCCCCACATAGATTCGCCGGTAGGTATTGTCCCTGGAAATTTGCATGGGCCCGGGTTTATAGCTGATGTCCGCCAATTCCTTTAGGGGCACTTGGTTACCACTGGGCAGGTCTATGTACAGGTTTTTAAGGTTGTTGATATCCTTTCGATAGGCCTCGGCCAGACGGATGACCACTTCAAAGCGCTTTTCGCCCTCGAATATGACACTTGCCGATTCCCCTGCGAAGGCGGCACTCACATAATCGTTGAGCTTGTCAATGGTAACCCCGTATTGCGCCATCTTTGCCCGGTTATAGACAACGGTCATCTGTGGCAGGCCACTGGTCGCTTCCGCCCGTACATCACCAGCGCCATCTACGGTTTGTATGATTGCCGCCATTTCTTGCGCCTTTTCGGCCAGAACATCCAGGTCCTCACCATAGATCTTGATGGCAACATCTTCCCGGACACCCGTCAACAGTTCATTGAAACGGAGCTCTACGGGTTGGGTAAACACAAAGTTCACACCGGGGATAACCGAAATCTTTTCCTTTATTTTTTCTATGAGTTCTTCCTTGCTCTCCGCACTGGTCCATTTGCTCTTATCCTTTTCAAGGATGATGTAACTATCGGCAATGTCCATGGGCATGGGGTCGGTAGGGATTTCTGCCACCCCGATCCTCGAGATCATGGTCTTCACTTCGGGAAATTCATTTACCAGATTTTGTAGTTTTTTTGAAGCTTCAATGGATTCGGTAAGGCTACTGCCAGGTTTTATCAGGGCCTGCATGGCAATATCGCCTTCATCCAGCTTTGGGATAAACTCCCCGCCCATAGTGCTAAAAATAAATCCTGCGATTGCCAGTAAAGCAACTGCCCCTAAAACAATACCTGCCTTAAAACGCAATGCAAACGAAAGCAATGGCTTATACGCTTTGTTCAACCCTGCCATGATTTTATCACTGAACCTATCGATACTATTTTCAAATTTGGCGAACCAATGGTCCGGGTTTTTTGCAGGTTTCAGGAACAAGGCCGAAACCATAGGTACGTAGGTAAGGCAGAGGATAATCGCCCCAAGTACGGCAAAACCAAAGGTAAATGCCATGGGACGGAACATCTTTCCTTCAACTCCAGTAAGGAAAAGGATCGGTGTAAATACGATAAGGATGATAAGCTGACCGAAAAAGGCAGAGTTCATCATCGTACTTCCAGATTCGTATGCCATTTCATCCATTTCGGCCTGACCTATCGCTGCTTTTGATTTTTTCATCCGTTGATGGATATGCAATACCATACCTTCCACAATGATTACCGCACCATCCACGATGATCCCAAAATCGATGGCACCAAGGGACATTAAATTTGCCCATACGCCGAACTGTTTCATCAGGATAAATGCGAACAGTAATGATAACGGGATTACCGAAGCGGTAATCAATCCGCCACGTAAACTCCCCAAGAGCAGTACAAGCACAAAGATCACAATCAATGAACCTTCAATCAAGTTCTTCTCTACCGTACTTGTGGTCCTGGCTATAAGTTCGGCACGGCTTAAGAACGGTTCAATATAAACGCCCTCGGGAAGCGATTTCTGTATCTCGTCAATTCGTTTTTCTACATTATTGATCACATTACTTGGACTTTCTCCCTTTAACATCAAAATCTGACCTCCCACGGATTCGTGGCCATCTTGGGTAAACGCACCATAACGCACCTGGTTGCCATAGCCCACTTTTTCGGCGATATCCCGTACCAATACGGGAGTTCCGTTTTGGGTGGTAACCACTGTATTTTTCAAATCTTCAAGGCTACGGGCCAACCCCTCGCCACGGATAAAGTTGGCCTGATGGTTTTTTTCAATATAGGCACCGCCCGTGTTGGCGTTGTTTACTTTCAGGGCTTCAAAAACCTGATTCATTGTAATGCCAAAACTTTTTAGTTTATCAGGATTTATGGCAACTTCATATTGTTTCACATAGCCCCCAAAAGCATTGACCTCTACCACTCCAGGGACTAATGCCATTTGGCGTTTGACGATCCAATCCTGAATGGTACGAAGCTCCATGGCATCGTATTTATCTTCGTAACCTTCTTTTACCTTTAGAGTGTATTGGAATATTTCGCCCAGACCCGTAGTAATGGGTGCCATAAAAGGCGTACCAAAACCTTCGGGAATTTCCCCGGCGACTTCGGTCAATTTTTCTTGCACCAATTGCCGGGGAAGATAGGTGCCTGCTTCGTCCTTAAAAACAATGGTAACCACGGACAGCCCAAAACGAGATACCGAACGCAGCTCGATAACGTCAGGAAGGTTGGCCATTGCCAATTCTACAGGATAGGTAACAAATTGTTCAATATCCTCAGTACCTAAATTTGGGGCTACTGTAATAACCTGTACTTGGTTGTTGGTAATATCGGGGACAGAACCCAGATTTATAGTGGCCATAGACCAAATGCCCGTACCTACCAGTGCCACTATGAAGAGCCCAATAATAAACTTGTTATTAATGGAAAATGAAATGATTTTGTTAATCATAGTAAAAGTATTAATTCAGTTTAAACATCGCAATGCAATGAGATACAATGCGTTTATAATGTGATGCTTATTTTGAAAAGCATCACGTAAGGATATAGCTATCCTTAAAAAAACTGAATTATACTTTAGGTGGTTGGAAAAGCGATTCCAAATATCTGGAAGTGAAGTTTACTTTATATAAGTTAAACTGTTCTTTCCCTTCAAACTTTAATAGATTAATTAAAGCCGAATTGTTGTTCGCAATAATTAATACTAAAGGGTGGCAACATTGCTGATGGGAATGGATTGGTGTTTTCTGCTTACCAGAGTCATTATGGTGCCTTTCAGCTTTTGCTACGTTACCAAAGTAATCTTCAACTACATATTCAAGGAAAGAGTCACCATAAACTTTATGGTCTTGGTAATGGATTAGGATGCTTGAAATTTCTTTAATGGGTCCACAAAAGTCCATATCAATACTAATTCCCTGAAAAAAGAATAATAGCGACATTGATATGGAAAAAAGTGTTTTCATAAATTTCAACAAAGGTAAGAATTAATCGATGCACAGGTTGTGCAAAAACTTGAAAGGCTGAAGAATTGGTAGTCTACGCTTTTGCGTCAAAACTTAAGAAATAACCTTTTTACCAATTCCAACTACCCTTGGGATACATCATGTTTCAATTCAGGATATTTCAATTCAGGATATCAGGATATAGGGTATTTAGCAATGGTCTTCTCAATTGGAAAAGTCTAATCCCTTTCCCATATCCTTATTATTCTTGTTTGATTGAACAATGGCTATATTTTGTGGTTTTACATTTGATTCCTGATGTCGGACATTTCCTTTATGTAGATTTTTATTTAGTTCGTTAGAGTATTGCATCATTCCTGCTTGCATAGCATTCATGTGATCGTCGGTTGACGCAACGTTTTTGAACATCGGAGTTGTTAGATTTAACTCTTTCGCCAATTCATAGCCAAGATTAAATGCTTTTTTATACTCCTCATCAATTTTAATATTTTCTTCCATGGCTAAAAAGTTTCACGAACGTGCGCCTCAATATATTCATTAATAGAATCCCTATCATATAGAATTACTTTCTTTTGAGGTTGGGAAAATCTGATTTTACCTTCGTCCCTAAGCTTTTGCAAAGTAGTGGTAGACTTTATTTTTAGATGGAACATTGCCTCTTCCCCATCGATCCATTTGTCAGGTTTATCTTTTCTTTTGGATTCTACATGTTCGATTACCTTATCAAATAAGGCATAGAAAGCTTCTTCTTGTAGGCAAACTACTTGCATTGTATTAATTCTTTGCCAAAATGGATTACCCCATTTTTTGGGTCTATTATCCCCGTAATTTAAAGATTTTCCGAAATCTGTTCCCCGTAAAGAAGTCCATCGGTCGATTTATTGGTTGTATGGAACTTTAGCGATTTAGAAATTGATGACTTTTTCCAAAGCGTCATCAGTTTCTTTGTGCATAAAATTCGATTGATAATTAACCGTAGTTGTAATCGAAGAATGGCGATACAATTTTTGGAGCATTTGAATAGGTATTTTATCACCGGAAATATTTCCAAAACTATGCCGCGCAATATGCATAGATATCTTCTTCTCAATACCAAGCTTTTCGCCGACAATTTCCAATCGACGGTTTAGATTACGGGTAATGGTCTTAACTCTGGTTGCCACCCTTTTCTCATCTTTCAAATCGGTACCTTTTAAAAAAGGAAAAACTAAATCATCCTTTCCTGTCTTCTGAGCAGCAAAATATGCTAGTATTTCTTTGGCCTTATCTGGAACGACCAATGAGACAAGTTTTCTGTTCTTCCCCATACGATAATATAAACGACCATCTTTAAAATCTTTCCATTTTAGCTTTATGAGATCGGCGACACGAACACCTGCAAAGTAAAAACTAGTTAGCCAAGCGTAGACGGCATGAAGTTGTGCTTTTGTTAAATTATTAGCCGTTTCAAGCAATAGAACCTCTTCCCTATTCAATCCAATCTTTTCGCTTTCGGGAAATTTGATCTGTATTTTACCTTTACCAAATGGATAATTGCCATCATCTACATGATATTCCTTTCTGGCAAAATTATAGATGGTTCGAATAAGCATTAGGTAATTTATCGCAGTCCTTTCAGCAACCTTTCTATCATACAAGAGATATGCTTTGAAATCCTTTAACAGAGTAACGTCCAGATCCGTAAAAAAAAGTTTTTTACGCCCTAAAAATGTTTTGAAAATGTCTAGTCTTTTTTCTTGATTGTAGTGCTGATTGAATTTCTTTCGTTTTAAGAGATTGGACAAAAACAGCTTACTAGCTTCAAAAAAATCCATTTTGGTTTTTCCAATAATCTTTTTCTTTATTTTTTTTGCGGATTGGGAATTGTTTTGATTTTCATTGTCAATTAATCTGTCGTTTGCTTCTGCTATCTTCTTTGCGACTAAACTATTTAGACGTTTTGAATTGGGATGAGATTTTTTAACGCGTTTAAATTTATCATCCCAAAATTTGCTTTCAATATACTGTCCAGTGAATAAATATGACGACCTTCTATCTTTGGTAATTCGAATAGCGATTGGAAAAAGGCCAGCGCTATTTGGTTTTTTCATTAAAAATGATTGTATAGTAGCCATAAACCCCAATTTTATTACCTAAAGATACAAATTTTAGGTAAAACATAGGTAAAACATTTGGTGGTTTTTCTTGAATTTTTATGGCTTTATTGAGCAAATAGAAATAGTCAAATAACTCATAAACAATTGATTATCAATTCATATTAGACCAAATGGGTTCAAATGTCTCAGGATTCACAACCCGGAGGCCGAGGGTTCAAGTCCCTCTCTCGCTACAAGGCTCAAAGTCAACAAAATCAACGGTTTGTGTTCACAAACCGTTTTTTATGTCCATGATTTCCCTACTTTTAATCTCATTAAACGATTCGACTCATAATTAAAAGCATAAATACAGAGGATTACTAGCTAAAATTTCGCTTTTATTTTAAATGGACGGATTTCATGATGGCCCATACCCTCAAGAAGGGAATAGGCCTCGTCTACGGACTTTACGGGCAATCTGCAAACGTTATTCTTACAAACATAAATAGACGTACCGTCATCGAAAAAGCGATCTTTATACAAAGCCAAATTACTTGACTTTGTACTTCCTGCCAATAATGTATTTACAAGATAGCCACGGTTCATTTCATTAATTATTTTTGGGGCATCTTCACCTACAACGGCCACCTCGTAATATGGAAAGGATTCATTTAATAACAAAAAACCCCAGCTTGCATTACCTAATGCATGATTTGTAAAATCCTCCATTACCAGCGCAGCCATATCTTTAGTTTGTTTTAAATAAGCTTTATTATACTCCAAATGTCCCAGTTTAAATAAGTTTAGGGCCATTACCGCGTTTGCAGAGGGTATTTCCGTATCTATTGTATTCATCAGTTTAGGGGTCAGGTCACTTGCCTTATTATAAAAATACATTCCGGATGTACTTCCAAACTCTTCCTCAGTAGACGCTATCAGCTCCTTGGCCAGATTTAGGTATTTTAAATCTAAAGTTACTTCATAAAGTCCGAGTAATCCTTGAATGAAAAAGGCGTAATCCTCTAAAAATACCTGTTTTTGACCTTGATTCCCAATATAGGAATGAGCCAACTTTTTGCCTTGGTAATTGTTCTTTACGAAAAAATCATGAATAGAAAGGGCTTCATTTAAATAGATCTCTTCACCAAATGCCTTATATGCTTCCAAAAGTGAATTCATTAATAAAGCGTTCCAAGAAGTGATTATTTTGGTATCCTTGGCTGGTTCTTTCCTTTTACGCCTATATTCCAAAAGAATTCTCTTCCATTGCCCTATTTTTTTTCTCATTTCTTCTTTACCTAACTGCTCGCTTTTGGCAAAATCATCAGATGAAAATGGTGTAAATAGCACAAACTTGCCATTATCCAACTTCTCACTTTCTTCTATACCATAAAATCTGGAAAACAGTTCAAAATCTTCTCCCAACAATTCTTGTAATTCACTTTTGGTCCACAAATAATACATACCTTCACTTCCTTCTGTATCGGCATCCATGGCAGCATAATAACCACCTTCGGCATTTCGCATTTGAGCTCTTAAAAATTGAAAAGTTTCCTCTGCCCTATTTTTATAAACATCAAATTCGGTGATTTTGAAAGCTTTTGATAAAAGGGAAATCATCTGTGCATTATCATAAAGCATTTTTTCATAATGGGGAACCTTCCATTCGGTGTCCGTACTATATCTAAAAAAACCTCCGCCGATATGGTCGTATATACCTCCCGCTAATGCCCTATCCAAAGTTTTAAACACATGGTTTCTAGCGCTATCATCTTTTTGAAGGAAAGAATAATCCAGTAACATGTTCAATGCCGTAGGGCTAATAAATTTTTCCTGTCCTATGTTCCCTCCCCTATCAGTATCCCATGAGTTGGACCAATTTTGAATACCTTCGTTTATTTTTTCCGTAGAAACCAAGTCTTCTAGGTTATCCGTTGGAGGAGCATAATAATCCTGTACTCCTTGTGCTAACAAACTTGCGTATTCGGCCATTTTCTCAGGATTTCTCAGGTACTCTTCCATGAATTTTTCCAAAACTGCCATCCAGTCCTCCTTTGAGTGATATGTTCCCAAATAAACTGGTTTTCCATCAGGCAAGATAATAGCGTTCATGGGCCATCCTCCGGTTCCATTTACCAACTGCAAAGCCGTTTGGTACACTTTATCCAAATCGGGCCTCTCTTCCCTATCCACCTTGATACTAATGAAATTATCGTTCATCAATTTGGCTACCTCCAAATCCTCAAAGGATTCTTCCTCCATTACGTGGCACCAGTGACATGTAGAATATCCAATACTCAATATGACAAGCTTGTCATTTGTTGAGGCATCCTTAAAAACCGATTCATTCCAAGGGCGCCAGTTAACCGGGTTTTTGGCATGCTGCAATAGATATGGGCTGGTTTCGTTGATCAGTTCATTAGAATAGACAGATTCTTTAGGTTCAGTTATATTCTTCTCTCTCGGTTTTGAACGCTCATTACAGGATGGGAACAGGAAAAGCAGGAGTATTAACGAAAAGGTTATCGTCTTTTTAAAAAAAATCCCATAAATCTTAGAATCATCGGTAATATCCCAAAATATTTTTTTTACCATCATTTTGTTTTATCCAAAATTAGTTGCCCAATATTATTATTTAACTTGCTTTGCCGCTTAAGAATTACCAATTTGTTCTATTCTAATAATTATACGCAAAAATAAGCCAAATGAGAATATTTAAATGGACGCTCTTCTTTATATGCATTTCCGTTCTTGAAACGAGTGGCCAGCAGCAATTGGAAGATTATAAGCTTTGGTTAAAATATCAAACCATTACAAATACAGATTTAGCCATCAATTACAATGCTTTGGTCAAGCACGCCTATATATCACAAGGCAGTCCAACCTTACGGAACGCCAAAAAGGAAGTAGAGCTTGCCCTTTCTAAAATGCTAGGAGATGACATTACTTTCACCAATGAATGGGTTCCTGAAAATACCTTGGTCGTAGATGTTTATGATAACCTTTCAAAAGATTTAAAGTCATTGATTGCCGAGGAAATAAAAAATGTAACCCATGAAGGTTTTTTACTAAAATCAGTTAATTACAAAAACAAAAAAGTAACCATCATCAGTGCAAAGAAAGACATAGGGGTGCTTTATGGGGTGTTCAGGTTTTTAAACATGATGCAAACCCATAGTAATCTCAACAACTTAAATCTAGTGGACAACCCCAAACTAGATATTAGAATGCTAAATCATTGGGATAATTTAGATCGTTCCGTTGAAAGGGGTTATGCCGGATTTTCCCTTTGGAACTGGCAAAAATTACCGGAATACATTGATGAACGCTATATTGATTATGCAAGGGCAAATGCCTCGATTGGGATAAATGCCACGGCGCTGACAAATGTAAATGCGAATGCACTAATTCTTACCCCAATGTATTTGGAAAAAGTAAAGGCACTGGCCGATACTTTTAGAAGTTACGGTATTAAGGTATACTTAACCGCAAGATTTTCCGCTCCCATAGAAATTGGAAATCTGGATACCGCAGACCCTTTGAATGCGGATGTAAAGCTGTGGTGGAAGAATAAAACCAAGGAAATCTATGAAATTATACCGGACTTTGGCGGTTTTTTGGTTAAAGCCAACTCAGAAGGACAACCTGGACCACAAAACTATGGAAAAGACCACGTAGACGGTGCCAATATGATGGCAGAGGCACTCAAGCCTTACGGAGGCAACGTAATCTGGCGTGCCTTTGTGTACTCTGAACATGATGAAACAGATCGTGCCAAGCAGGCCTATGATGAATTCCTTCCGTATGATGGTAACTTTATGGACAATGTTTTGGTACAGGTAAAAAATGGACCTATCGACTTTCAACCAAGGGAACCCTTCCATCCTATGTTTGGAGCAATGAAAAAAACACCTTTGATCATGGAGTTTCAGATAACCCAGGAATATCTTGGGTTTAGTACCCATTTGGTCTATTTACCAAAACTTTTTGAGGAGGTTCTGGATGCCGATACCTACCAAAGAGGTGAAGGTTCTACCGTTGCCAAAGTCATTGATGGGAGCCTTTACGGTAATGAAATTACGGGCATGGCCGGCGTCAGTAATATTGGAAATGATATCAACTGGACCGGACATCCCTTTGCTCAGGCCAATTGGTACGGTTTCGGTCGCTTGGCTTGGGACCCTTACCTAAGTTCCGAAGTGATTGCCGATGAATGGTTAAGGGCAACGTATTCCAATGACAACAAATTTGTGGAACCTGTAAAGAGCATGATGCTGACCTCCAGGGAGGCCGTTGTAAATTATATGAACCCATTAGGTCTTCACCATATCTTTGATACAGGCCATCACTATGGACCGGGACCTTGGGTAGATAATTTGGGAAGACCAGATTGGAACCCCGTTTACTATCACAAAGCTGATTCTTTGGGAGTTGGCTTTGACAGGACCCCCAGTGGAAGTAATGCTACAGAGCAATATGCACCAGAAATTGCTCAAAAATATAATGATGTAAAAAAAATTCCTGAAGAGTACCTATTATGGTTTCACCATCTTCCTTGGGACTATAAGTTAGATAATGGAGAAATTCTATGGGACGGGATTGCATTGAAATACCAGGAAGGAGTAGATCAAGTAAAGGATATGATCAATACATGGGATAATATGAAACCTTATCTTTCGGAAAGCGAATACAGGGAAGTGGCCATGCTATTGGAAATACAACTGAAAGAAGCAAAATGGTGGAGAGATGCCTGTTTGCTTTACTTTCAAACCTTTTCCAATAGACCTTTACCCGAAGGTGTTGAAAAGCCAACAAAATCTTTGGAGTATTTTAAATCTCTTAAATTTCCATTTGCGCCGGGTATACGCCCCAGATGGGATTAGATTTTATGGAAGGGTCGACCCTGAGTTTACATAACATCAATCTATAATTTTAAAGAATGAAAATCCTTGGTATTTCTGCATATTATCATGATTCCGCTGCTGCTATCATAGACAATGGCAAGGTCTTGTTCGCAGCACAGGAGGAAAGATTTACCAGGATTAAAAATGATGCATCTTTTCCAGATAATGCCATTCAATTTTGCCTGCTTGAGTCTGGGTTAACGCTCAATGATGTCGATGCCATAGCCTTTTACGATAAACCTTTCTTAAAGTTTGAAAGGCTCTTGGAAACATACTACGCTTTTGCCCCTAAAGGTTTTAAATCCTTTTCCAAAGCGATGCCCTTATGGTTGAAGGAAAAGCTTTTTATAAAACAGTTTATTCGGAAAAAATTGAAAGAATTGGGTGCATCCCATCCTAAAAGCACTCAAATTTATTTTCCAGAACATCATCTATCCCACATTGCCAGTGCATTTTACACCTCTCCCTTTAAGAAATGTGCTTTTCTAACGGTTGACGGTGTGGGGGAATGGGCTACAACGTCCTATGGAATCGCCGATGGTGAAAATGGAATAAGGGTTCTTGGCGAACTTCATTTTCCCCATTCTTTAGGACTTTTATACTCTTCCTTTACTTATTTTTTGGGTTTTGCAGTAAACTCAGGAGAGTATAAACTAATGGGATTGGCCTCCTATGGAAATTCTAAATCCAACGAAGTATCCGTTTATATGGATATCATAAAAAAAAGGCTTGTTGATATAAAATCGGACGGATCCATAGAACTCAACATGGAGTTTTTTGAATACCCTTACGGGTTGCGAATGGTAAATCCCAAAAAGTGGGAAGGCTTATTTGGATTTAAAAGAAGACAAGCTTCGGAAAAACTTGAACAACGTCATGCCGATTTAGCCTATGCCGCCCAAAAAGTGCTAGAAGATATTCTATTAAAGTTGATTGGTTTTATTCAGAAGGAAACGGACCAAAAGTTCCTCTGTCTGGCAGGTGGAGTTGCACTCAATTGCGTGGCTAATTCGGCATTACATAATCAAAACGTGTTTCAGGATATTTATGTTCAACCGGCCGCGGGTGATGCCGGGGGGAGTTTAGGAGCGGCTTTGGCGGTGTGTCATTTAAAGGAAAAAATGGAATTTTCGGGGTTAGAAAAACCTTTTAATGTATATCTAGGCCCAAAGTTTTCCAATTTGGATGTCGAAAGGGTATTGCGCAAAAACAATTGTAATAGTCAATTTTTTGAAAATATAAATGAATTAAATCAAGTTGTTGCCCAATACTTGGCGGATAACAAAGTGGTTGGGTGGTTTCAAGGCAGAACCGAATTCGGCCCAAGAGCATTGGGTAACAGAAGTATTTTGGCAAATGCTTCAGACCCGGAAATGCAACATATTTTAAATGAAAAAATAAAGTTTAGGGAAGGCTTTAGGCCATTTGCACCGGCTGTTTGTGAAGAAGATTACGCTAACTACTTTGAGGGCGGAAAAGAATCGCCTTATATGCTATTTATCAGCAAAGTAAAACAAAGACATCGAAAAAAATTGCCACATAACTTTGAAACCTTAAATCTGGAGCAAAAACGGGAGATTGCAAAATCTGACCTGCCTGCCATTACCCATATCGACTATTCCGCTAGAGTCCAAACAGTCAATAATGAAATGAATCCGCGCTTTTGGAATCTGATTCAAGCCTGTAAACAAATAACGGGTGTTGGTGTAATCATTAACACCAGTTTCAATCTTAAGGATGAGCCTATCGTTAATAGTCCGGATGATGCCTATATTTGTTTTATGAAATCGGGAATGGACGTACTGGTCCTTGAAAATTATGTAATTGTAAAGTGATGGATTTTATCGGGGATTTTTTTCTTTTTTTAAAAGAGCGAAAAAAATGGTGGCTCATACCGTTAATAATCATATTCTTAATATTTGGAATATTAATTTTCCTTACCAGTAGCTCAGCTTTGGCCCCTTTTATATATACCTTATTTTAAAATGACCAAGGAAAAAGGACTTGAGACCGTACTCGTATTAGCCTTAGTATCTCTTTTGGTATATGTCAAATTTGATTTAGATTGGCTACTTTACGTTGTTTTTATACTGCTCGCCATAGGCATTTTATCCAAAAAACTAACCTTGCTTATCGGTAAAGCATGGTTTACATTTTCGCAATATTTCGGTATGGTGATGAACTACCTGATTATGGCGCTGATTTTTTATATCGTCCTAACTCCCTTATCTTTTTTCCAAAAGTTATTGGGTAAAAATCAAATTCTTAAAAAAGGAACATCGGAATCTTACTTTCATCATCGCAATCATACCTTTTCCTTAAAGGATATTCAGAAACCCTGGTGAGATATCAATCCAGAGATGTCGTTATTTCCTTTTTAATTTCGGATAAACTTCGCACATTTAAGCCCTTATTTCGTGCGACGGATAAAACCTTCTCGGCCCGTTGACCCATTTGAAGTTGAATGTATGCTTTAGCCAATCCTTCAGCGCTTTTAACACTGCTATCCAAGTAATTGGATTTTGAAAAATAGTATGCCGCATTTTTGAATTCCTCCAGTGCCAGAGATATTTCGCCTGCCATTTGATATACCCTACCTTGTTCCGGATATTCAAAAATCAAGGATTCCGCCACATGCAAGGCTTTTCTAAACTTACCATCTGCCTTATACGTATTATAGGCCAAGGCCATAGCGTTATCCCATGTGGCCTTCTTTTGATGAATGTCCTGCGCCAAAAGTTCATCAAAGGAGGTCGATTCATTGAAGCTGGAAGTTGGTCGCATACCGGACATTTCCAGATCATATGGCCAAGATCGCTTTAACTCTTCCACAACTAACTGTCCTTGAAGAGAATCTATTCTGGTTACCGGAATATCATTGAAAGCTTCATCATACCCAATGTTATTTTCCCAATCTTCCAACAAGTCCAACTGCTTTATCTGATTGTAAAATGCATCCGCCATTAAAAATTGGCCCTTAATATTCGGGTGTACATGTTCCGTCATCAATTCGTCACCAATTATAGATTGTGGTGAATATGATCTAAAGACCGCCTCCATATCTACTAGAGCGACATGATACTTTTGGGACAAATCCGTTATTATCGTATTTATTTCTTCAGGAGCCCTGAACCTAAGAAAATCTAGTTCCTTGGCCATGCTTAAATATTTATTGGCAGAATCCTGGTTTTTCTCTAGATAATGTTTTCCCAACAAGAAAGCTGCCTTTGCATTATTCCGAGCCAATTTTTTGGACGTAATGGATTCTTGTTCTATGCCATTTAAAAAATTCAAAGTATCCGGTATACTATCACTTATAAAGGGTTCTATATCCTTTTCATTGCTTACCACGGTGGATAAAATCACTGGTATGTCATGGTCTGCATATTTGGACAACACTTTCCCCAAATTAGCTTCAAATTGTTCCAGTCCTTCCTCGTACTTGGCAGAGCGATAAGGAATTCGTTGATCCTTGGCCAAAACTTCCATGAGTGTTGTATTTCTTTCGGAAGGTTTTTGCGCGTTGGATGAAACCAACTTTTGGATTCCATTTTCAAAAAGCTGAAATACCCGCAATTCCTTCAAACTTAAGTAAAGCCTAATAAAACTTGGGTGGGAACCATAGGTAATAGAAGAGCCGGCTCCAAGGGCTCCGTAATATTCATTATGTCCTGCATAGATTATGACAACATCTGGCTGTTGAGCGATAATATCATCGGTTAAATCCCAAAGGGTATAGGAGTTAACAGCGGTGATTCCGGTATTGACCACCTCAATATTTTTTTCAGGAAATGTAAGCGATAGTCTATGCTTCAACATTCTAGGAAAGGAGCCACCCTTATAAAAAGGATACCCAACGACAGTTGAGGCTCCCTGAACAAAAACCCGAAAGGTACTATCTGTCTTGGTTCTAAGAAATAAATCGGATTGGTTATCCGCACGAAGTCCGTTCTCCTTAAAATACTTCCCAGCAATGCGCTTGTTCATTACGAGATAATCCGGCTTATCGGCCACTCGGACTACATTGAACAAATTATAGTTGGAACCGTAGTCTGCCAACCTAAGCACAATTTCTACAATAAACAAAAAAATAATCGGAAGTAAAATGCTTATTATTTTAAACAGTGTATTTTTCTTCATACCATTTTATTGTATATGGGGTTTATCTCCTTCCTTTAACAAGTGCTCAAAATACAAAATCCGTACGCTTCTATTCATTATTGGTACCTACTGTACGTGGATAAATTACCGAGGAATATGTATGTATGTTACCTAAACTTGAATATCGTGAGGGGCCTATTATTGTTTGCGATAAATACATACGGTTCTTCCTGTAGCATAACCAAATCCATTTTTTTGGCATTTAGTCCGTTGTAGAAGCTGATATCCTTATAGGGTGCTAAGCCTCCCTTGGAATCGCCCAAGAGTATGTACCCAATGTTAGAATCGTATTTGACAGTCTCCACCTCGGATTCATGGATAGCCCCAACCCCGATGACATCTAAATGACCATCGTTATTCACGTCCGTAAAAGCGAAGGACATGGTTGGGCCTAATTGCGCACTTACAGGCAAATGATGTACGGAAAACGCTCCGTTGCCTTGATTTTCAAGATAAACCGACTCAAATTCGGTCACCTGCTTATGAAAGGAATTCTCAATCTCCTCTTCCCCGTAAATGTCCGTAAGGGTTGAATTGGCGAATTCCTCGTAGCTTTTTATTTTTTGACTAACAAAAGGGTTCTGGGTGGTGGAACATTCCTTTCCACGAACCGGTACCAACTTTCCGTTGTAAATTTTACTTAAAATCATATCGTAATGCCCGTCACTGTCAAAATTGTTCCCATAAACATGTAAAGGCTTTTCCATTGAGGGATGGAATTTATTGTTGGCACCCAAATTCCCAACGAAGTAATCCATATCACCGTCGTTATCAAAATCAATTTCAGAAACAGTGTTCCACCAACCTTGGGTATCTGCTAAACTACTTAGTTCCTGTTTTTGAAAGACTCCATTTTCAGTTTTGAAAATAGTTATGGGCATCCACTCCCCCACTACAATCAAATCTTTTTGTCCATCGCCATCATAATCCGATACTATCATGTCATTTACAAGGCCTATTTCCCTAAAATCGGGCGCAATGTTTTCCGTTTCATCGGTGAAGCACCCATTAGAATTATTCAGGACGTAAGATGTGGGCGATAGCGGATATTTACCGGGAATTACCCTTCCGCCAACAATCAAATCTTCATCTCCATCCTTATCATAATCATACGAAACTACAGCTTTTGTACTTGTAAGCATTTTAGGCAAACCATTGGATTTTGTAAACTGGGCATTCCCACCGTTTATATACAATCTATCCTGTAGAAGAATACTGTTTTCATTTAACTCGTACCCTCCACTGGTCACATATAAATCCATATCGCCATCACCGTCCGCATCAAAGAAATGGGCTCCATTATCTTCATAATCTTTGTCCTCAACAAATACGTTCTGTTCACTTTCTACAAACTTACCTTTATTGTTCTGAACATATAAATGTGCTGGTTGACCTGGTCCGCCACCCAAAAACATATCGGAAAGGCCATCATTGTTAACATCCCCGGTAGCGAATGCCGGACCCTGTTGTGATTGCTTTTGGGGAAGAAGGACTTGTTTAGAAAAGTCATTAAAATTATTCTCATCGTGCTTGTAGGATATCCCTAAGGATTCGGGATTAATTTGAGTAAAGTTTGCCGGCCTTTCGTAGGCAGTCTCACTTTCAGGTTTAGCATCTTTTTTATCCAAGTTTAATGTTTGGTTTACAGCAACGTCTTCCAAAGTTGAAATGGCTCCGTCTGCCCAAACGACTTCTACGCGATTGATTCTCTCCTGATTACCCAAACCAAAATTCATTATTGGTGAAACCGAAGATTGATATCCACGGGACAAAAAGAGTTCCTGAAGTTGCTCCGTACTATCTGTATATACCTTTACCTTGGAGCCAATGGCATTAATGTTTTTTGAGTCACCCACTAAATTGATATTCAAAAAATTACTGGTGCTGTTATTCTCATAAATACTGGCTTCATCTTCGAGATTGTTTATCACCAAATCCAAATCCCCATCATTATCCAGATCACCGTAAGCCGCTCCATTGGAGTTAACCGCCTGATCCAACCCCCAATCTTCAATCACTTTTGCAAAGGATAGATCTTTCTTATTCTTAAAAATATAGTTCTGGAGTTTATCCGAAGGCATTTCACTTAAAATTTGATCTATTGGCATTCTCTCCAGCGAATCTTGGTGGGCATCTAAAAAATTACCAAAATCTTGATTTGCTATTTCCCGTTTAATCCCATTGGTAATAAAAACATCCTTGAAACCATCCCCGTCATAATCGGCAATCAATGGGGCCCAACTCCAATCTGTTTTGGATATACCAGAAACCTGGGCAATATCACTAAAGTATCCATTGCCATTATTCAAATTCAAAACATTGGACATGTAGGGGTAGTGAAAGCCAGCCTCTACGATCCACCAAAACCCTTCGGTGTTCATACTGGCCATATTCTGCTTGCCTCGCCTATGGTCCTCCGCGGACATGTCCAACACAAGAAGGTCCGGTAGAAAATCATTGTTGATATCCGCAAAATCAGACCCCATACTACTATAGGAAATATGCTTTAACCTTGTATTTATCTCATTTGAAAATGTACCGTTCTTATTGTTAATATAGAGTTTATCGGGTGTTATGAAATCGTTGGCCACAAAAACATCTAACCAGCCATCATTATTAAAATCACCAATAGATGCGCTAAGACTAAATTCCTTATTTACGATTCCACTCTCACGGGTTACATCGGTGAATTTTTCACCATCATTACGATACAGATGATCAGAAGTCTGGGGATAATATGCTTTGTCCTCAACAATCTCCTTAAGGTTAACCGAGTTCAAAAAATCTATCCTATGGTTTATTAGATACATGTCCAAATCCCCATCTTTATCGTAATCGAAGAAATAGGCCTGTGTAGAAAAACCATCATCGTCCAGCCCCCATTTTAGTGCTTCCTCTTTAAAAGTGCCGTTCTTTTGGTTTACAAACAATTTATTTTTTCTGAGCTCATTATTTTCGATGGATGCCGATTTACAAACGTAGATATCCATCCACCCATCATTGTTAATATCAATCATGGAAATTCCGGTTGTCCAACCCTCCTGATCATTTACCTCTGCAACATTTGTTACGTCCTCAAATTTAAATCCACCCTTATTGACATATAATTTGTTAGATTGTTGATTTGAAGAAAAATAGATATCCTGCAGACCATCATTGTTGACATCTCCTATTGCCACTCCGCCCCCATTATACATATCATAATAGTTTAGAATGTTGAATTCCGAGGTTTCTTCTACTGTATTTTTAAAATGAACATTAGTCTCTTCATTGGGTAGTAGGGAAAAGAGGGTTTTTGCCGTTGTTCTTTTTTTGGTTACCTCATTTTGAGTGCACGAACCGAGAACTGTTAAAAACAATCCAAAAATTATAATTTTTGACAAGTGTAAAGTGATACTATTCAAAGCAAAGATTTTGATTAAAATGCAACCGTTTGTCTCAAATGTAAAAAAAGATAAAATATTTAAGGCAAGAATTTCGTTTTTAAAAAGTTACTAAAGTTTTCGTAGTATATAAATGTATTGTTGAACGGTACTATTTGCTGCCAAACCAAAACACTTATATTTGAACTTTACCAATCAACTTCAAATGAAAACCAATAAGGAAGTTACGATTTATGATATAGCGAATAAACTGAATTTAGCCACTTCAACTATTTCTAGAGGTTTAAAAGGTCATCATACCATAAATAAAAAGACCGTTGAGAAAATAAAAAAAACCGCCGCGGAAATGGGATATAGCCCAAATAATCTAGCGGCAAGCCTCAGAGGAAATAAAATGAAAACTATTGGAGTTCTGCTTCCCATGGTTACCCCATTTATTTCTTCTCTAATAAGTGGAATTGAGATAGTTGCTCAGAAATCGGGCTATACTATTTTAATCATGCAGTCCCATGATTCCTATGAAACCGAAGTTAATCTGACCCAATCTTTATATGATAACAGGGTAAGTGGCGTAATTTGTTCTTTGGCTTTGGAAACCAAGAATACCGATCATTTTAAAAGATTCACGGATAATAATACGGCTTTAGTTTTTGTGGACAGGGTCCCCGAAAATTTTGACACTTATAATGTGGTCATTGACAACTATAGAGCTGGGTATAAAGCAACAAAACACTTAATTGAACAAGGTTGTAAACGTATTGCCTATATAACCGCCGGAATCGATTTTAGCGTTTATCGCGAAAGAAAAAAAGGGTATTTGGCAGCACTTCAAGAACATAATCTACCTATTGAGGATGAACTTGTGGTTAGAGCTGATTCTATTAAATATCAAGACGCGGCAAGGGCCAGTGAAAAATTGCTTCAATTAAAAAATCGTCCCGACGCCATATTTGCACCGGGAGATACCATCGGTGTCAGTGCCATACAAACAGCTAAAAAAATGGGTATAAAAGTACCTGAAGAACTTGCTGTGGTTGGCTTTAACGACGATTCTATTTCCAGCATAATAGAACCCAATTTATCAACTGTTACCCATCCTGCTTTTGAAATGGGGAAAACCGCAGCAGAAATTATTCTGAAAAGCATTAAAAATGCCAA
Organism: Maribacter cobaltidurans; assembly: GCF_002269385.1. NCBI lineage: Bacteria > Pseudomonadati > Bacteroidota > Flavobacteriia > Flavobacteriales > Flavobacteriaceae > Maribacter > Maribacter cobaltidurans. The sequence goes on from NZ_CP022957.1 coordinate 4,551,391, forward strand.
GCGAAAAAGTGAAATTGTAAAACAAATAACTTATTTGAACACCGAGGTTTTGGTGAGACAATCTTCCAAAAGAAAATAAAAGGCTACTCCGTCTCAAAAGGAGATGCCGGCAAACCATCCTTATTATAAAGATTAGGATTATCCGGGTTGTCCGCCCAGGCATAACGTACAAATTTTGGATTGGGTACTTCTTCACTCCATACCACTACATGGTCTCCTTCTATTTTAGCTTGAGCCCAAACAAATTCTTTGTCCTCGCCAGCAATAGCAAACTCGCTTAATGGTTCTCCGTCATCCGTAACAAGGCCACTACCAACATGTTCAAAAGAAACAATTATCTTATCCCCTTTCATTTCATAATCCTTAAATATAGGTCCGGAATAAACAAGGTCTTGGCCATATGCCAAATGAAGCGCTGCCAAGGCCATACGTTCACCAACATCCTTTTTATTGTCCGGATGAATATCGTTCCACTCCCCTAGTTCAATATTTACGGTCATGGCGGTATTGGGTATATCCAATGCGTTTAATTGTGATTGCCTCAACTCCGCCCAATTACTTTCTGTTGGAAGATAAGTCACATCCATAAAATTTGGCAGTTGGGCATATATAAATGGAAGTTCCGAATCGTTAAAAACAGTTCTGAGACCTTTTACTAGAGCATGTAAATAATCATCGTAAATTTCCGGTTGCTCTGTATTACTTTCACCTTGATACCACAAAACACCTTTCATAGGGAAATCCTTATAGGGTGCGACCATGGCGTTATATAATGATGTCGGTTCATTCTGTGGGTTGATTCGCCGTTGTGTAGGTTGATTCCCATTCTCAGAGGAAAAATCAAATGGTTTGTATACTTCCCCAACTTTATATTGCCAATAGCCTTTTAAATCTACAGTATCCTTTTCCGTAAAAATGTAATATGGCTTATCCGGCACAAAGCCACCCTTTCCCTGCGTATTCGTAACACGTACTACAAAGGTATTTTTACCTGCTTTTAAAAGCGTGTCCGGTACAGCATATCGACGCTGTGGATATTGATATGTTTTATTACCGACCAAAACACCATTAATATAAAGTTCATCGGCATCTACAATTCTTCCTAAAAATACCCTTGACTTTTTACCGACCATGGACTCCGGAATTTCAATTTCCCTTCTATACCAAACCACACCGTTCAAATCTCTGGCACCTTGGTCCTCCCAATAACCGGGTATATTTATTCTACGCCATTCTTTGGGCTCAAAGTTGACATCATACCATTTTAAATCCCCAGTAAGACCTTTGTCCAAAACCTTGGATTCCCTATTTAAATCAGGTCTATTTTCCATAAGACTGTTCACCAAAGCGGTATCCTTATTCTCTTCAATAATCTTCAGAATATCCGGAAAATCAGTATAGCCTTCCTCCGGAATCCATGCCTCTATAGGTGTGCCTCCCACGCTAGCATTTACCAAGCCAATTGGAATTTTATATTGCTCATAAATTTTTTTGGCAAAAAAATAAGCCACGGCAGAAAAAGGTCTAACCTCCTCACCAACGGCCTTAATCCATTCACCACCCTTCAAATCCTCTTTAGGTCCCGAAACACTCGTAGTAGTTGGGATTTTAAAATGTCTTATATATGGGTTGTTGGCGTTCTTTATTTCCTTTTCGTACGGAACATCATGAATATCCAATTGATGTACCATATTGGATTGGCCATTACAGAACCAAACATCACCAATTAAGATATCCTTTACCTCTACCGTATTGTCTTTACCTGATATTAACATATTGTAAGGTCCACCAGCCTTCGTTTTGCGCAAAGTCACCCTCCAAATACCATCTTTATCGGATTTTGTTTTATATTTTTTTCCGTTGAAAGAAACTGTTATGTTTTCGTTCGCTCCAGCCCAACCCCAAATAGGTACTTCCGCATTTCGTTGTAGTACCAAACCATCACTGATCAATCTAGGTAGTTTGATCTGGGCATTCAAAAAAGAACTGGAAAAAGCAAGGCACAAAAAAATAATTGAGAGTTGGATTTTCTTCATATCATTCAATTTATTTCAGTGGAAAAAACGTATCGTAACTAATTTCTATATTGAACACAATCGGTTGCAAATAAAGGTATTTTTACTATCTTCACAATAATTGAAGGTATAAATTAAGGGATTTATATTTAAAAGGATAATGAGAGTTGTTTCAGTAGTCAATTTTCTATCTATATCAAATCTTCTCTTACCAAGAGTTTTATATACTTTAAAAATTAACCTTATTGCTTGTACATGTTAGACCCAATGACCTGGTTAAAAGAAATCAAGAGTACTTTTATAAATTTTTTATGCTTCCTTTTTCTTTGCAATAATGTTTTTGCTTCGGATAATGTCCAATACGTTGTAGACCAACCTGTAAAAGGTAGTTTCCCTCTGGCCACCAAGGGTAATGTGGCTTCCATTTTGTTGAGTGAAAATGATTTTGCCGGTGTTAAACGGGTAGCTGGACACCTTCAAAATGACTTGCTTAAGGTAACCGGTCTAAAACCAAGCACTTTGTTGGATAAGACAACCGATGAAGATTATGTTGTCATCGCAGGTACCCTTGGTACTAGTTCCCTTATAGATGAACTGGTGAAAAAAGGAAAAATATCCGGAAGGGAGCTTAAAGGAAAATGGGAGAAGTTTATTACCAAAGTGATAAAAAACCCAATGCCTGGTATCAAAAATGCCTTGGTCATTGCCGGAAGTGACAAAAGAGGTACCATCTACGGTATCTATGACCTATCCAATCAGATTGGTGTTCATCCTTGGCATTTCTGGGCAGATGTTCCTATTGTAAAACAAAATGAACTTCATGTACTTCCTGGTAAACACACAAAAGGGGAACCAAAGGTAAAATATCGTGGTCTGTTTATAAATGATGAAGCTCCTGCGCTTACCGGTTGGGTAAATGAACATTATGGTTCATTTAATTCAGATTTTTACGATAACGTTTTCGAACTTATTTTAAGGATGGGAGGAAACTATGTATGGCCTTCCATGTGGAGACCAAGAATGTTCTACGAAGATGACCCAAGAAATGGAGAGTTGGCAGAGGAATATGGTATCGTGATGGGCACTTCCCACCACGAACCGTTGACAAGGGCCCATGAAGAATGGTCCCATTTTGGAAGTGGACCATGGAATTTCGAAACCAATGCTGAAGAATTAAAGAAATTTTGGAGAAATGGTATCGAACGCATGGGAGAAAAAGAAACATTGGTCACCATAGGCATGCGGGGCGATGGAGACGAATCCATGAGCGAAGGTACCGCGATTGAATTGTTGGAAAACGTGGTGAAAACACAACGTGAAATTATTGAAGATGTGACTGGAAAACCTGCTGAGGCCACACCCCAAATCTGGGCACTCTATAAGGAAGTACAGGATTACTATGATAATGGCATGGAGGTACCAGAGGACGTGACCCTCCTCTTGTGCGACGACAATTGGGGCAATCTTAGAAAGCTGCCTAGTTTGGATGCCAAGCCTAGAAAGGGAGGATATGGTATTTATTATCATTTCGATTACGTTGGCGGACCTAGGAACTATAAATGGCTTAACACCAATCAAATAGAAAGAACTTGGGAGCAAATGCATCTTGCCTACGAGCACAACGTCGATCAAGTATGGATTGTAAATGTTGGCGACATCAAACCTATGGAGTTTCCACTACAATTTTTCATGGATTACGCTTGGAACCCAGAAGCATGGAATGCGGATAACTTGAATGACTACTACAACCATTGGGCGAGTGAGGTTTTCAACGGGATAGAAACTCATGTCATAGCTGATATAATGAGAAAATACACCAAATACAATGCAAGAAGAAAGCACGAACTCATTGACCCAAATACCTTTAGCCTTACCAATTATAACGAAGCCGACCGTATAGTAGATTCTTATAACTCGCTTGCCGAAAAGGCAGAAGAAATCTACTCTAAACTTCCAATAATTTATAAGGATGCCTTTTACCAATTGGTCTTGTTTCCGGTTTTGGCCAGCGCAAACTTAAACGAACTCTATATCAGTGCTGCTAAAAACAATTATTACGCCAAACAAGGCAGGGTCTCTACGAATCAATACGCAGATAGGGTTGAAGAACTTTTTAAGAAAGATGCAGAGCTCACCAAATTTTACCATACGGAATTGGCAAGTGGTAAATGGAACCATATGATGTCCCAAACCCATATAGGATATAATAACTGGCAGGAGCCAAGATTCAACAGGATACCAGAAACGATAAAGATAGACCCATCGGACAATGCCGAGATGGGATTAACTATTTCAAACTCGGAGGATTGGTGGTCCGGTGATAATGAAGATGCCGTACTACCCATTTTTGACCCCGTTAACAATCAAGAATATTTTGTGGAAATATTCAATCGGGGTAAGAAAAGTTTTGAATTCGATATTAAAAAGGATGCCGAATGGATAAAACTTTCTGAGACCATAGGCAATCTCCAAGACCAAAAAAAGATAAGTGTCACTATTGATTGGAAAAAAGCTCCAAAAGGAAAAAATACCGCGACTATACTAGTTTCTGGTGCCCAAAAGCAAATTCCTGTATTAATCAAAATCAATAATTATCCTAAAGACAATATAAAAGGTTTTGTAGAAAATAACGGATATATCGTTATAGATGCAGAGAATTTCACGAATAAAAAAGAACCAAGGGATTTTGAATGGAAAACAGTGGAAAACCTTGGTAAGACGGGTACTTCGATGATATCATTACCTATTCAAAAAGGTCGGGTTGAACTAACTGCAAAATCCCCAAAACTATCATACGATATTCACCTTGCAAGTGCGGGGAAAGTTAAGGTTCAAATGCTTTTTTCACCTACTATCAACTACGCTTCACGGCAAGGAATGTATTTTGGACTGTCATTTGACAATCAGTCTCCAAGATTGATCAATTATGACGCCGACCCTACCATTTTTAATTATAATGGAAAAGTACCAGAAAATTGGCATAATGATGTTGGAAACAATATTAAAACAATCACAGCTGAATTTGATATAGAAGCACCTAGCAACCACACTTTGAATTACTTTAGAGTGGATGAAGGTTTGGTGCTCCAAAGAATTATTATAGAAACGGAAAACAGTAATTTAAAAGAGTCTTACTTAGGACCCAGGGAGAGTGCAAAATTAGATTAGTTCAGAATTTGAAATTATGTTTATGAACTTAGTCTTTTTAACAACTGAACATTTTTTAATAATTGAAAATAAATAGGTGGAAATATAAAATTCAGATTTTACGAAACCAAAAGTTAAAAAGCGCCTTTTATTCTATCCAAAGAAATTTAACTCACAAAGCCATAAAGAAAACTGAAAAATCAATGAAAATAACCATGGGAAAATCAGCATTTTATTTAATGATAACAGCCATAATGCTTACGGCAGTCGGCTGCAACAAAAAAGCAGAAGAACCGTCCACTTCAAAAACGCTAAGGGAAACCTATGAGGATGCCTTTTACATAGGAACTGCATTGAACCGTTTTCAGATTGAGGAAACAGATTCTACTATGGCTAGCATTGTAGGTGAAGAGTTCAGCAGCATTACTGCGGAAAATATCATGAAATCTGTTAATATACACCCGAGTAAGGATACGCTTAATTTTGAATTGGCGGACAAGTTCGTGGCTTTGGGGGAGAAATACGATATGTTTATCCATGGACACACCCTAATCTGGCACAGCCAATTGTCTCCATGGTTCGGCTCAATAGAGGATAGTCTTGAATTTGCTACGTTTACAGAGAAACACGTAAAAGATATTGCATCGCACTATAAGGGTAGAATTGATTCCTGGGATGTCGTCAATGAAGCACTTAATGAGGATGGCACATTGCGAAACTCCATTTTTTTGCAGAAAATGGGAGAGGATTATTTAGCGTCTGCCTTTAAGTGGACTGCGGAAGTGGCTCCAGATGCGGATTTATATTACAACGATTATAATATGACCAATTCCGATAAAAGACAGGGAGCTATAAAAATGGTAAAGAAGATATTGGATCAGGGCATAAAGGTCGATGGTATTGGTATGCAGGGTCATTGGCATTTGAACTATCCATCTATAGAAGAAATAGAACAAAGTATTTTGGATTATGCGGCCCTTGGCGTAAAAGTGGCAGTAACGGAATTAGATATCAGCGTTTTGCCCAACCCTTGGGATTTAGAGGGTGCGGAAATAAGCCAAAATTTTGAAAACGGGGAAGGAATGAATCCGTATGCGGAAGGTTTACCAGACTCTGTCCAGTTAAAACTAGCAAATAGATATAAGGATATATTTGCACTTTTTCTTAAGCATAAGGATAAAATAAGTAGGGTTACTTTTTGGGGTGTAAGCGATAGGCAATCTTGGTTGAACGGCTTTCCTATTAGAGGTAGGACTAATTATCCGTTGCTGTTTGACAGAGACTTGAAGCCCAAGGCAGCTTATGACAGTATAATTTCCTTGAAAAGACAGTTTGACAAAAGTAGAATACCAACCAATTAACTTTTAAATGAACAACGATTCTCAAAAATTGTCCGTAAGGGAAAAAATTGGATATAGTTTAGGCGATCTAGCTGCCAATTTGGTTTTCCAGACCTTAGTTACTTATCTGGCCTATTTCTACACTGATATTTATGGGCTTAAAGCCAACGATGCTTCTGCTGTAACATTAATAGTAGGGCTTATTGCCGCTTTCGCATTTAACCCTCTAATGGGCTTGATAGCGGACCGTACAACAAGCAGATGGGGTAAATTTAGACCATGGATTCTATGGACCGCCATACCACTGGGCGTTACGGCGATGCTGGCTTTTAGTACGCCTGATTTCTCCTACAAGGGCAAAGTAATCTACGCAGTAGTTACCTATACACTTTTACTATTATTATATGCCGCTAACAACTTACCATATTCCGCACTAAGCGGAGTAATCACTGGTAACATGAAAGAACGGAACAGTTTGTCCGCATACCGGTTCATCGCCGTAATGGGCGCACAGTTCTTTGTACAAGTATTCATGTATGACCTAATCCTCAAGGCCGGAGATGGAAATAAGGCCGCTGGTATGGAAACGGTTATGACCTGGTTGGCTATTATTGGTACTATAATGTTGCTCATAACCTTTTTTACTACCAAAGAGCGGGTAGTACCCAAGCCGGATCAAAAATCGAGCATTAAGGAAGACCTAGGCGACTTGGTCAAAAATAAACCCTGGATTATAATGTTAACGGTGACTACATTGGTTTTTGTGACCTTGGCCATGAAGGGAGGCTCCTATGTATACTATTTTGAAAATTATGTGGACCAACAAAGCCTAAATGGATTTTTAAACCCTTTAAAAGGTTTTTTACCAACATTTGAAAATGACACTTCACTAGGATTGGGTGTTTTTAATGGTGGGGGGATATTAATAGGATTAATAGGCATTGGTCTTTCAAAAGGACTTGCGGATAAATATGGCAAGAGAAACGTTTTTGCTGCGTCTCTGTTTATTTCAACTTTGTTTATCATCGCATTTTACTTTTTTCCGCCAGAAGCCATAAGTATAATTTACGGGGCACAAATATTACATATGTTCTTTTATGGTATTAGCACTCCTATTCTTTGGACAATGATTGCAGATGTGGCCGATTTCTCTGAATGGAAAACAAATCGTAGAGCCACCGCAATAATTTTTTCGGCCATGATGGTGGGCCTAAAAGGTGGATTAAGTATTGGAAGTGCCTTGGTCGCATGGATTTTAGGTCTATATGGATATATAACCAAAGAAGCAGCCGTTTCCGGTATAAACACAGTGCAACCTGAAAGTGCCATTGAAGCGACAAAACTCTTGGTAAGTATATACCCAGCAATACCCTTTCTGATAGGGGTAGGCTTGTTGTTTTTCTATGAAATCAACAAAAAAATGGAACTGCAGATTGAAAATGAATTGAAACTTAGAAGATAATTAATGCTCATAAGTAATAGCTGAAGATTCTACTGAACACATCGATTTTGAACTTTTAAACAAAAAAAGCTATTTCGCAACCCATTGTATCCCAAATTTAAACAGCAGACCCTTCTGCTTATTACTTCAATTGGGAAATATACATTAAGCCATCCCATGATATAGATGAAGGTGTAGCCTTTGATTATTTCGATAGTCATTTTTGCAATTGAAGATTATCATTTGTTTTACATGTACGAGGTACATACAGAGGCCGTGAACCATGGGATTCCATTACATGTTGACAATGTCCCTTGGGCTGCCAAACAGATGTGTACAATAAATGCAATAAAAAGAGTTTTTTAATAGATTACGAGGTCCTTGAAGGCGAAGACGACACTTACTCTATGTATTTTGGTGGTTAATGGGGTGGACAGATACAACGATGGAGAATTGGTAAATTCAATAGTTAAAACCGGAAGGCCCTACAGCTCATATACCGGGTAATAATGAAATAGCCCTTAAGCCAAAGATTGTGAAAATGATTTAAAATCTTATCGAATTTTCGGAAGAACCTAAAGACGTCCTTATATAGGAGGAAAACTGAAATCCTTTGTCAGCAGTTGATTACAAAAGTAGGTTTCTTCAAGCTGCTTGGTTACATGAAAACAATGACAAATATTATTTCTCTTATTCAACAGGTGACATACATTGAATTTGTTATGTAATCGGTGATAAATCCTATGGACCATTTACCTATTGGGAAATATTTTGGAACTGGTTGTTGAGTAGATAACCCGTCATTCCGTTTGGAAGATCAATAATTAATAGTATTAATTCTATCGTGACTCTAGTTTGTCGAAGGGCGTCACCCAATTGCGGTCTATAAAAATGCACGAAATTATTAATGACGAAAATGATTTAATTAAACTCTTTACTCCATATAAGGCTTAAAATCAGATTTTTAAAATTCACAATATACAATGCACTAAGAGAATATATAAAGCTTTGTTCCTTGGATTGAAGTTATAATTATATCATTTTAAGAAATAGTTATGATTTTTTTTGCGAAATCTTCACAATCGGTTGTTTTTAATAAATGTATTATTTACATTTGTTAATATACCACATATTCAAGATAATATAGAACAGATATACAATGGACTAAAATTCGTTTACAAACAACAGCTTTCAAGACCATAGGGCTGCCATTGGATACAAAGAATATGCATTAGGGAATATTAATAACTCAATTATATGAAAATTAAATTTCAAACTTTAAACTCAATTTTATGACGAACTTTCTATTCAATCAAGGTAGAAACTTAAGATGGTGGGGTCTTTTTGTTCTGGCGATGTTGTTATCATCGGGACTAAATGCCCAAACATCAGTTTCTGGTACGGTATCAGATGATGGCGGACCAATACCGGGCGTAAACGTTATCCTTAAGGGAACTACAAAGGGCACATCAACTGATTTCGACGGAAACTTTTCCATCGATGCACCTTCAAACGGAGTTTTGGTTTTTAGCTATTTAGGTTACAAATCACAAGAAGTGTCCATAAATGGGCAAAGCCAAATTAACATAGTTATGGAAGAGGACTTACAATCCTTGAGCGAGGTGGTAGTAATTGGCTACGGTACACAAAACAAAGAGTCCGTAACGGGTTCCGTTGTGTCCATTAAGGGTGATGAACTAAACAAGGTTCAAGCGGCGAACTTTCAAGAAGCTTTACAAGGTCGTGCACCCGGTGTTAACATTACCACTACGGATACAAGGCCTGGTAGTGACAATACACAAATTAGAATACGGGGTGCAAGGTCTTTAACGGGAAGTAATGATCCACTCATAGTATTAAACGGAATACCGTTTGCAGGAGGTTTTAATGATATAAATGTTAATGACATTGAAAGTCTGGAAATACTTAAAGATGCTTCCGCAACCGCTATTTACGGTTCCAGAGGTGCCAACGGTGTTGTTTTGATTACTACAAAAACGGGGAAAAAAGGTCAAAAGGCGGAGTTTACATACAACACCTATTATATGACCAAAGAGGTTTTCGCCAAATTTCCTATGATGAACTCCGAGCAATTTAATGCTTTAAGACAGGCAACTGGCCTATTTAATAATGGTGACCCGTTGAATGCTACTGGAGTTGATGAAGATCCAAGTGTTAACACGGATTGGCAGGATTTACTATATGGTTCCGGTTTGCAAACGACCCATGACATTGGTGTGTCCGGTGGTAGTGAAAATGGTACGTATAGCATTGGTGGTTCCTACCTGAAGGACACTTCGGTTTTACCTATAGAATCTTTTCAAAGATATTCGCTCCGTGCCCAGGTGGACCAGCAAATTGGTGCTTTCAGATTTGGTCTGAATTCCGTTATGAATTATAGTTTGACCAACGGTGCCGGTCCGGGATTGTACAATACCTTGGCTGCAACACCTATTTTGGACCCCTACAATCCAGATGGCTCCATTAAAAGAGTGGTTAGCATGCCTCAGGATGATATTTGGACGCCTACCAGAAGTACATTTGGCGCTATAGGAAAAGGTAGGGTAAATCTCCAGAAAGATTTTGGTTCCTATAATAACTTATATGGTGAAGTAGAAATACCTGGTGTCGAAGGTCTAAAATATAGGCTTAATCTCGGTCTTAATTTTAGAACAAGTAGAGATGGTGATTTTACAGGACAAGGAGTTGCAAACGTGAATGATGTAGCACCAAACGTTGCCGGAGTAAGTAGCAGCCAAACCACTGATTACGTAATTGAGAATCTTTTGACGTATGATAGAACATTTGCGAATAAACATCAGGTAAATATCGTTGGTTTGTTTTCTGCCCAGAACACTAAATATGATGACACCAACTTAAGGGTCAGGAATTTGGCCAATGAGCAATTCCTTTATTATGATTTAAGTGCTGCCCTTGTAGAGGATATAACGGGCTACGGCGGTCAATATCAAGAAAACAGTCTTATTTCCTATATGGGTAGGGCCATGTATCAATATGATAACCGATACCTGCTTACAGCTACAGTACGATCGGACGGATCCTCAAGACTGGGGCCTGGAAATAAGTTTTATACGTATCCCGCTGTTTCCCTAGGGTGGAATATAGCAAATGAAGCCTTTATGGATAATGTAGAGTGGGTCAATTTGTTAAAGCTACGTGCCGGTTATGGCGAAACTTCCAACCAAGCAATTGACAATTATGCAACGCTGGGTAGACTGGGGGTAAGGGAGTATAATTTCAACGATGTTTTTGCCGTAGGGTATTTTGTTGAGGAGTTACCCAATGCAACTTTAGGTTGGGAATTTTCGGAAACCTATAATTATGGTTTGGATTTTGGTCTATTTAACAATCGTTTATCCGGTTCGGTAGAATATTATACCACGGAAACCAATGACGTTTTATATCGCGTAGGGCTGCCTGCATCTTCTGGTGTGGACTCATATGTCGGCAACATTGGTTCTACTTCCAATAAGGGTTTTGAAGTTGCCTTAAATGCTGCAATCATTGACAACCCAGACGGATTCAGTTGGGACTTTGGAGTGAACTTTTATACCAATAGAAACGAAATAACTTCTTTGGCTAGTGGGGAAGACCGCAACGAAGGAAATCTTTGGTTTGTAGGTTCTCCAATCAATGTAATTTACGACTTTAAGAATATAGGATTATGGAACGAAACCGATGAGGATTTCCAATACTTACAGACATTGGAACCTGGAGGAAATGTGGGAATGATTAAGGTAGAATACACAGGCGAATTTAATCCTGACGGTTCTCCGGTTAGGGAAATAAATGCAGAGGATAGACAAATTATTGATCCTCAACCTGATTTTCAAGGAGGTTTCAATACGCGTTTGGCCTATAAAAATCTAGATTTGAATATTGTAGGTGCTTTTAGAAGTGGGGGAATCGCAGTAAGTACCTTATATTCTTCCAATGGATATTTGAACTTATTGACGGGTAGAAGAAATAACATTGATGTTGATTATTGGACTCCTACCAATACCGATGCCAAATATCCTGCACCTGGTGGGGCACAAGAAGGGGATGGACCAAGATACGGATCAACCATGGGCTATTTTGATGGATCTTATTTAAAAATACGCGCTATGACCCTAGGCTATAACTTTGACCAAAAATTGGTCAATGATTTGGGTATGTCCAATTTAAGATTATATGCTACTGTACAGAATCCTTTTGTACTTTTCTCTCCTTTTCATAAGGAATCCGGTATGGATCCAGAAACAAACTCAGGAGTAGATAGCAATGGTAACCGTCAAAATTCTGCAACGGGCACGAATGGTACTATTTCTCAAGGAATCGCAACAATCGGAGCGAATGCACCTACCACGCGCAATTTTATGGTTGGATTGAATTTAACATTTTAAAAGAAATTGATTATGAAAAAACTTAAAACAAGGCTAATCGTTACTGGGATATTATCAGTAGCATTGTTTCTAGCTTCTTGTACCAAGGAAATTTTGGAAGAGGAACCAAGGAGTGTCTTTACTCCTGATTTTTTCTCTACAGAGCTTGGGGTACAGGGAGGAATAACGGCACTATACGGACATCTACGTTTTCTCTACGGTGCATGGAACTTCTATAATTCCACGGAAACCGGAACCGATGAATATACTTGGGCTCAAAGTGCAGATGGAAACTTTAAGGACATGGACTTATCCGGCGTAGGTTCCATTACCTCACAAAATGCACCATCTGCTGGACCTTGGTTTAGCTGTTTTGGCGCTATCAACACGGCAAGCGGAATCATTGAGAATGCCGAAGCTGTTGGCATTAACGAATCACTAGTTTCGGAGGCAAGATTTTTTAGGGCGTTCGATTACTTTCTTTTGGTTCAAACCTATGGAGGTGTACCTTTGGATTTGGGCGCTGGGGAATTAAAGTTTAATACTTCAACTAACAGAAGTTCTGTACGTAACACTGTTCCAGAGGTGTATACCAAAGCCATTTTTCCTGACCTATTGACCGCAATCGAGAATTTACCTGAAACACCAAGACTTCCAGGTACAGTAACGAAAAATGTTGCCCGTTTATACTTATCAAAAGCCTATTTAACATATGCTTGGTGGTTACAAAATCCGAACGGTATACCAACATATCCCGAGGCACCGAGAACGGACCCGGATGGTCGTGATGCCTCTTATTATTTCCAACAAGCCTACGATATTGCAGCATCAGCAATTGATAATCCAGGGCCTTACACACTCTTAGAACATTTCTACGACGTACATTGGGCACCCAACGATAGACATGCGGAAATGCTTTTATATGCGGACCATACAGAGGAAAGTGCTATTTATAATGGTGCGGATCTTGGATGGGGTATCTCAGGTGCAGAAGATAATGCCTCTGTTTGGATGGTTACTTGGAACTATACCAATATTAGAAGTTCTGGAGCCAGTACCGTACAAAGGGAAGCAGCCCAAACCTACGGACGTCCTTGGACCAGAATGGCACCCACAATCAATGTGCTTGAAGAAACTTTTGAAGAAAAAGATTTGGATTCTCGATACGATGGTACCTTTGCTACTACTTATCGTGGAAATTGGGACAAAGCAGGCGATGACACCCCTAGTTATCCAAATGCCAATGACTTACCTGTTGAGCCGGGCGACGCTATCCTGAGTTTCTTGGACGAAAACAATCCGGCTGTCGTGTATCCAGATGGTGCCGGTGAAAGCAACGTTGGAGCTGGAGTACTTCCAGGAAGGGCCGATTTTGTTATCGAACCTGGTGCAGTTAGCAGAATCGTATATCCAGGTTTGTGGAAATTGGGAACCTATAGAACAGATAACGACGGAGGCCTTGGCTCACCAAATGCCGGTCTCACACGCCCATTTCCAATTGCAAAATTCTCTGAGTTTTATTTTATTGCTGCCGAGGCTGCTGTTAAAGGGGCCGCAACTCAAAGTGGCAAGAGTGCTAGGGATTTGATGAACGTAATTAGGTCCAGAGCCGGAAAATGGCGTTTCGACAATGGTGAACAGGAAGAAAGGATAGAGGATAATAGTGATGCACTTGTAGCACAAACACCTGCTACTATTGACATCAACTTTATATTGGCGGAACGTTCAAGGGAGTACTTTGGAGAAGGTTACCGTTGGTATGATTTAGTTCGTACCCAAAAATGGGAAGAGCTGGCAGGAAGCTATAGGATAGCCGGACCTAATTACGGTGAACACACACCGCAAACGGTTGAAAGAACTATTGAGCCTTATCATTATTTACGTCCTATTCCGCAAGGTCAATTAGACTCGATGGAAGGATCTGATGAGGTAAAATCTACTTACCAAAATCCTGGTTATTAGATTAAAATAAGTTGTTTGAGTTAGTTAGTTTCATTAAACACTGCCAGGATTCAAAACCCATGGCAGTGTTTTTTTTTGTAAAATCTAGTAGACCATATGGGAATTCTTGAGGTGAATAGGAAAAATATTTCAAGAAACCTATTGGCTTCGGTTACGGCTAATATTCATGAATAAAAAGTATCACTCAACAATGTGCCAAACCCAAGTGCTCCTATACCTTAGACGATGCCCAAATACTGTGCAAGTCAAATACAAAAAATTTGTAAATTTGAAATAGCAAAAGCATCTTTAAAATAATATGTCCAGGCTTGTTTCTAAAAATTTTCTAAATGTTTCCATAGTATTCTTTTTGGTTAAACATATATCTGATAAATGAAAAACTAGTGATTGGCATAGTCGAAAATTCAAATTTTACTCAAATTGAGGTACGAATTGAACTACCTAAAACTTTACTGAAAATTTCGGAAAAGGGTTTAAATCTGGTTTCTCGGTTCGGATTTGATTCGCTCCCAAAAGAACTGAAAAGTTATTCTTTTATTCTTTATTGCCATATGAACCCCTTTAAAACGAAAAGCATTTCCGAGTAGGTTGGTGCAATGCTATCCAAGCTCTCAAAATCACCCAAACAAATTATGCAACCGATCTAAAAAATACTAATACTTTTAACCATAAATCTTGAATTCAATGTTTCTAAAAATCAAAAGAATAACAAGGAACAAAACGTATCTAATTCTTCTAATTGTATTTTCTTTCCTTGGATGTAAAAATGCTAATAAGGCTGACAGACCAGAAACCAAGGAACCCACGGGAACGGAAAATGTTGCCTACAAATGGGGGAAAATGGCACTTAAGGCAACCGCGAACGACACCGAGCGTTTCAAACCTAGACCTACGATTACTTCAAGATATTTAGGGTTGATATTCGTGTCAGTCTTTGATGCGTGGTCAAGATACGATGAAAAGGCAACGCCCGTTTATCTTGAAAATGTTGAAAGAAGGCCTGCAGACGAACAAACATTAAGAAACAAGGAAATAGCCATTAGCTATGCCGCGTTAAGGGCAATGAACGAGTATTATTTTTCGGACAAGGAAATGTTCGAGGATTTTATGGTTGAAATGGGCTTAGATCCTAATGATGAAAGTCTAGACCCAAATACACCTATTGGAATTGGCAACCTTGCGGCAAAGGCTGTAATTGAAGCAAGGAAAGGAGATGGTTCCAATCAATATGGCGAAGAAGAGGGGTCTAATGGAAAAGCTTATTACAATTATGTAGGTTATGAACCCATCAATTCAGCAGACAAAAGTGTGGACCCAAATCGTTGGCAGCCAAAATATTTTTCAGATGGAAAAGGTGGAACTTATGCTCCAGAATGTCTTACTCCCTATTGGGACAAGGTAACTCCCGTTTCCTTGACATCAGGAGATCAATTTAGACCGGGACCACCACCTATGATTGGTTCAAAGCAATTAGAGGAAGAAGTTAAAGAGGTGATTGAGTTACAGGCAAATCTAACGGACTATCAAAAAGCTCTAGTGGAATTTATGCGCGATGGGCCTCAGTCAGTACAACAGGCAGGCCACTGGCTAAAATTTGCGCAGGATGTTTCAGAAAGGGACAACCATACCCTAGATCAAGACGTGAAAATGTATTTTTATAATCAAGTTGTTGCCATGGACGCCTTCATTGCTTCATGGGATTCCAAAATGTTCTATGATTATGCTAGACCATATGCATTGGTTCATGAATATTATGACGACCAGAAAATAAAAGCATGGGGAGGCGAAGGAAAGGGCATGATAGAGATGAATGGTGGACAATGGAGACCGTATTCCCCTGAAACATTTCTGTGCCCTCCATTCCCCAGTTATGTATCAGGTCATAGCACAATAAGTGGAGGATGTGCCGAAGCTTTGAGATTATGGACAGGAAACGATGAATTTGGTTCCACTGCCGAACTCGTTGCAGGTGCAATGACGGAACCGGATTATATGGGCGATACCATTTTACTGGATTTCCCTACTTTCACTGAAACAGCCGAAATGGCTGGAATTTCCAGAGTTTTGGGTGGATATCATATTCAATCGGATAACATTGCCGGATTAAAACTGGGAAGGGACGTAGCGCAGGAAGCCTGGAAATTCTATAAGACACATGTAGGAGAGGAATGATAATCCACCTTTTGGTAAAGCAAAACTATTCCGTTGAATTCTTGAGTTTTTAGTGTTCAACTAAGGAGTCAGCTATGAGTCGTTAACTTTAATACTCACCATTTCGTAGCAACAATAAGTACTATGTTCTTTGTGTACTTCACTTAAAAATGATATGGTTAGAGTTAGTTAAATAGAAGGCTTTTAAGTAATTTCAGCCAAAACTTCTGGAAGATATAGAACAATGGATTTTATAGATTATTATAAAGTTTTAGGAATTGACAAATCTGCGACCGAAAAGGAAATAAAGTCGGCCTATAGAAAACTGGCTAGAAAACATCATCCAGATTTAAACCCTAATAATACCGAAGCCGAAGAAAAATTTAAAAAAATCAATGAGGCCCACGAGGTTTTAAGTGATCCCGAGAAAAGAAAAAAATACGACCAATACGGAAAAGATTGGCAACATGCGGAGGAGTTTGAGAAAACTAAATCCCAAAGGCAAAGCAGACCATCAGGTGGAGGTTACAATGAATATACCTACTCAAGTGGGCAAGACGGGGATTTTTCAGATTTCTTTGAATCTATGTTTGGAGGCGGAGGTAGATTTGAAAGACAACAGGGCAGGGCAAAGTTCAGGGGGCAAGATTTTAATGCAGAACTTCGACTAAACCTTTCGGAAGTCAAGGAGACGCATAAGAGAACCCTAACGGTAAACGGAAAGAATATAAGAATAACCATACCCGCGGGTATAGAAGACGGACAAACGATCAAAATAAAAGGGTATGGCGGTGAAGGCGTTAACGGAGGACCCCATGGTGACCTATACATCACCTTTTCTATTTTAAACGATACTTCCTTTAAAAGGGAAGGTGCCAATCTTTATAAAACCATTGAAATTCCTTTGACCACGGCGGTATTGGGAGGAGAAATTGTAGTAGAAACCCTAACGGGAAAAGTAAAATTAAATGTAAAACCTGGCACACAAAATGGCACTACGGTTAAACTCAAGGGCAAAGGATTTCCTGTATATAAAAAAGATGGATTTGGAGATTTATATATCACCTATAGCCCTAAAATACCCACAAAAATTACGGAAAAGCAAAAAAGCCTTTTCATGGAACTGGAAAAAACCGATCTCAAATAAGAAATCATGGAACAATCCACCTACATATCTATCGAAGAATTTTGTACTCATTACAACATAGACGTTTCGTTGGTGCATCAACTTGAGGAGTTTGAGTTACTTTCAATTGAAATAACGGATGAAAAGGAGGTCATAAGAACAACCGAACTCCCAAAACTGGAAAAAATGGTACGCCTCAATCAAGAATTGGAAATTAATCCCCAGGGACTGCAGGCCATCCATCATCTACTGGAGCAGATTACCCACTTACAAGAAGAAGTATTGTCTTTGCGAAGGAGGCTCAATAGGTTTGAAAATTAATACTTGGTTTACATCCAGCATCTGAACACTTTTTCTATTCAATTTTAAAATTCTTTAACGCAATCGGGATTTTTTTGGTAAATCATCGTTATGCATTCTTAACCTTGCGTATATGGGATTGCGCTAAACTAAAAGGGTGTAAATCCCCGCTAAGTTAACTATATCAGTACTTAAGACTTATTAAACAGAAAAATATTAAAAAATAATTTTATTTTTAGGTCTTTACTTAACAGTACTTTTTGACACTAACATGCTCTATATAAATTTTGAACATCCTTTCGATCAATTAAGAAAATTGGCCTTAAGCTTGAATGCAGATTTCAAGGAATTCCAAGATTCTGCAATATTGACCCTTAATAATGATTTGGGCAAGGGCCATGTAACCACATACAATGTTTTGGAAGGCCTCAATGTAAGAATCTATGATATAACCTTCAATGAGGAATTTAAGCTAACCAAAATGGAGCAGGACCCCTCCATAATCTATTTTCTGTATTGTATTAAAGGGCATTTTTTTCACAAATTTGAAAATCAAGAAGATTACACTAAAATTTACCCCAGACAAAATGTAATATATTCAAGTGCCCCAAAATCCCCTAATATTGTCACCTTTCCGGCAAATGTTCATTTAAGGCTAAGTGCTATTTTCGTAAAGAGTGTGACAAAACCTTCCAACTCCAAAAGAAGGACAATTTTGGAATCTGCACTGGATGATATTACTTCTTTTATTCAAAAAGATAACCCCTTTAGTTATTATGGCGAGATCAGTCCAGTGACATCCAAATATGCCAAGATATTGATTGATAATAATCGTACGGATGCCGTTGGAAAACTTTTGGTGGAGGGAGCGGTAATAAATACCCTTGCTTCACAAGTAGAGCACCATGATGCTGCCAAAGAAGAGGCCCAAATAGGGTTTCCTCTAACCAATAGCGAAATTCTGAAGATATCCGAGGTTGCTGAATATATTGCAGAAAATATAGATCAATCCCTTAATATAGACCATCTATCCAAAACTTTTGGGTTATCGCCAAAAAAACTTCAAGCCGGTTTTAGGCATCTATTTGGGGAAAGCCTAGGTAATTTCATAACACATTTACGCCTGGAAAAGGGAAAAGAACTATTGCAGCATACGGATTTAAATATATCTGAAGTTTGTTATAAAATTGGGTTTTCCAGTAGAAGCTATTTCTCAAAGACATTTTCAGAAAGGTTTGGACTTTTGCCCAGTAAATTTAAAAACTCACTTTCCTCGGATGATTTAGTATATGAACTGACCTATAAATCTACCATGTCCGATGGTATTCAACTTTCCGATATCGAGGATATTATTGAGGAGGCAGAACCAAGAAATCAAGAACACAACATTACGGGCTGCCTTGTTTGTCAAAATAACAATTTCTTTCAATTGTTGGAAGGGCCTAAATCCAATGTGCTGTATATCTATGAAAAAATTAAAAAAGACCCAAGGCACTATGATCTGGAAATTCTTACCCGTAAAATAAATTCCAATCGCTTTTTTCCACAGTGGAGCATGGCCTTGCTTTCCGAAAAGGACGAATTGAAGGACACCTTTAAGGACAGGGCAGTAGATTTAAATTTGGATACGGAGAGTATTCTGCAAGGTGACAATTTACATATAAGTAGCACGGTCTTTTGGAGAAGGGTCCTAAATATGATAAAGGCTTCAAAAGCCTAAATAGATAGCATTTGGATAAAGCTAACCCATAAGTTTGTCATTAGGGATTTTTCAATTTTACCCAATTAGGACATCGAGTCACATTAATCCAAATATAAGGGAAGGCAGGTACTTGTTTCGAGATCAAAATCGTAATTTTGCACCTTTGCCAAATGCTATGATCAATTACGAAGAAAATATTGAGGTAAAAGGAGCGCGCGTCCATAATCTGAAAAATATAGATGTAACTATTCCAAGGGAGAAACTTGTCGTGATAACGGGTCTTTCCGGTAGTGGTAAATCATCCTTGGCCTTTGACACGATTTATGCCGAAGGACAGCGTAGATACATAGAGACATTTTCCGCGTATGCCCGTCAGTTTTTGGGTGGATTGGAAAGACCGGATGTAGATAAAATAGATGGATTATCCCCTGTAATTGCCATAGAACAAAAGACTACCTCAAAATCTCCTAGATCTACCGTTGGTACCATCACGGAAGTTTACGATTTCCTTAGATTGCTTTTTGCCCGTGCGGCCGATGCGCATAGCTATAATACAGGAGAAAAAATGGTAAGCTACAGTGATGAACAAATCAGGAATTTGATTATCGATACTTATAAGGATAAGAAAATTAATGTTCTGGCTCCGATTATAAAATCGAGAAAAGGACATTACAGGGAACTGTTCGAGCAAATTGCCAAGCAGGGATTCGTAAAGGTTCGGGTAGATGGTGAGATAAGGGACATTGTCAAGGGCATGAAGGTCGATCGATACAAGACCCATGATATTGAAATAGTTATTGACAGACTAAAAGTTCAGGAAAGCGAGGAGTTGCATAAGCGACTGGCAGAAACCATCAATACTGCCATGTATAGCGGTGATAATGTTTTGATGGTACTTGAGGAAGGTTCTGATGTTCCAAGATATTTTAGTAGAGACCTTATGTGCCCAACCACAGGTATCTCCTACCCCACCCCGGAACCTAATACATTTTCCTTTAACTCCCCAAAGGGAATGTGCCCCAATTGTAGCGGTTTGGGCCATGTTTATGAAGTCAATGAGGACAAAATATTCCCCAACAAAAAACTCTCCATAAAAAACGGAGGTATAGCGCCATTGGGGGATTATAAGAAATCATGGGCTTTTAAACAGATTGAGACCATCGCACAGCGATATGGATTTGAGCTCACGGACCCAATCAATAAATTACCAACAGAGGCCATTGAAATTCTCCTGAACGGGGGAAATGAAAGTTTTGAGGTAGATTCCAAATCATTGGGCGTAAAAAGAACATATAAAATTGATTACGAAGGAATTTCCAATTTTATCAAAAGCCAGTATGACCAAGCGGAATCAACATCCATAAAGCGATGGGCCAGGGAATACATGGATAAAATAAAATGTCCCTCCTGTGAAGGAACCCGTCTCAAAAAGGAATCACTATATTTTAAAATTGATGACAGGAATATTGCAGAATTGGCCAATATGGATATTGCCGAGTTGGCCAATTTTTTTGAAGGTCTTGAAAAGACCCTCGAAGGGAACCAATTGAAGATTGCGGAGGAGATCATCAAGGAAATTCGCACCAGAATTCGCTTTCTTTTAGATGTAGGCCTGGATTACCTTTCCCTGAACCGTAGCTCAAAATCATTATCTGGCGGTGAGGCACAAAGAATCCGCTTAGCGACCCAGATAGGCTCTCAATTGGTAGGTGTACTTTACATTTTGGACGAACCTAGCATCGGCTTGCACCAAAGGGACAATTCCCGTCTTATTAAGTCCTTGGAGTCCTTGAGGGACATTGGTAACTCCGTTATTGTTGTGGAGCATGATAGGGACATGATCGAGCGTGCAGACCACGTTATTGATATAGGACCAAAGGCAGGTAAGCATGGAGGGGAAATAATTTCCCAGGGAACGCCAGAAGACCTTAAAAATCATCATACACTTACTGCGGACTACATTACCGGAGTAAAAGAAATAAAAGTTCCTAAAAAGCGGAGAACGGGAAATGGTAAAAAGATAGTTCTTTCTGGTTGCACAGGAAATAATTTAAAAAATATTAAGGTTGAATTTCCATTAGGGAAAATGATAGGGGTTACTGGAGTATCCGGAAGTGGTAAATCCACCTTAATCAACGAAACCCTCTATCCTATCATGAACGCCCATTATTTCAATGGTGTTAAAAAACCAATGCCTTATAAAAAAATTACGGGCCTTGAGCATATAGATAAGGTAATCGACATCAACCAATCTCCAATTGGCAGAACACCGCGCTCCAATCCGGCCACCTACACTGGGGTATTCAGTGAGATTCGGTCGTTGTTCACCAAAACTCCCGAAGCGTCCATACGAGGCTATAAACCGGGTAGATTCAGTTTTAATGTGAAAGGAGGAAGATGCGAAACTTGCCAAGGTGGAGGGTTAAGGGTAATTGAAATGAATTTTCTGCCTGATGTCTATGTAGAATGTGAAACCTGTAATGGTAAGCGATTTAATAGGGAAACACTAGAGATACGATACAAGGGTAAATCCATTTCCGATGTATTGGAAATGACCATCAACGAGGCAGTGGATTTTTTTGAGGCCATACCCAAAATACATAGAAAGCTAAAAACCATTCAAAATGTGGGATTGGGGTATATTTCCTTGGGTCAGCAATCAACAACACTTTCTGGTGGTGAAGCACAAAGAATTAAATTGGCCACTGAACTATCCAAAAGGGATACGGGAAATACCTTTTATATTTTGGACGAACCAACAACAGGTTTGCATTTTGAGGATATAAGGGTACTTATGGAAGTATTGAACAAGCTGGTGAATAAAGGGAATACGGTTTTGGTTATTGAACATAACTTGGATGTAATAAAAATGGTAGACCACGTTATTGATATAGGATATGAAGGTGGTCGATCAGGTGGCAAGTTGATTGCTACCGGAACCCCGGAAGAAATTTGTGAGGTTGAAGACAGTTATACGGCAGAGTTTTTGAGAAAAGAATTAAAAATATAAAGGATACAAATGAGAAACGAAAAACACCACAAAGGGTGGAACGAAATTAAGACAAACGATTCTTGGGCCCTTTTTAAAATCATGGGCGAATTTGTGAACGGATTCGAAAAAATGAGCAAAATAGGCCCATGTGTTTCCATTTTTGGTTCTGCAAGGACCAAGGAAGGCAATAAATACTATGAGCTTGCCGTAAATGTCTCCAAAAAAATAGCGGAAGCTGGTTATGGCGTAATTACCGGAGGTGGGCCAGGTATTATGGAAGCTGGTAACAGAGGCGCAAATTTGGCAGGGGGCACTTCTGTGGGCCTCAATATAGAACTTCCTTTTGAGCAGCATGACAATCCTTATATCGATGAGGACAAAAGCTTGGATTTTGACTATTTCTTTGTAAGAAAAGTCATGTTTGTGAAGTATTCCCAGGGGTTTGTAGTCATGCCGGGTGGATTCGGAACCTTGGATGAATTGTTTGAAGCTATCACACTGATACAAACCAATAAAATTGGTAAATTCCCTATCATCCTTGTAGGTAGCGACTTTTGGAACGGTTTATTTGATTGGGTTAAAAACACAATGCTATCCTTTGGCAACATTAGCTCAGAAGATTTAGATCTGATTAAAATAGTGGATACCGAAAATGAGGTAGTGGAAATAATAGATGCATTCTATAAAGGCCATACCTTAAGTCCTAATTTTTAAAATTCAAATTGAAAGGTCACTTGCAGTTTAAGAAGTCACTCCTTGCCTTACTATATTTGTTGGTGAGCTGGGGAGGATTGGCCCAATACGAAACCAATCTTACTGTAAGACTAAATGATTTTACCAAGGAATTGGACATAAAGCAAGAGTTCAATTACTACAACGACTCCAACTATAACCTTGGGATTATCTATTTTAACGATTGGGCGCATGCCTATTCGAATAAAAACACGGGGCTGGCCAAAAGATTCGCCCAAGAATTCAAGAAAAGCCTTCATTTGGCAAAAAAAAATGAGCGAGGTTACACGACCATAATAAGTGCAGTCGATGGACAGTATGAAGGTTTGGAATGGGAACGTACACAGGATGATGACATCATAAAATTTCGGTTGAACAAGCCTCTATTACCAAGAAAAACGGTCAAGCTTATTATTACTTACAAGGTCAAGCTTCCACCAAATAAATACACGGACTACGGTTACGACAACAAGGGCAATTATTACCTAAAGGATTGGTATCTTACTCCGGCCGTCTACGATGGAAAGTGGCATCTCTATTCAAATAAGAATTTAGAAGATCTCTATACCAATATCACTAAAACTTCGATTGACTTCACCTACCCCAAAGGCCTATTTTTAAGTTCCAACTTTAAGGAAAATAAAAAAACGGAAACGAGTAGCAGCCAGCAAGTGGAGTTAATTGCTGAGAATCAAAAAAGTGCTGAAATAATCTTAAGTGTTCAAAATCTTTTTACCACACATATTACTCCACATATGAAGGTGGTGACTGATATTTCTGCACCAAGATATGACCCTATTGCCCAAGGAATTTCAATTAACAGAATTACCGATTATATCGAAAGGAATTTAGGTGAGTATCCGCACGACAAATTATTGGTCAGTGAAATGGACTACAATAAAAATCCGCTGTACGGTATAAATCAATTGCCTTCATTCATTCGCCCTTATGAACAACAGTTTCAATTTGAAATGAAATTCTTGAAAACGGCCTTAAACAGTATCCTTAGGGAAACCATGTTTTTGGACCCTAGAAAAGAACAATGGCTGAACAGTGCTATTGCCAATTACCTTATGATAGGCTATGTTGAGGAGTTTTATCCCAATCAAAAATTGTTGGGAAATTTATCACGTATTTGGGGGTTAAGAAGTTTTAATCTGGCAAAAATGGGTTTTAATGAACAGTATCCTTTTTTGTACAATTTAACCGCTAGGAAAAATTTAGATCAGGCACTTACCACACCAAACGATTCCTTGATAAAATTTAACCAAAAAATCGCCAATAAGTACAAGGCTGGTCTAGGTTTGGCCTATTTAGCCGATTATATTGGAAAGGAAAAGGTGGATGAGAGTATTAAGACTTTTTTCAAATATTACCAGCTAAACAAAGTTAAGGTTCTGGATTTTGAGTCCATTCTTAAACGTTCCACGGAAAAGGACATAAATTGGTTTTTCAGTGAATATGTATCAACGGATCGTAAGATAGACTTTAAGATAAAAAAAGTGGATAAAACCGAAGATTCCCTAAAGGTTACCATAAAAAATAAGGAAGGAACCAATGTACCCATAAGTATGTTCGGACTTAAAAATGATTCCTTGGTTTCAAAATATTGGTTTAAGGATATTAAAACCTTGGAAACATTTACGGTGCCCAACAATCAAGAAGATCGATTGGTCCTAAATTATGATCAAATCATACCGGAATTCAACCAAAGGGATAACTGGAAGTCCCTTAAAGGCTTCTTGTCCAGTAACAAAAAATTGAAGTTCTCATTTTTCAAGGATTCCGAAAACCCCTATTATAATCAGGTTTTCTATGTGCCGGTTTTAAATTTTAATATATACGACGGATGGGTTCCCGGAATGAGACTTTATAACAAAACTTTGTTGGAGCGCCCCTTCGTTTATGACTTTGCCCCCTCCTATTCCTTCAGGGAAAAAGCATTCGTTGGCTATGGAAAATTTACCTACCGTAAATATTTGAGCAAAAGTGGTCTTTACGTGGCCAATTATTCACTAGGAGGCTCAACATCCCACTTTAATGTAAATTCCAGATATTCATCAATTACCCCTGCTTTAAGCTTTGGATGGCGCCCGGAGAACTTAATTTCCAACAAAAGGCAGGTATTGTCTTTTAGGTTTGTAAATATTTTAAGGGATTTTGATGAAAGCCTTAGTGATTTGGCCAACGATCCGGAAAATCCCGACTATAGTGTATTCAATGCAAGATATCTCAACAGGGACAATAATATTCTAGATTATAAATCGTGGTTTTTGGACTTTCAATTGGCTGGAAAATTCAGTAAACTTTCTTTTGAATACGAATACAGAAAATTGTTCGAAAATAATAGGCAGTTTAATTTTAGATTCTTTGCCGGTAAATTTTTGAGTAATAATACCGATTCCAATTTTTTTAGTTTTGCGCTGGACCGTCCAACTGACTATCTGTTTGACTATGGTTATTTGGGTCGTTCAGAAGATAGTGGCATATATAGCCAGCAAATTATTATAGCAGAAGGAGGGTTCAAATCCTTTTTGGATGAACGCTACAGATTTTCTGATAATTGGATGGCCACCGTTAACACAAGCTTCAACCTTTGGAAGTGGATAGAATTGTATGGCGATGCCGGTTTGGTGAAAAATAACGGGTTTAAAGAAAAATTTGTTTACGACTCTGGCGTACGGCTAAATTTAGTTACCGATTATTTTGAACTTTATTTCCCATTGTATTCCAATAATGGGTGGGAAATTTCACAACCGGATTATGGGGAAAAGATACGTTTCATCATTACGGTAAGTCCAAAAACACTGACTGGGTTGTTTACGAGAAAATGGTTTTGATTTAAATTTTTTCAATTTACACTCCAATAAGGCCAATTATTCTGTGAATTTCACAAAATAATAGATTTTAAATAACATTTTCGCAACAGATAAAGCATGGACCGGATTGCTAAAACGATTTCTATTCGGTACTTTTGTGAAAATTTGAAAAAACATGAAAGTTTCTTCCAAGACTAGCAATGATATATCATTTGAGGATTTTAAAGAACAAATACTTAGTGACTATAAAATTGCATTTTTAAGTAGAACCTGTAGTCTGCTTGGAAGAAAAGAGGTGCTTACCGGTAAGGCCAAGTTTGGAATTTTTGGTGACGGAAAGGAACTACCTCAATTGGCCATGGCCAAATCCTTTCAAAACGGTGATTTTAGAAGTGGATATTACAGGGACCAGACCTTTATGATGGCCATAGGCCATTTAAAACCTAAAGACTTTTTCCACGGCCTGTATGCCACCACGAATATAGAAAAGGAGCCCATGAGCGCTGGTAGGCAAATGGGCGGACATTTTGTGACCTATAGTCTAAATGAGGACGGTAGCTGGAAGAATTTGACCGAACAAAAAAACAGTAGTTCCGATATTTCATGTACTGCGGGTCAAATGCCACGATTATTGGGCTTGGCACAGGCTTCAAAGGTGTATCGGGAATTAAAGGATTTGGATAGTTCCAAATTTTCAGACAACGGAAACGAAGTCGCTTGGGGAACAATTGGAAACGCAAGTACCAGCGAGGGAATGTTCTGGGAAACCATTAATGCTGCGGGAGTCCTTCAGGTTCCCATGGTTTTAAGTATTTGGGATGATGAATACGGAATTTCGGTTCCTGCAAAATACCATACCACCAAAGAAGATATTTCAAAAGTCCTATCGGGTTTTCAAAGGGATGAAAACAACCCGGGAATTGAAATTCTCAAAGTAAAGGGATGGGATTACACGGCACTTATGCATACCTATGAAAATGCCGCCGATATTGCCAGACAAGAACATGTACCCGTAGTAATCCACGTTACCGAACTGACCCAGCCACAAGGACATTCTACCTCTGGCTCTCACGAACGCTATAAAGATGATGAACGCTTGGCATGGGAAAGGGATAATGATTGCAATAAAAGGTTCAGGGAGTGGATATTGGAATCCGGGATTGCCAGGGAAGAAGAGCTGGCCAATATTGAAAAGCAAATAAAGAGAACTGTAAGGGAAGCCAAAAAGGAAGCCTGGACGGAATACCTTGAGGAACACCTCTCGCTGAAAAAAACTTTAGTACAACTCATCAATGAAGCGGCAAACGTTAGTTCAAATAAAAATTTCCTGGCAAAGATTAAAAACGACCTGATTGCAACCGATGAGCCCGTAAAAAAGGATTTGGCTGTGGCAGCTCGCAAGGCATTACGTTACCTTGTGGGGGAAAGTTCGAAGGAACGGGAGGATTTGGCGAATTGGTTGAATAAATTTCTTTCTGAATCCCAACCAAAGTTTAGTTCCCACCTGTATAGTGAGAATGACAATCGGGCTACCAAAATAAAGGCCATCCCACCAAAATATGATTCTGAAAAAACTGAAAAAGTAGATGGGCGCGTACTTCTACGGGACAATTTCGATAAACTATTTGAACGATATCCCAATGCCCTCGTTTTTGGGGAAGATACTGGTGCCATCGGCGATGTAAACCAAGGTTTGGAGGGTTTACAAGCAAAATATGGCAACACCAGAATTGCGGATACCGGAATACGGGAAACCACCATTGTAGGCCAAGGAATTGGCATGGCGTTAAGAGGGTTACGACCTATCGCGGAAATTCAATATCTAGATTACATATTCTATACCTTGGCCACCCTTACAGATGACTTGGCCAGTCTTCTTTACCGAACGTACGGCAAACAAAAGGCACCATTGATTATAAGGACCCGTGGACATCGTTTAGAAGGAATATGGCACTCCGGCTCAGAAATGGGCGGACTTATTCATGTTCTTAGGGGAATCTATATCTTGGCTCCAAGAAATATGACCCAGGCGGCAGGTTTTTATAATACCCTAATGAAAAGTGATGAACCTGCCTTGATTATTGAAAGTTTAAATGGGTATCGCTTAAAGGAAGATAAACCAAACAACCTTGGGGAATTCTGTACGCCCATTGGTGTCGTGGAAAAAGTAAAGGAGGGAACGGATATCACCTTAGTGTCCTACGGATCTACACTGCGCATTGTGGAACAGGCCGCAAAAGAGCTGTTGGAAGTAGGTATTGATGCCGAAGTTATCGATGCCCAGACCTTGCTACCTTTTGATATACACGGCGATACCGTAAAAAGCCTTCAAAAGACAAATCGCCTTTTGGTAATCGATGAAGATGTGCCGGGAGGATGTTCGGCGTATTTGCTTACAGAAATCATTGAAAAGCAGGGTGGGTATAAATATTTGGATAGTGCCCCACAAACCCTTACCGCACAAGCACATAGACCTGCGTATGGCACAGATGGGGATTATTTCTCAAAACCCAATGTTGAGGATGTTTTCGAAAAGGCATATGCAATTATGAATGAGGCTAATCCTTCGGACTATCCTCGCCTTAGATAGCCGTATCCTTTTTATCCAAATCCTTTCACTTCTCATTAACCATATCATCGATTTTTACTGACGCACTAATTCATCGGCGTACTCTAAAATCGATTTATAAATTATTATCTTGTTTTCAAAATTCGCAGGCGAAAATCGATAGTATTCAGAATGGGAAAGCAACCTAAATCAATCCTAAAAATACTTCAAACACATTTTGATGTTTCCAACCCTACTATACAGGAAATGGAAGGGTATGAAAGTAACAATTACAGGATTGAGACGCCATCCAACCGTTTTGTCTTAAAAGTATATGGTGCAAATAGGGAAAACCGAACTATCATCGAAGGAGAAATTGAGGTTTTGGAGCAATTAAAAACCATTGTGGCTTATGATTTTCCCGTTCCGGTTAGAACGAAGAACCATAAACCTTGGGTTGAGGAAAATGGCCATATTTATAGAGTATTATCTTATGTAGAGGGCACTTTTCTCGGGCATGTTGATCGCTCCAAAAATTTGGCATACGACCTTGGTGTTTTTCTTGGCCGTATGGATAAGGTCACAATGCCGCTGTACGAAGCTCCGGTGTATGCCAAACAAACGCAATGGGATATTAGGCAATTGTCCAAAAACAAAAAGTATATAAAATATATTCCAGATTCAAAAGACCGGAGTTTGGTTGAATATTTTCTTTTACAATTCAAGGAACAGATAATTCCATTCGAAGAAGAATTAAGAAAGGGAATTATCCATAATGACGGGAATGAGTGGAACGTGCTAACCCGTAAGGATTCTATCTCCGGAATCATAGACTTTGGGGATATGTGCCATACTTGGCTTATCAATGAATTGGCAGTTGCACTTACCTATTTTATGATGGAAAAGGAGAAGCCTTTGGACTATGCCATTGAGATGATAAAAGGCTACCATAGCATAATTCCTTTGCAAGTGTTAGAATTGGATATCCTATATTACCTTGTTGCAGCAAGGCTTTGTATAAGTGTATGTAATTCGGCCTATTCGAAAAAACAAAATCCCGACTCTACATATATCACAATAAGCGAAAAACCTGCCTGGAACCTACTTTACAAATGGTTGACCATTAGCCCCATAAAAGCAAGAGACACGTTTAGAAAAGCTGCAGGTTTTCAACCTAACATAAAAAAACCCTTGAAGGAGCAGCTAGAGCTTCGTGGTAAATATATAAGCAAATCGCTATCCCTGAGTTATGACAAACCGATACAGATGGAGCGCTCTGCATTTCAATATATGTACGATCAAAAGGGAAATACTTATTTGGATGCCTATAATAATATTATGTTGGTCGGTCACTGCCATCCAAAAGTGGTAGAAGCTGGTCAGCGAACCATGTCCAAATTAAATACCAATACACGCTATATATACCCCGAATTATTATCGTACAGTGAAAAACTCCTTTCCAAATTCCCATCACAATTAAAAAAAGTTTTTTTCGTAAACTCCGGAAGTGCCGCTAGTGATTTGGCCATAAGATTGGCCCAGAACCACACAAAAAAGAACAAGATTATGGTCATGGAGCATGGATACCATGGCAATACCAGAATGGGAATCGATATTAGTCATTATAAATATGACCATAAGGGAGGACCTGGAAAAAGGGACTACATCATCCAGGCGCCCATGCCCAAAGTATTTGGCTCAGAATTTTCTTCAGAGGAAGAGGCATGTCGGTTTTATGTTGATAAAGCCCTTGAGGAAATTCAAAAAAACAAAAATCACATAAGTAGTTTTATTAGTGAACCCATCATTGGCTGCGGTGGACAGGTACCCTTACCCAAAAGGTATTTAAAACATATATATCCTGCTATTAGAGATCAGGGAGGAGTTTGTATCAGTGATGAAGTTCAAGTTGGCTTTGGCAGATTGGGCGACTTTTTCTGGGGATATGAAATGTACGATGTTGTTCCCGATATCGTGATTATTGGCAAACCCATGGGCAATGGACATCCAATTGGTGCAGTAATAACAACGGATGAGATTGCCCAAAGTTTTGAAAACGGACTTGAGTTCTTTAGTTCTTTTGGAGGAAATCCCGTTTCCTGTGCCATAGGCGAAGCCGTTTTGGATGTAATCCAAGAGGAGCAATTGGACAAAAAAGCAAAAGAAACGGGAGGTTATCTTAAAAAAAGACTTGTTGAACTAGGAAATCGGTATCCGGAAATTGGAGATGTACGTGGGGAAGGATTGTTTTTAGGGGTAGAAATTGTGGACAAAAAAAACAGCCGGATACCAATAGGGCACATCAGCTAAAAAATGGACTAAGACAAAAATTCATTCTCGTAAGTACAGATGGCCCTTATGATAACGTACTCAAAATAAAACCCCCTTTATATTTCAACATGAATGATTGCGATACTTTATTGCACCATTTAGAAATTCTTTTGCAAGAACAATAAAATCTATACATTTATAGAAATTTAACGAATAACCAAAAAAATCCCCCGATGAAAGATATAGGTCTCGCCTTCTTTAGAATTGTTACTTCTGCCATGATGTTGACTCATGGGTATGGTAAATTTCAAAGAATGATTTCAGGTAATTTCGAATTCGGTGACCCTATTGGTATTGGTGAAGCACCATCGCTTTTCCTTGCCGTTATCGGCGAATTTATATGTCCTTTACTTATTATAGTAGGATTTAAAACAAGATTTGCCGCGATTCCTACGGCAATTACTATGGCAGTGGCGGCTTTTATAGCCCATGCTGCCGATCCATTTGGAGATAAGGAAATAGCACTATTGTATCTGGTCGCATTTATTACCATTGCCTTATTAGGCCCTGGAAAGTTCAGTATCGATAAAAAATAACTAAAGAATTTTATATAATAGTTCCTTTAGAAGGTCTTTTTGGTCCAAACTTGCCGCATTCACTCCTTTTCCTTTAAGGTCCAATTCCCTTAAACTGCCTATAATTTGACTGACTCTTTTCATAGGAAAGTTTTTTGCCGCTATTTGATATTCCCCTACAAAATATGGGTTTATCTTTAGGACGCTAGCCACATTCTTTGGTGAGTGATCATTAAGACCATGATATTGCAGTAACTGGGAAAAAAAGCTATGTAACAAAGTTATGGTAAGAATAAATGGATTGTCCTTAGGGTTTTGGGCAAAGTAGTTCACAATCTTGGTAGCCTTAAGAATATTTCGTTCCCCAATGGCCTTCTTCAGCTCAAAATTATTATAGTCCTTACTAATTCCAATATGCTCTTCTATATCCTCAGGCGTTACTTCTTTTTTCTCCGGAAGTGCCAATTTCAACTTTTCCAGCTCATTGTTGATGCGTCCCAAATCGGTTCCTAAATATTCTACCAACATAATGGCCGCCTTGTGGGATATGGAATAACCATTTTGTACTAGCGTTCTCCTTAACCATTCAGAAACCTGGTTTTCATAAAGCTTATTACTTTCAAAAACGACCCCGTTCTTCTTTATGCTCTTGTACAGTGCCTTTCTTTTGTCCAGTTTTTTATACTTGTAACAGAATACCAAAACCGTGGTTGGTTGTGGGTTCTCGGAATAAGAATGTAGGTTTTCAATGGTTCTGGATAGATGTTGTGCTTCCTTTACAATAATAACTTGTCGGTCGGCCATCATAGGAAAA
The DNA here is from genome assembly GCF_002269385.1 of Maribacter cobaltidurans. Classification (NCBI taxonomy): domain Bacteria; kingdom Pseudomonadati; phylum Bacteroidota; class Flavobacteriia; order Flavobacteriales; family Flavobacteriaceae; genus Maribacter; species Maribacter cobaltidurans. Next base: position 4,583,711 of record NZ_CP022957.1, read on the forward strand.
CGTTTTGCATGGCTTACAATTTCATCAATGGAAACATCTTTGCCATATAAAACCATTTGATTAAACCCTTTCTCCTCTTCAGTGAGTACCTTATCCGCTATATATGAAGAAATCTTATCTATAAAAAATGCCTCTTCCCCAAAAAGAAAATAGATAGGCTTTATGTTTCCCTTCTTTATTTCATTGACTATTTGTAGCGCTTCGTCCATTGGAAAAAAATCATCAAATTTGTAACATGCAGCCCCTTAACTTTCCGAGGTACACCTTTAGGTTCAAAAATAGTCAAAATACAGCCCTGATTTTTGACATGGTTCGCAAAAAGTTTGTGGTATTGACTCCAGAGGAATGGGTAAGACAGCATGTGCTAAAGTTTCTGGTCCAAGAAAAAAAATATCCGTTAAGTCATATCAATGTAGAAAAGCAACTTGTCTACAACGGTTTGAAAAAACGTTACGATGTAGTGGTTTTTAATCCGGACGGAAGTATTCATTTATTGGTAGAATGTAAGGCACCCCACGTTTCCATTGCCCAAAAAACCTTTGATCAAATAGCGCAATACAATTTTAACCTTAATGCCACCTATTTATTGCTCACCAATGGATTGGAACACTATACTTGCCAAATGCTTTTCAAAGAGGAAAAATATAAGTTTTTAAAGGAGATTCCTGAATTTAGCCGTTAATTTGCAAGCGTTTTGAAGATAGCCATTGTCATACTCAATTGGAATGGAGAGGTACTCCTTGAGCGCTACCTTCCTTCGGTAATTAAATTTTCCGAAGGACTTGCAGATATTTATGTTGCCGACAATGCTTCCACGGATGACTCCATACCATTTATAAAAAAGCATTACCCCAAAATCAAATGCATACAAAATTCCACAAACGGTGGATTTGCAAAAGGGTATAACGATGCGCTACGGTTTGTGAACGCCGATATTTTCTGCCTTTTAAATTCAGATGTAGAGGTAACTGAAGGTTGGTTGGACCCAGTTATTGATTTTTTTTCGGAGCATCTGGATGCGGCTATCGTGCAACCTAAAATATTGGACCTGTTAAAAAAGGACCATTTTGAATATGCCGGGGCTGCCGGAGGTTTTATAGACCAATTAGGTTATCCATTTTGTAGGGGAAGGATTTTCCAAAGTTTGGAAAAGGATCAAGGACAATATGATGATATCCAGGAAATCTTTTGGGCCACTGGCGCCTGTATGTTCGTGCGTTCAAAAGTATTTTGGGAATTAGGTGGTTTTGACCCCGATTATTTTGCACATCAGGAAGAAGTAGATTTTTGTTGGAGGGCCAAAAACCATGGATATAAGGTTTTTTATATAGGAACTTCCAGGGTATATCATCTAGGTGGTTCTACTTTAAGCAACATGAATCCAAAAAAGACGTATCTTAATTTTAGGAATTCCCTATTTTCCATTACCAAAAACCTTCCCAGAAGAAAGGCTTTTATCATAATTTTTATTAGATTGCTCTTGGATGGTATTGCGGCACTGCGATTCGTATTACAATTTAGAATGAAGCACTGCTGGGCCATATTAAGGGCACATTTGAGCTTTTACAGACAATTTGGACGTATGTATGGAAAGCGGGAAAAAGCTAATTTTATTATAAAATACTATATTGTAAAATCCATAGTATGGTCTTATTTCGTAAATGGAATAAAGAATTTTAACATTTTAGTAAAAGATTAACGAAGAACCCCCATAAGCGAATGTCAAAAACTATAATTTTGACTGCGTTTATTAAAACGAGTAAATAACAAACATTAATAGAGTTAAACAATTATGAAAAAAATCATTTTAGGCTGTCTTGGAGTAACGCTACTATTATCCTCCTGTGTTTCACAGAAGAAATATGCTGATCTTGAGGCGAAACAGAAAGAGACACAAGATTTATTGAATTCGGCCACTGTAAAGTTGAACGATTGTTTGGAAGAAAAGGCTACGGCTTCATCTAGGCTTCAAACTTTGGAAGATCAAAATGCATTCCTAAAAGCCAACAATCAAGAATTGATCAACAACATGGGCAACCTTACCACATTGACCACCAAAGGTGCCGAGAACTTGGAAAAATCTTTGGAAAGCCTTAAGGAAAAAGATTTAACCATTCGCAAATTGAACGATGCAATTACCAGAAGAGACTCAGTAAACCTTTCTTTGGTTCAGAGCTTAAAAGGTGTTTTAGGCAATTTGGACGATGAAGATATTGAAATCAGCGTAGAGAAAGGTGTTGTTTTTGTATCCATTTCCGACAAGTTATTGTTTAGCAGCGGAAGCTATAACGTAACCAACAGAGCTAAAGAAGTTCTTGGAAAGGTAGCTAAGGTTGTAAACAACAAGCCTGATTTTGAGTTTATGGTAGAAGGTCACACAGACGACGTCCCTTACACTGCCGGTAGACCTGTGTTATTGGATAACTGGGATTTAAGTGTAAAGCGAGCAACAGCAGTTGTTAGAATTTTACAAAACGATTTTGGTGTTGATCCTAAGCGTATGACCGCTGCTGGTAGATCAGAATATGTACCTGTATCTCAAACAGAAAAATCCAAAAATAGAAGAACTAGAATTGTTGTTCTTCCAAAAATCGATCAGTTTTATAGTATGATCGAAGAAGGAATGAAAGATCCTGCCATTGGTGGAGGAAAATAATTTTCTTTATATAACATTAAATAAAAAGCGGCTCGAGGGAGCCGCTTTTTTTATTCCGATTATTTTCTCATTTTGAGATAATCCTTTAAAACCAATAGAAATAGGCCAAACCAAATTAAACGATAAAACCAGATATTCATTTCAAATCCAAAAAATTGCCCCGTATCTCCCATGCCGAAAAAGCTATAAATAATCGTTACCACAGCAATTGCCATTCCTATAATTAAAATTGTTCTTCTCATATTTATAATTAAATCAATGTCCTATTAGTAATGCAGCACGTAAATTACCGTAGTACTGCACTTGATACAACGATGGAATTAAAAAGGTAAAGGAACTTTCGAATTCTTTTATTCCTAGATAATATCTATATCCCCTTTACCTTCCCTAATGACCTCGGGAAAACCTGTGGATAAATCAATTATGGTCGAGGCCACGTTTCCTCCGTAACCTCCATCAATTACAATATCGACCAATTTATCCCATTTTTCGTAAATAAGTTCAGGGTCGGTAGTGTACTCAAGTACATCATCATCATCACGAATCGAGGTGGAAACAATAGGATTTCCCAATCCCAACACCAAGGCTTTGGCAATATTATTATCTGGAACACGTATTCCCACCGTTTTCTTCTTCTTAAAATCCTTAGGAAGGTTATTGTTACCTGGCAAGATGAAGGTATAAGGGCCTGGCAATGCCCTTTTTAAAATTTTAAAAGTTGCGGTGTCTATTTGCCTGGCATAATCCGAAAGGTTACTTAAATCTGCACAGATAAACGACCAATTGGCCTTTGCCAACTTTACGCCTTTTATTCTGGCAATTTTTTCAAGAGCTCTGGAATTGGTAATATCACATCCTAAACCATACACCGTATCAGTAGGATAAATGACGAGTCCACCCTTTCTTAATACTTGAACCACCTTGGTAATTTCCTTGGGATTTGGGTTCTCTTCGTATATTCTGATAAGCTCGGCCATAACATGTCATTATTTCTGATATACCCTTACATAATCTACCTCCATAACCGCTGGAAAAATGGAATCATCAACACCTTCAAGTCCGCCCCAGTTCCCCCCTATAGCAATATTCATTAGAAAATAAAAGGGCTTGGAAAAAGGCCAATTATCCGAATTTGAAATATTTGGTCTTAGAAAATTCAATTTTATATTGTCCTCGGTATCGATATAAAATTTCATGTATTTATCTGTCCAAAGCACACCATACGTATGAAATTCCTCTTCTATAGTTTCCAAGGGAACGGGACCTGAAGTAATCTGGGTTCCTTTTACATGGTTGTTCGCCGTGCTGTGAATCGTGAAATGTACCTCATTGGGGCTATAGCTTACATATTCCATGATGTCTATTTCTCCACAGGCGGGCCAACCCACTGAATTAATATTATTTCCCAACATCCAAAGTGCTGGCCATATTCCTTTTCCTTTATCCTCCGGAATTTTTGCGCGAATTTCGATTTTTCCAAATGTAAACTCCTTTTTGCTATTTAATCTCGCAGAAGTATACATACTACCATCAACGTTTTCTTTTTTGGCAATAATCTTCAACGTACCATTACTTACCTCAACATTACCCTCATTCTGATAATTTTGTAGTTCGTTGTTTCCCCACCCGTTATTTCCAGTTTCAAACTTCCAGTTTTCTTGGGAAAGCTCTGTTCCGTCGAACTCATCGCTCCAAACCAATTCCGCATCATCCCAATAATCGGGAGCAAAGACATCCTCTCCAGTAGTAGGAGGAGGAGCCTCCAAATTTTCTTGAAGAACACTTTCCAACGGCTCTTCTGTTATGGAAGCACTTTGACAAGATGCCATAAAAGAAAAGGCGATGAACGGAATGGACAATCTATATTTTAGCATCTGACTAGATATTTTTACCAATTTAGTGATTTACGACTTAATCACTATAGGACTTCCAATTTAGCAAACCTAAGAAGTAACTTTTTTACATCCCCTTGATCGAATTTGATTTCAGCTTTTCTATCATTTCCTACACCTTCTATCTTAAGTACTTTCCCCCTACCAAACCTTGAATGGTTTACCAGGGCACCTTCGGCTAATCCTGGGTCAATAGTATTGGTATTTCCAACAGGTTGGGAAAGTTCCGGTTTAATTTTTCTCAACTTTTTAAGTTGATTTAGATTAGGTCTATCTATACTTGGGGGTGTTCCGTTTTTTGGTTTTACCTGACGTAATTTACTTTTATCCACTTCCCCGAATATATCGGCATCTATCATGGACTTATAGCGATATCCTCCATCCAAAGGAGTTAGATTCTCAACATATTGCTCATCGATTTCTTCTAAAAATCGGCTAGGTTCCGCATCTATCAACTTTCCCCATCGATACCTGTTTTGGGTATAGGTCAAATAGGCCTGTTTTTCTGCTCGGGTTAAGGCAACGTAGAAAAGTCTTCGCTCTTCCTCAAGTTCGCTCCTGGTGTTCATACTCATTCCCGATGGAAAGAGATCTTCCTCCATACCTACTATATATACATAAGGAAACTCCAGTCCTTTGGCCAAATGTATTGTCATTAAAGCTACCCGGTCATCATCCCCTGTGTCATTATCCAAATCCGTCGCCAAGGCAACATCCTCCAAAAATTCGCTCAACCCTCCGGTCGCATCTGCGATTTCCTTTTGCCCTTCCACAAAATCCTTGATACCGTTGAGCAATTCCTCAATATTTTCCATTCTGGCAATGCCTTCCGGAGTGCCGTCCTTTTTAAATTCCAGCAAGAGTCCTGTTTTCTTGGCTACATGTTCAGCAAGGGTAAAGGCATCGGCCCCTTGGTTCATAATTTGAAAGCTTTTAACCATGGTGACAAAATCCTCCAATTTTCTTTTCGTGCCCGAATTTATTTTCAGGTCTATTTTGGAAATGTTCTCCATAACCTCGAACATGGAGCGCCCGTAATGATTTGCGGCAACCACCAACTTATCTATAGTGGTCTGTCCTATTCCTCTCGCAGGAAAATTGATGACACGTTTCAATGCCTCTTCGTCCTTTGGGTTGATTACCAACCTTAAGTAAGAAAGTACATCCTTGATTTCCTTTCTTTGGTAAAATGATAACCCCCCATAAATTCTATACGGAATATCCCTTTTTCGCAAGGCATCCTCAATGGCCCTTGATTGTGAGTTTGTACGATACAAAACAGCAAATTCCCCGTTGGACATTTGATTTTGCATCTTGTGGTCCCAAATGGAATTGGCTACAAAACGACCTTCCTCCGCATCGGTAATGCTTCTATGGATTTTTATTGCGGCGCCATCGTCATTGGCCGTCCAGACATTTTTTTCCAGCTGATTTTTATTCTTGGCGATAATCGAATTCGCAGCATTCACGATATTTTTTGTGGACCGATAATTCTGTTCCAAGCGATACATGCCCACATTGTCATAGTCCCTTTGAAAATTAAGAATGTTACTAATATTAGCTCCACGGAAAGAATAAATACTCTGCGCATCGTCCCCTACGACACATATATTTTGAAATCGATCGGCTAAAGCTCTAACTATCAAATATTGTGAGTGGTTGGTATCCTGATACTCATCTACCAAAATATACCTAAAACGATCTTGATATTTTAAAAGAACATCTGGAAATCTAGTAAGCAATTCATTCGTTCTCAAAAGCAAGTCATCAAAATCCATGGCCCCGGCCTTAAAACAACGATCCACATAATTCTGGTAGATGTCCCCAATTCTTGGTCTCTTTGCCATGGCATCGGCCTCCACAAGTTCTGGGTTGTTGAAATAGGCCTTTACCGTAATGAGACTGTTCTTAAAGGATGAAATTCGGTTCTGAACCTGTTTGTATTTGTAAATGTCCTTGTCCAGACCCATTTCCTTGATGATGGAGGCTATCAATCTTTGGGAGTCCTGGGTATCATATATGGTAAAATTACTTGGGTAACCAAGTTTGTCGCCATCATATCGAAGTAATTTAGCAAACACCGAGTGAAAGGTACCCATCCAAAGATTCTTGGTCTCTGAAACCCCTACAATTTCGGAAATACGCTTCTTCATTTCACGGGCAGCCTTATTGGTAAAGGTTAAGGCCAAAATATTAAAGGCGTCCACCCCCTGCTCCATCAAATAAGCAATACGGTATGTAAGCACCCTGGTCTTTCCCGACCCGGCACCGGCGATTACCATTAAAGGCCCGTCTTTGTGTAAAACAGGAGCCTTTTGGGCATCATTCAACTCATCTATAAAAGAACTCAACGTAATACAATTTTTAAGACGTGAATTTAGCCATAATTAAACGATACCGAAAATGATGTTTTTTAGATTTATAAACAATGAGGCAAGTGGTTTGTTCCTTTTTAAATATCTTTAACCGATTGAACTTCTACACATGACCAACACTTTAAAAATCTCAAGTTTACTACTGCCCATAGCCTTTTCATTACAGTTTTTACATGCACAAAACAAGGAAAGTGGACCTATTATTGAAAATTATGGTAAGGTTTGGAGAATAGAGAACCAAGACTACAAATTGGATACTTCAAAAACATTCAAAGCCGTTTTTGATATTATGACCTCCCCTGATGATTTGAATCAGGTAAATCCTTCCATAGAGACCGCTGCCAGGTTTTTAAACATGCACGCCCAGAACGGGGTTCCATTGGAACAACTTAAAGTTGCCCTGGTGATACATAACCAAGCCTCAAAAGATGTGATTTCTTCTGCGGCTTACAAGACAAAATACGGAACGAAAAATCCCAACGAGGAATTATTAAAGGCCTTGATGGCCGCTAAGGCAGATATTATATTTTGTGGTCAATCCTCTGCTTCAAGAGGATTTCCCAAAGAAGAACTTTTGGAAGGGATACAACTATCCCTGAGCGCAATGACCGCATTGATTCAATTACAAGACGATAATTATAGACTGATTAAATTTTAAAAGAGCATTATGAAAAAACTAGGTTTACTCACCCTTTTGTGCTGTGGTTTGATGGCAACGGCCCAAAAGTCCATGGACAAGGATTTTAAAGCAATAGAGGAAAAGGTCATTGAATGGAGAAGATATTTCCATGAGCATCCGGAACTGTCCAATAGGGAATTTGAAACCGCGGAAAAAATTGCCGACCATTTAAAAAGTTTGGGCATTGAAGTTGAAACCGGTGTTGCCCATACCGGAGTTGTGGGTATACTCAAGGGAAATAAACCTGGGAAAGTGGTAGCTCTACGAGCCGATATGGATGCCTTGCCCGTTACGGAGCGAAACGATTTGCCCTTTAAGAGCAATGTAAAATCAGAATATTTAGGCAACGAAGTAGGAGTAATGCACGCTTGCGGACATGATACGCACGTGGCTATACTTATGGGCGTAGCCGAAGTTCTTTCAAAAAACAAGGATAAAATAAAGGGTACCGTTAAATTCATATTTCAGCCTGCCGAGGAAGGAGCTCCCCCGGGAGAAGAAGGTGGGGCGGCCTTAATGATTAAGGAAGGGGTGTTACAGAATCCGGATGTGGACGCTATTTTTGGTTTGCATATCAATTCTCAAACTCCCGTGGGCATGATTCGATATAAATCTGGAGGGGCTATGGCGGCCGCCCAAAGATTCGTTATCACCGTAAAGGGGAAGCAAAGCCATGGCTCACAACCTTGGTCCGGTGTTGACCCTATTATGATCAGTGCCAAGATTATTGATGGATTACAGACTATTATCAGTAGAGAAATGAACCTGACCAACGAAGCTGCGGTAATTACCGTTGGAAAAATTACCTCGGGGGTCAGAAACAACATCATTCCCGAAAGCGCAGAAATAGTAGGTACTATTAGAACCTTGGATTATGATATGCAAAAGCAATTGAATCGCAGAATGAAGGAAATGGTAAAATCCATAGCCGAAGCTTATAGAGGGGAGGCTACCACTGAAATATCAGATGGTACAGCAATTACCTATAACTATCCAGAATTGGTTACCCAAATGCTGCCCAGCATGGAGGCCACAGCGGGTAAGGAAAATGTTGTTGCGACCAAAGCCATTACAGGTGCCGAAGATTTCTCTTTCTATCAAGAAAAAATACCTGGCTTTTTCTTTATGCTTGGAGGAATGACACCAGGTAACACGGAATCATTTCCGCATCATACACCGGATTTCAGAATAGACGACAGTGGCTTATTGTTAGGCGTAAAAACACTTACGGCCATGAGCCTAGATTACTTGAACAGCAAAAATACCCCTAGACTGGAAAATCAACCAAAAGGATAAATTTTAATGGCTTATCTAATTGTTTTGTCGCCCATATTTCCATGGTGGGCGTGGATTCTTATAGGTTTATTACTAGTAGCTATTTGGGATATATTTATTCAAAAAAAGCATACTATAAAACATAATTTTCCCATTGTAGGCCATCTCAGATACTGGCTGGAAAGTATTGGACCGGAGATGCGCCAATATTTTGTTGCCAATAACCGGGAAGAACTTCCCTTCAATAGGATTGAGCGTGGATGGATATATGCATCCGCTAAAAAAGAAAACAATTATGAAGGTTTTGGAACGGACAGGGATATATACGCCCATCAGCATGTTTTTATAAAAAATAGAATGATGGCCTATAAGGTTCCCCAAGGCCACCCCAATGAATCAGACCCCTATTTTATGCCCTGTGCAAAAGTCATGGGTCAATTCAATAAGAGAAAAAGGCCCTATAGGCCTGCAAGCATCATCAATGTTTCGGCTATGAGTTTTGGGTCTTTATCGGCAGCAGCTGTGGAGGCCATGAACATTGGTGTAAAAAAATGCGGGGCCTATCATAATACGGGTGAAGGCGGACTCTCCCCATATCACAAACAAGGTGGGGATGTCATTTTCCATTTTGGTACGGGGTATTTTGGAGTTAGAACTCCGGATGGTAACTTCTCCATGGAAAAAATGAAAAAGCTAGTTAATGACAATCCTTGCATAAAAGCGATTGAGATAAAACTTTCACAAGGTGCCAAACCAGGAAAAGGAGGTGTTTTGCCTGGAGCCAAGATAACCCATGAATTAGCGGAAATCAGAGGGGTTGAAGTGGGAAAGGACGTAATATCACCTGCAACACATAAGGCTTTTTCCTCAGTTCCCGAACTTATGGAGTTGATAGAGCAAATCGCTGATGAAACCGGATTGCCTGTTGGTATTAAAGCCGCCATAGGAAAATTAGATCAATGGGAAGAATTGGCCGACCTTATGCTAAAAACGGGTAAAGGACCCGATTTTATAACTATTGATGGTGGTGAAGGTGGAACAGGGGCAGCCCCACCCTCCTTTGCCGATCATGTTTCCCTTCCGTGGGTATATGGCTTTTCCAGTGTTTACAAAGTTTTTCTGGATAGAAAATTAACGGATAGGATCGTTTTCATAGGAAGCGGAAAATTAGGATTCCCCGCCAAGGCAGCCATGGCCTTTGCTATGGGAATAGATTGCATCAATGTGGCCCGTGAGGCCATGATGAGCATTGGCTGCATCCAAGCACAGGTGTGTCATACCAATAGGTGCCCTACGGGAGTCGCAACCCAAAACAAATGGCTGCAAAATGGTATTAACGTCCCTTTAAAGTCGGATCGATTGGCCCAATATTTTAAAACCTTCCGGAAAGAATTTTTAGAAATAACCCATGCAGCAGGATATGAACATCCCTGTCAATTTACCATGGACGATGTCCAGGTAAATTTGGATGATAATGAACTAAATAAAAGCCTTGCCTACGCTTATGGCTATAATAAGCCGAAGGTTTCTTTTAATGGTGTTCAGGAATTGAAAGACTGTTCGTATCTTGGCAGCAAATAAATGCTAGTAAACATGAAGAAAATTTTGCCATTTTTAATAGTTACTTTTTGCGTTACGGGCACTATTAGTGCACAAAAAAAAAGTGAACTTATTGAGGAGAACCAGGATTTAAAATTTCGACTGGACTCTATTACCCGTTTGGTCTCAACGGCACAATCCAATCAAAAAATCAGCGAAATCAAGGCAGAGGAATTACAATCCCAAGTTACTGAATTACAGGATGCGAATGCAACTTTGCTCAAAAACCTGAATAGTTTTGCTGCCTTATCCAGCCAAAATTCCGAAAATATAAACAAAACCTTAGCTACCTTGGAAAGAAAAGAGGCTCAGCTAAAAGGTATTGTAGATGGTGTTGCCAGCAATGATTCTACGGCCATTGTCATTTTGACAAATGCCAAGCAGACCCTGGGGGAAAATGCCAAGGTTCAGGTAAGCAATGGTTCTGTCATTATTTCGGAGAAATTAGATTTCTATTTCGTTGACGGTTTGGGTACTAAGGTTCAAGATTCGGCCAAGGAGTGGTTGGAGAAAATTTCGAAAATCATTTCCGCCAATCCGAAATCGGCCGTTACCGTTTCAGGATTGAGCATGACAGGGGAATTGGACATTGCACTAAATCAGGCAGCTTCCGTTGCCCAAATTCTTATCAAGGACTATGGTATAGAAGGTGCTAAGGTAAGCGCCAAGGGTTTGGATGGCGGACTGAGGGAGTCGTTACAGATAGAAATCCACCCAGACTACAAATCCTTCTATGCAACTGCTAAGGACGATGTGAAAAACTAAAATTGCATTTCATCGATCAAGTCATATACTAATTGACAAAACTGGTCGTTAAAGAGTCATGAATTATGAACTAAACAGTTTAATATTACAAGAATGACTTCAGACCAAATTTTTCAACTTTTTGCTTATTTATTACCATCGATTGTAACCGGTGCCATTGCATTTTATTTTTTCAGAATGCATACCAACAATGAGGAAGGAAGAAGACGTTTCCTCTTGCACAAGGACTCACAAAAGGACACCCTTCCCATTCGTTTGCAGGCCTATGAACGTATGGCATTGTTCCTGGAAAGAATAGCCATACCAAGTTTGGTTGTTCGGGTAGCGCCAAAGAGTCAGGACAAGGATGCCTATGAAAGCCTTCTGATAAAAAGTATTGAAACAGAATTTGATCACAATCTTACACAACAAATCTATATGACAGACGAATGTTGGAACATTATAAAGGCTGCCAAAAATGCTACCGTACAGATGATCCGGAAGGCCGCTATGAGTCAATCCGATACAGCAGACAAACTTCGGGAGGACATATTGAACGATACCATGGAAAAAGCCTCCCCTTCGGCTACTGCCCTGTCCTTTGTGAAAAAGGAAATCGGGGAATTGTGGTAGTTAAGAGTTAAGAGTTAAGAGTTAGTGAAATTACTTAATGCACCTTCAAGACCCAAAAGATTTATTGCATCCGTTTCTGTTAAATTAACTAGATTTTCTACCATTGAAATAACAAAATTTCTACGTCTGACATCTAGTAACAAACATCTAAATCACTCATTTTCATTGGGTTCTATTGGGTTAGTCTCCTCATTCTTATTTTTGGCATAGAGATACCCACGTTTCCACCAAAGAGTCATTTTCTTCTTATCAAAAATTAGGGAATTTGTGGTTAGGATTGTGGGAGTATAATAAAGGTTAATGATGGCATTGTTCTGATTGGCCACAAATTTCCCTATTCTTATGTTTTGGTTTTCAATCCTATCAAAGACAAAACTCATCATGGATGTCAAAAGCTCAAAGGGATTTCTGGAAGGCATACGGTTCAAATAATTTACCTCCGTGTGTAGAACTACTACATCAACTTCCGTAGCCCCCCTTTTAATGGCCTCCTCTATGGGAACAATGCTACCCAATCCACCATCGGCATATTCACAACCTTCCTTTCTGACCAAACTCATGAAAGGTGTATAATTTGCGGAAATCCAAATCCAATCACAAAAATCCTCGTAGGAACATTCTTTTATCGATTTGTATTCGACTTGGTTCAGGGAAAGGTTACTGACCGTAATGACGACATCGGACATTCCCTTCTTTAGCTTGTTGAATTCGGTTTTCGTTAGGCTTTCACTGATAAGTTTCCGAAGGTTCTCACTTTCTCCAAAGGTTTTTTTACCCTTTATGAAATTCCGAATTACATTCCAGTGGTTAATACCAATTTCATCGCTCCCATGTACTTTCTTGATTACAAAAGGACAATTATTGAAAATACTACTTTGTGTTACATTGGAATAAATACGTTTGATCTTATTTAATTTACCCAAGGCCAAATGGGAAATCAATAAACTCCCCGTGGAAGTACCCACAAAAATATCATAGGTTTTTCCCGCATCTTGAATAAGAAATTGGGCTACGCCACCGGCAAAAGCCCCCTTACTACCTCCTCCTGAAATGACCAAAGCCCTCATGGTAATTCTATTTTGGTTTTTAAATAACGTAAATCCGATGGTTTTAGTTGCATGGCTACAGAGACAATCTGTTGTTTTAGGTCTTCGTTCTTAAGCATTTCGTCTAGTAAATTTCTTACAAACATTCTGAATTGCCAAGAATGATGATCCGTTGCCAAAATCAATTGCCTTAAAACTTCCCCATTGACAGCGTTTATTTGATATAGATATTGAAAGGCACTTTGCCTGATTTCCGGATTATAGATTTTTCGGGTATAAGAAATCAATTCTTCCAGATAACTTGCCTTCTCAGTCGTTTTATAGTCAGGAGTCACCAAAGCCAAAGTCAGCCACAGAAGACGGACATTTTTATTGGGTAGGCCAACTACATCTTCAAGTTTATTCAAATACCCAACCCGACTTTCGGGAAAAGCCTCCCATAATTTAAAAAGGGTATATTCTTGGGTAACGTAACTTTTATCCTGCAAAAACGACTCAAAATACGTTTTAAACTCCGGCTTAACTTGTGGTATGGATATGGCCAAAGCCTGTCTCACTTCCAGAGAAAGTTCATTTTGAAAAATTCTTTGAAGCGTTGAATTCTGAATTTGGCTATGGTATTCAGAAATTAAATGCGTTTTAAAAGGTTTTGGGGTCTCCCGGTTCCACAACCACATTAATTTTTCATCGTCCAAAGCCGTTGACCAATCCAACTGATCTTGTAAAAAAAAGTAGTTTTTCAGACTTTCATTTTTCCTTGCCAAATATGTCTTTGCGTCGTCCCAAGGAAATTCGGTCGAAATCAACCATCTAGATTTATAATCATCCAAATTCTGATGAGATGCCTCTTCCATCTCTTTTAAAAAATCATCCACGGTTACATTTTTATAGGCATACTTTTCTAGGTAGGATTTGATTCCTTTTTTAAAAGCTTCCTCCCCTACTTTCTCCCTCAATATCACCAAGGCCCATGCTCCCTTTTCATAAAAAGTAAGGCTACTTGCTTTGGGATCCAATAGACTTTCTCCCTTTTCCTCTTGGGACATTTTGTACAGTTGTCTGGCCGTATCATACAATTTCCAATAAAAATGATCTTCGCCAAAAATATTCTTTTCGGCCAAGTAGGCATAATACGTAGCAAAACCCTCATGCAACCAATGGTGGTTACCATCCTTTTCGGTAACCAGGTTTCCAAACCATTGGTGGGCCATTTCATGGGCATTGATATTAACATAATTACGATCGATAAATGCCGTGGAATCTATGACATAAGCATCGGAAAAAATAGTAGCGCCCGTATTTTCCATTCCCGCATAGAGAAAATCATGAACCGGAATTTGTTTGTAATTCTGCCAAGGGTAGTCAACGCCAATTTCCTCCTCAAAGAAATCAAAAATCTTCTTGGTATATCGGTAGGTGGGTTCAACCTTTAAACTATCCTTCGGATAGAAATAATTATCGATAGGTACACCGCTTTCAGATTTCAACTCCTGTTTGTCATATTTTCCAATGGCAAAGGCCAATAAATAGCTGCTCATGGGATTTTCCATAGAAAAGGAATAAACTGGATTTTTTACCGGTCCTTGAGTATACGAATTAAATTTGCCATTGGTGACCACTCGAAAGGGGAAGTCTACTTGTATATTCATATTAAAAACAACCTTCTCCTCCATATCATCAAAACTGGGTAACCAATGACTGGTATATTTACCCTGTCCTTGGGTCCAGACTTGGTCGTTGTCGGGATTGTCGTCATCAAGTCCTATAAAATAAACCGTCTGTTTAGGTGTGCATGAATATTGGATAAACAGCTTGTGGTCAACTCCCTTTTTAAACTTATTTTTAATCACCAATCTTTTATCATCGTAATTCCATTTAACTCTTTTATCGTCTAATCTCACTTTTTCAAAATCCATATTTTTGGCATCCAGCCAAACGGAATCTACATTTTGAAGAATGTGAAAGTCATAAAAGACCTTTCCTGAAATGGTTTCTTCGGACAGGTCAGGAGTGATTACTACCGTCGCCTTTATAAAATCTACCTTGTCCTGATGCTGGGAAAAAGCGGACAGACCAAGGAACATAAATAAAAACCAAACCCGATTCATAACCATAAACAATTAATTCTTGGACCAAAATAAGGCTTTTCCTGTATTGCAGTTACAGATGGTAAGCCCTAATTTAGTCGGATGAATGCCGGATTCCTTCAAACGCCCATTGTGTATCTTAAAGGTGTAGGCCCCAACAGGGCGGAAACCTTACAGTCCGAATTAAGTATTCAGGTTTACCAAGATTTATTGAACCTCTTTCCCAATAGATATATAGACAAGACCCAGTATTACAAAATAGGCCAACTCCAAAAAAGTAATGCGGAGGTTCAGATTGTGGGAAAAATTGTCCATATCAAAACGGTAGAGCAAAAACGGGGCAAAAGATTGGTAGCCAAATTCGTAGACGATACGGGCGAAATAGAGCTGGTTTGGTTCCGGGGGCAAAAATGGATCAGGGAAAATCTAAAGCTGAATACACCATATGTGATTTTTGGCAAGTGCAACTGGTTCAACGGCATGTTTTCTATGCCTCATCCGGAGATGGAGCTTCTTTCAGAACACGAAAAGAGTCTTAGAATTCACATGCAACCGGTATATCCTTCAACCGAAAAATTAAGCAATAAGGGCATTACCAATCGTGTGTTGGGCAAACTGGTACAGCAGCTTTTTGTGGAAACAAAGGGAAAATTTTCAGAAACCTTATCCGATAAAATTTTATATGAATTAAAACTGATTCCGAAGAGCGAGGCACTTTTTAATATTCATTTTCCAAAAAATCAAGAATTATTGGCAAAAGCCCAATTCCGGTTGAAATTCGAGGAGCTTTTTTACCTGCAACTACAACTGATTGCCAAAAACATGCTCCACAAGCAGAAAATCAAAGGATTCAACTTTGATCAAGTAGGAACCTTGTTCAATGATTTTTATGCCAATCATTTGCCTTTTGAACTCACTGATGCCCAGAAAAGGGTCATCCGAGAAATAAGGGCCGATTTAGGTAGCAATGCCCAAATGAACCGATTATTACAGGGCGATGTAGGTTCTGGAAAAACCATTGTAGCGGTTATGACCATGTTGTTGGCCATAGATAATGGTTTTCAAGCGTGCTTGGTAGCTCCTACGGAAATCCTGGCCAATCAACATTACAACGGAATCAAGGAATTGTTAGCAGGAACCGCAGTAACCTGCAAGCTTTTGACCGGCTCGGTCAAGAAATCCGTCCGAAAACCTATCCATGAACAACTGGAAAATGGAGAGCTCCATATTCTTATCGGGACCCATGCCGTGCTGGAGGATAAAGTAGTATTCAAAAACCTAGGTTTGGCGATAATTGATGAACAGCATCGATTTGGTGTAGCGCAACGTTCCAAGTTGTGGCATAAGGGAAGCCCACCCCTAACCCCTCCCAAAGGGAGGGTGAATGAAATCCATGCTCAATATCAAACCGCCAGACCTTCAACTTATAATTTGTTGAAGGAACTACAAAAAGACAGAAAAAAACATACCACGGAAGCCGAGCAAATTCTATGGGAGTCATTAAAAACAAAGAAACTAGGCGATAAGTTTAGAAGACAACATATCATAGATATGTTCATTGTAGACTTTGTTTGTATTTCCAAAAAGTTAGTTATTGAAGTTGACGGAAAATACCATGATGATGCGTCCGAGCAGGAAGCCGATACAATGAGGGCCCAAATTCTCAATGATTTTGGATATAAGGTAATACGATTTACAAATGAAGAAGTAATCGGGAATATCGACTCGGTGATATCTAAAATTGGGACAGTTCTGGAAAGCCTCCCCTCCGGGGAGGTCGGAGGGGCTCCCCCACCCCATATTCTAGTCATGACGGCAACCCCCATTCCACGAACCCTGGCCATGAGCCTTTACGGGGATTTGGATATTTCGGTCATTGATGAATTGCCGCCGGGAAGAAAACCCGTAAAAACGGTACACCGATATGATTCTAACCGTTTAAAAGTGTTCCAGTTCATTAGGGATGAAATTGGAAAAGGACGACAAGTGTATGTCGTCTATCCTTTAATTCAAGAATCCGAAGCATTGGATTATAAGGACTTGATGGATGGGTATGAGAGTATTGTTCGTGATTTTCCACAACCCGATTATCAAATTTCCATAGTCCATGGGCAAATGAAACCTGAGGATAAGGATTACGAAATGGAGCGCTTTGTAAAAGGAGAAACCCAAATTATGGTCGCTACCACGGTGATTGAAGTCGGCGTAAATGTTCCCAATGCCTCGGTCATGATTATAGAAAGCGCAGAACGGTTTGGGCTTTCGCAGCTGCATCAATTACGTGGTAGAGTGGGTAGAGGAGCCGACCAAAGTTTTTGTATTCTAATGACGAGCTACAAGCTAAGCTCCGAAGCCAAAACCCGATTGGAAACGATGGTACAAACCAATGATGGGTTTGAGATTGCTGAAGTGGATTTAAAACTCCGTGGCCCTGGAGATATCATGGGAACCCAACAAAGTGGTATGTTAAACTTAAAAATTGCAGATATTGTAAAGGATAATTCTATTTTAAAGTCCGCCAGATATTATGCCATGCAGCTATTAAAGGACGACCCTTCCTTAGAAAAACCGGAGAATCTTGTAATTAGGCATTTTTACGCACAACTGGTCAAATTTAAAAATATCTGGAACTATATTAGTTGATTGTCATTTTTAACAGATTCAAGTTTTGAACATCGTAATTTAAACACGTGCTCGTTTCTTAAAAATCCTTGTTTTTAATACTTTTACATTCTTACATTATAAAGATTATGAGCGCAACAAAAACGTTATTTGATAAGGTGTGGGATTCCCACGTAGTACATAAAATTGAGAATGGTCCGGATGTCCTGTTCATCGACCGTCATATGATTCATGAAGTAACGAGCCCTGTAGCCTTTTTAGGCCTAAAAAATAGGGGTATCGGTGTTTTATATAATGAAAGAACTTTTGCAACAGCGGATCACAATACCCCAACAATCAACCAGCATCTTCCTGTAGAAGACCCTCTTTCTGCCAATCAATTAAAAATGTTGGAGGAAAATGCCAATGAACACGGTATTTCCTATTGGGGATTGGGCCATGAAAAAAATGGAATTGTTCACGTTGTTGGACCGGAATACGGAATTACACAACCCGGAGCCACCATTGTTTGTGGAGATTCACATACATCTACCCATGGGGCCTTTGGCGCTATTGCCTTTGGTATTGGCACATCTGAGGTGGAGATGGTTTTGGCCACCCAGTGTATCATGCAGCCCAAACCGAAAAGAATGCGTATCAATATAAACGGTGAACTTAGTAGAGGGGTGACTCCAAAAGATGTCGCATTGTTTATAATTAGTCAATTAACGACCTCAGGAGCCACTGGTTATTTTGTGGAATATGCAGGGGATATCTTCCGAAATATGAGTATGGAAGGAAGAATGACCGTGTGTAACCTTAGTATAGAAATGGGTGCACGTGGTGGTATGATTGCTCCGGATGAAAAAACTTTTGAATACATAAAAGGACGCGAATTTACTCCTACAGGCGATGATTGGGATAAGGCAATGGCCTACTGGGAAACCCTTTACACGGATAAAGATGCCATCTTTGACAAGGAATTGACCTTTGATGGGGCACTGATAGAACCAATGATAACCTATGGAACCAATCCAGGTATGGGAATGGGAATCTCAAAAGACATTCCATTGGCCACGGCTACCCAAGGTGGAGCCAGCAGCTATAAAAAGTCATTGGAATACATGAATTTCAATGAAGGCGAAAGTATGATGGGAAAAACCATCGATTATGTTTTCCTTGGAAGCTGTACCAATGGGCGAATTGAGGATTTTAGGGCTTTCACTTCTTTGGTCAAGGGTAGAAAAAAAGCGGATAATGTCACCGCTTGGTTGGTTCCAGGATCTCATAAGGTAGAAGCTGCAATTAAGGAAGAAGGACTATTGGACATCCTAACAGAATCCGGATTTGAACTGAGAGAACCTGGATGTTCTGCATGTTTGGCAATGAACGAGGATAAAATTCCTGCAGGAAAATTGGCCGTGAGTACCTCCAACAGGAATTTTGAAGGTAGACAAGGCCCAGGGGCCAGAACCATTCTTGCAAGTCCGCTGGTAGCAGCAGCAGCAGCGGTTACTGGAAAAGTAACCGATCCAAGAGAACTTATGGAATTGGAAACCGCTTAATTAAGAAACAAAACTTAGACAAAACAAAATGGCTTACGATAAATTCAATATATTAACATCAACAGCAGTTCCGTTACCCATAGAAAATGTGGATACGGACCAAATTATTCCAGCCCGATTCTTAAAAGCGACGGAAAGAAAAGGCTTTGGAGACAACCTTTTCAGGGATTGGAGATACAATCAGGACGATAGCCCTAAAAAAGATTTTGTGCTGAACGACCCCACTTACAGTGGCAAAATATTGGTAGGAGGTAAAAACTTTGGCTCGGGATCGTCTCGTGAGCACGCCGCATGGGCCGTATATGATTACGGATTTCGTTGTGTAGTTTCCAGTTTCTTTGCAGATATCTTCAGAAATAACTGTTTAAATATTGGTGTGCTGCCTGTTCAGGTAAGTGCGGAGTTCTTGCAAAAAATATTTGACGCCATTGAGGCTGACCCAAAAACTCAATTAGAGGTTAGTTTACCGGAGCAAAAAATCACTTTGTTATCTACGGGAGAAAGCGAAAGCTTTGACATTAACGAATACAAGAAAAATAACATGACCAACGGTTTCGACGATATCGATTACTTGTTGAATATCAAGGATAAAATAGAGACCTTCGCCGCTAAGACTCCTCTTTAATTATACTCCAGAAAACAAGGATGAAAAGAAAGTTGGAAATTATGGATACCACCCTAAGGGATGGTGAACAAACCTCTGGAGTATCCTTTTCAGCATCCGAAAAGCTTACTTTGGCCAAACTCCTTCTTGAAGAACTGAAGGTCGACCGTATTGAGGTGGCATCGGCCCGGGTATCTGAGGGAGAACTTCAAGCGGTTCAGCAAATTACGGAATGGGCTAAGGCTAATGAATACTTGGACAAAGTAGAGGTTCTAACCTTTGTTGATGGAGGCATTTCCTTAGACTGGATGGAAAAGGCTGGTGCCATTTCACAGAACTTATTGACAAAGGGTTCTTTAAACCACCTAACACATCAGTTAAAAAAAACACCGGAACAACATTTTAACGAAATCGCAGAGATTTTTAAGGCTGCATCAGAAAGAGGTATTATCAATAATATTTATCTGGAGGACTGGAGCAACGGTATGCGAAATTCTAAGGAGTATGTTTTTGAGTTTTTAGATTTTCTAACGACTCAACCCGTTAAACGCGTTCTTTTGCCAGATACCTTGGGGGTACTAACGTATAAGGAGACTTTTGATTTTATTTCCGAAATCGTAAAAAAATATCCTAAACTTCATATAGATTTTCATGGTCATAACGACTATGATTTAGGAGTGGCAAATGTTATGGAAGCTATTAAGGCTGGATGCCATGGGCTACACTTGACCATAAACGGTATGGGTGAACGTGCCGGAAATGCACCTATGGCCAGTGCAATTGCAGTTATCAATGATTTTCTGCCTGATATAGATATTAACCTAAACGAAAAGGCGCTTTATAAGGTCAGTAAATTAGTATCTGCCTTTACAGGTATTAGTATTCCTTCCAATAAACCTATAGTCGGGGAAAATGTTTTTACACAAACCGCTGGAATTCATGCGGATGGGGACAGTAAAAAAAATCTATATTTCAGCGACTTAATGCCGGAACGTTTTGGAAGGAAACGTAAATATGCCTTGGGGAAAATGTCCGGAAAGGCGAATATTCAAAAAAACCTTCAGGAGCTTGGTTTAACACTTAACGAAGATGAACTTAAGAAAGTAACCGCAAGGATTATTGAACTAGGCGATAAGAAGGAAAGGGTAACCAAAGATGATTTACCCTATATCATTTCCGATGTACTCGATACGGACTTTCAACAAAAAGTTTTTGTGAAGTCCTATGTATTGACCCATGCTAAAGGACTAAAACCCTCTACCACGCTTTCGTTGGAAATTGACGGTAAAATTTTTGAAGAAAATGCCTCTGGAGACGGTCAATATGATGCTTTTATGAATGCCTTGAGAAAAATTTATGCATCGCAAAATCTTGTTTTGCCTCGCCTGACCGATTATGCCGTTAGAATACCACCAGGTAGTGCTTCAGACGCTTTATGTGAAACCGTAATAACGTGGGACATAAATGGCAAGGAGTTTACCTCTCGCGGATTGGATTCCGACCAAACAGTATCTGCTATTAAAGCCACAGAGAAAATGCTAAATATAATTTAATCAATAGAATAGAAAATTACTATAATGAAACTAAACATAGCGCTATTAGCCGGAGATGGAATAGGCCCAGAAGTTGTAGATCAAGCTGTAAAAGTATGCGATGCCATTGCAAATAAGTATAATCACGAAATATCGTGGAAACCTGCACTGACCGGTGCAGCTGCCATAGATGCGGTTGGCGAGCCCTATCCAGATGAAACTCACGAAATCTGTGCTAGTTCGGATGCGGTACTGTTTGGTGCAATTGGTCATCCACGATTTGATAATGATCCTTCCGCCAAAGTACGTCCGGAGCAAGGTCTTTTAAAAATGCGGCAAAAACTGGGTTTGTTCGCCAACGTTAGGCCCACATTTACCTTTCCATCCCTAATTGATAAATCTCCTTTGAAAAGGGACAGAATAGAAGGAACCGATTTAATAATTCTGCGTGAATTGACTGGAGGTGTCTATTTTGGGGAAAGAGGAAGAAAAGACGATAACAATACCGCTTTTGATACAATGACCTATCAAAGATTCGAAATTGAGCGTCTTGCCCGAAAAGGATTTGAAATGGCCATGAAACGTTCCAAAAAATTATGTTGTGTGGACAAGGCCAATGTTTTGGAATCTTCCCGTTTATGGAGGGAGACCGTACAGGCCATGGAAAAGGAGTTTCCCGAAGTAACTGTTTCCTATGAATTTGTGGATGCCACTGCCATGCGCTTAATCCAATGGCCCAAAGGATATGATGTCATCATTACCGCCAATCTTTTTGGGGACATTTTAACCGATGAAGCTTCCGTAATTTCTGGATCAATGGGATTAATGCCGTCTTCTTCCGTAGGTAGCAAAGTTTCATTGTACGAGCCTATCCACGGTTCCTATCCGCAAGCCGCTGGTAAAGATATTGCCAACCCCTTGGCGACTGTTTTGTCCGCAGCAATGTTGTTTGAGGATTTGGAGTTGACCAAGGAAGCAGAAGAAATAAGAAGGGTTGTAAATAAATCACTTGCTGAAGGAATCGTGACCGAAGATTTAGCAGAAGGTGGTAAATCCTATAAAACCAGTGAAGTTGGAGATTGGCTGGCCAAAAACATCTAATCAATTCACTTTAATAAAACATAAAACCCTCAATATTGAAATATTGAGGGTTTTCTTTTGATAATAATGGAATTATAAGCTCGCCAAAGCATCTGGTGATAATTCGTATATATGTTTAACAATTTCCCTTAGTTCTGGTATAACCGTCCTTGCCAATCGGGAATTGTTGTTCATTAACACACAAATACCCAAATCTGAATCAGGGAAAAGTGCAATTTCATTTCTATAACTATTAACACTTCCGCCGTGATGTACTATGGTTTCCTCTTTATTGGTTGTTTCATTCTTCATTGTGTGGACTCTCCATCCAAAAGCATAAGCTGATTTTAAATGTCCTTCCCAACGTTGATAATACTTATTGTTCTCGTTCAATTCGATAAAAGGCTCAAAAGCTTTTTCCAAGGTATTTTTTGTCATAACAGCAGAATTATGCCCCAACAAAAACCGCATCCATTTGGCCATATCTATTGAACTAGCGTCGATTCCTCCAGCGGCTACAGCGTTATAATAATTATTTTTTAATGCTAAAACGCGCCAGTTGTTTCCATTTTTCGAATGGGGTTCAGCAATATTTTTATTTTCTATAAATGAGTGATGGTCCATCATAGTATTGGACATACCCAAGGGCTTGAAAAACCGGTCCATCAACAAAGAACTGATATCCTCTCCAGTCGCCTGCAACATGACTTCTTGGCTCAAGGCAAACATGGCATTTTGATAACTATATTGTACACCGGGCTCGCTTAAAGGCTCTACATGTTTAAATTGTTCGGCAATCTTGCCCATGGACAACCCGGCTTCGACCAAGTTAGTATAGCTGTGATATGGTGTACCAGAGGTGTGCGATAGTATGTGCGCTATTTTTATCTTTTTTGTGTTGTCGCTATCTCCAAAAGCAAACTGGGGAAGGTAATCTGCGACTTTATCCATGAAGTCAAAAGTGCCTTCTTCCACTAATTTTGCCGCTAGAACACCGGTAAAACCTTTAGACAGTGAACCCAGCCGGAATATCGTCTCTCCATCTACCAGAATGTCCTTTTTACTATTACGTTTACCATAACCTTCCGCCAATAAAATGGAATCACCTTTAACGATACTTACTCCGGCTCCAACGAGTTCTCCCGACTTTAAAGCCTGAACAAAGTATTCATTAACAGCTATTTCCAACGCTTTTTTTCTGGAAGCATAGATTTTAGCCTCCTTTTGAATGGCCAGTTGATTCGGAAAGTTGACTTTGGAAACTTCCTCTGATCTAATGTCTATAGTCGCTGCAGAAAAAGTAAAAAGAATAAGCACCAATAAAAAGGCACCTAAAATGAGTTTTAAACGTTGCACTTTAAAGAATGATTTAAGTATAATTTCTAACGTACAAATTAGAAATTAATTACGACAAAAACCATAAAGTTGTGAAAGCACTATATTGAGTTGTCAATTAGGAACTTAACGCTACTTTCTTAGATTTTCCTTCCTTTTGTTTTCGGTATAAATAGATTGCAATGGCCAATATAACCCCGCAAGCAGCCAAAATACCACCTACCAAACTAGAATACACCACCTCAAAACCAAAAGCCATGGGTAAACCAGCTAAATAGGCACCAGAAGCGTTACCCATATTAAAAGCACTTTGGTTCATGGAAGAACCCAACATTTCGGATCCTTTTGCTGTATTTATAATGGCCATTTGAATGGGGGTAGAAACTGTAAATGCAATGGCCCCTATTAAGAAAGTAAATACCATAAGTAGGTAGGGATTAGTGGCTATAAACATATTTATAACCAAGACCACCGACATAACGGAAAGACTTATTATTACTGCTCTTAAAGGAGAAAATATTTCTGCCATCTTTGCGCCTACAAAATTCCCAAATACCATCCCTAAACCGGCAAGCATCATGGCATATCCCACAAAATGATCTTCCAACCCGGCCACATCCTTTATCAATGGCGCTATATAACTATACCAAGCAAAAAAGCCTCCCGTGCCAATGGTGGTCAAAGCAATCATGGCCCATAGTTGTTTATTTCTAAGAGCATCAGACAATTTTACTTTGGGACTACCGGTAGTCGCTTCCATTCTGGGCATCCAAAGCTGAAGCGTAGTTAAGGTCAATACCCCAACAATGCCAACCAAAAAGAAAGAAGTACTCCAACCGAACTCTTGACCAATATATGTCCCTACGGGAACACCAATGACGTTGGCCACCGTTAAACCGGAAAACATAATGGCGATACCTTGCGCAGATTTACCTTCTCTTGCCAATTTCATGGCCACCACTGCTCCAATACCAAAAAATGCTCCATGGGGAATACCGGACAAGAAGCGTAAAACCAGTAATGTACCATAGTTAGTGGCCAAACCGGACAAGGAATTGAACAAGGTGAACCAAATCATCAATAGGAACAACATCCGTTTTGGTGATAGTTTGGAACCAAGGCTAGTTAGCAAGGGAGCTCCAACAACAACACCAAAGGCATAAGACGCTATAAAATGTCCGGCTTCGGAAATTGTTATTCCCAAAGAATTAGACACTTCGGTCAATATGCCCATAATAACGAACTCCGTCAGACCAATACCAAATCCTCCAATGGCCAAGGCAAACAATGCTTTTTTGTTCGATGGATTAATATTCATTCTTTATAAATAACACTGGGTAACTACCCAAGAATTTTGGGGCAAAGTTAACGAACTTGTTTAGTACTTAGTATCACAGCATTATCCTATTTATATTCAATATTAACCTAAATTGTTAGTATTTTGTTAAGTATTGATAAAATGGCATATAATTTCAATTTTGTGCAAAATCGAAATCTGTTTTTAGGAGCTAAATAATTTGGCTTACAATAAAGACGGATAACAGCACTTTCCGAAGAGAACAAAGAACAATTAAACGTTAATCATCCAATTTCATTAATTCAATATTTTTGAATTCTATAGGATGTCCTTCTGCCTGAAGTGCTACATAGCCTTCACTTAGAATTTTTGGGTAACCATTTTTAATAAGTTCCTTGGCAAATTCATCTGAGTCATCATACTGGGCGGCACTATATTCCAAAACCTTCTTACCATTAATTTTATGGGTAATTAATTTGCTACCATGTACTTCCAATTCCATTTTCACCCAAGCAGTATCATTAATTGCCGGGTAATTTGAATTCGTGCAATGCTCCGTGACTAAGCGATTGTTCATTTCAATATGCGTTCCAGCTGTGCATACGTTTCCAGTAAAACGTTCCATTTTTCCATCACCGCCTAAAATTTGGGCTTCAGGTGCCACTAATAACACTTGACCCAACGGTAATTTGGAGGGATGTAGGGAATGATATTTAATACCACTGTTTTTGAAAGCCCAAGAGGGTGCGCCAGTTACTTTCTCTCCAATAAATCGATACTCTAAACGTAGTTTGAATTGAGAAAGTTTTTCCTTATAGAAAATATGCCCAAATTTATTATCAAAAGTGTCGTAACCGTCATAGCTAACTACTAATTTACCATCTTTTACTCGAAAGGTATTAAGATAATTCACCCCGTATTTCTCACCTGTAAACTTTGGTGACCATCCTTCCAAATCTTTACCGTTAAAGATAGAAACCCATACCCCTTCCTTTTTTTGAACACTGGAGCAACTTACAAAAAAGATAATTGTAATTACTGTGCACCATTTACTCCTCATCTTTTTACATTTTAAATCATCTTCTTATAAGTTGCCTCAAATTTTACTATCACATTTAACTGTCCCAAACTCGTGAAAATTCAACTAAATAATTAAAGTATAGGGTTTATAGTATTGACTATCTGAAAATTAACCTTATAATATATAATCCGTACTTACAAAATTGGAGACCTTGGCTTCTAATAATTGCTGAACGGTTTCCGTATTTAAATCGTTATCCTTGAAGGCAACAAAGGTTCTAATAGAGAATGATCGTAAGGCATCATGAACACTTAAAGTGGCTTGTGCAGAATCCTTTCTACCCGTAAACGGATACACATCAGGACCACGTTGGCAAGAACTGTTTAGATTAACACGACAAACGAGGTTCACCAAAGTATCGATCAACGGAGATAATGTATAAACATCCTTCCCAAAAAGACTTACCTGTTGGCCATAATTGCTTTCCGCCATATCATCTAAAGGTTCCTCAATATTTGAAAAAGATAGCACGGGTATAATCGGACCAAATTGTTCCTCTTGGTATACTCTCATATCCTTGGTTACTGGATATAATACCGCTGGCCATATATAGTTGTCAAAATGTTTACCCCCTTTTTTATTTAAAATCTTGGCCCCCTTGGAAACCGCATCATCAATAAGTTCCTGTATATATGCGGGCTTTCCAGGTTCTGGCAGTGGAGTCAATTTAACACCTTCTTCCCAAGGATTTCCAAACTTTAATTTATCTACCTCATCAGCAAACTTTTTTAAGAAAGTTTCCCGCACTTCATCGTGAACATAGATAACTTTTAAAGCCGTGCAACGCTGACCATTAAAAGATAGCGTACCTGTCAAGCACTCGTTTATGGTAAGGTCCATATCCGCATCCGGCAATATAATGGCTGGGTTTTTGGCCTCTAGCCCCAATACCAAACGTAATCGATTACTTTTAGGGTGTTGATCCTGTAAGGCATTGGCAGATTTACTATTTCCAATCAAGGCCAATACGTCAACCTTTCCCGTTTTCATAATGGGTGCAGCAACCGTTCTACCCCGTCCAAAAATAATGTTGACCACGCCTTTTGGAAAGGCTGTTTGAAAGGCTTCCAGCAGAGGTGTAATAAGTAATACACCGTGCTTTGCGGGTTTAAAAATGGTAGTGTTTCCCATGATGATGGCAGGAATCAAGAGGGCAAAAGTCTCGTTCAAAGGATAGTTATAGGGTCCCAAACAAAGTACCACACCCAAAGGTCCTCTTTTAATGTGTGCATAAACCCCATCATGTTTTTGGAACTTCGCCGCATTCCGGTCCAAATTCTTATAATCCTCTATGGTATCCTCTACGTACTCCACTGTTCTATCAAACTCCTTTTGGGAATCCGGTAAGGATTTTCCAATTTCCCACATGAGATATTTTACAACAACATCCCTCTTGGTCTTCATCTGTTTTACAAAATTCTCCATACAGATGATACGGTCCCTTACATGCATTGTAGGCCAGACCCCCTGACCTCTGTCATAGGCGTTCAATGCCGAATCCAAGGCCTCCAAAGCCTCAGCTTCCTGTAAATCCGGAACGCTACCTAGTAGTGTAGGTTTATACTCATCCGATGAAGAAATGGTGGAATAAACATCGGTAGTTTCCCCTTTCCATTCTTTTAATTTTCCACCTACCAAATAGGTTGTTTGGTGAATTTGTTTGTCTATTGCAAATTCCTTGGGTATGTCGGTTTTTTTAATCATTGTTGAAATTTTATACCAAATATTGAAATAAATCCGGTTTGTCATTAATATAATCCCCGAAAAAATTATTGGCCTTCATCCTATCCATTAAAGGCTGCAAGTCTTCAGGGTTTTTTAGTTCGATTCCCACGACGGCGGGTGCATTTTCCTTGCTCGATTTTTTGGAGTACTCAAAATGTGTAATATCGTCCGTTGGGCCTAAAATTTCGGCCACAAATTGTTTAAGTGCTCCTGGTCGTTGCGGAAATCTTACGATAAAATAGTGTTTTAATTTTCCATATAAAAGGGCCCGCTCCTTTATTTCTGCAGTCCTTGTAATATCATTGTTACTGCCACTAACAATACATACTACATTTTTGCCCTTAATTTCTTCTTTATAGCTATCCAAAGCGGAAATACTCAAAGCCCCGGCAGGTTCTACCACTATCGCATCCCTGTTATACAAATCTAATATAGCTTGGCATACCTTTCCTTCATGTACTGTTATGATATCGTGAAGATTCTTCCTGCAAATCGCAAATGTTAAATCCCCTACCTTCTTAACCGCGGCCCCATCTATGAATTTATCGATATCGGAAAGCTCAGTATTCCTATTATTTTCCATGGATGTTTTCATGGAAGGAGCTCCAAAGGGTTCCACACCTATAATCTTGGTTTTGGGAGACAGCGACTTGAAAACGGCAGAAAGTCCCGATGCCAATCCCCCTCCTCCAATGGCCACGAAAATATAGTCAATGGGCTCATCAGCTTGTTCCAACAATTCCAAACCCACGGTTCCTTGGCCTTCTATAACCTTGGGGTCATCGAAAGGATGTATAAAGGTCTTTTTACCTTCAATACAGTATGTCATGGCGGCATTAAAGGAATCATCGAAGGTATCTCCTTCCAAGACAACGGTTACCCATTCTTCCCCAAACATTTTGGTTTGTTCCACCTTCTGTTTTGGAGTAAC
This sequence comes from Maribacter cobaltidurans, assembly GCF_002269385.1. Taxonomy (NCBI): domain Bacteria; kingdom Pseudomonadati; phylum Bacteroidota; class Flavobacteriia; order Flavobacteriales; family Flavobacteriaceae; genus Maribacter; species Maribacter cobaltidurans. The sequence continues at coordinate 4,612,448 of NZ_CP022957.1, forward strand.
GGCGGGCATGTAAATTGTGGCCTCAATTTTTAAATGCTTGCAGGCAAAGGCTACACCTTGCGCATGATTTCCTGCACTTGCACACACTACACCATGTTTTCTTTCTTCCAAGGAAAGGGAGTGTATCTTATTAAAAGCTCCCCTAATCTTGTAAGATCGTACGCGTTGTAAATCTTCCCTTTTTAAAAGTATATTGGCACCATACTGTTTGGAAAGACGTATGCTAGTAGCAAGCGGCGTTACCTCCGATACTTGCCGAATGGTCAACGCCGCTTTTTTTATATCCTCTACCTTGGGAAAATACTCCATAGGCTTATTGGTAAAGGTTTAGTTTTGCTATAAATTATACTATAGGTTTCATTGCGGTCATGGACTCCCTCAAGCGCGCGCCTACAATTTCCACAGGATGTTCCCGTAATTGTTTGTTGACCGCTATCAGTTTCGCATTGTCCACATCATTGTCCTCACCTTCACCATAGTGCTTACCTATGACATCAACATCAATTTTCTTCATAAAATCCGCCAACAACGGTTTACAGGCGTGATCGAACAAATAACAGCCATATTCTGCCGTATCTGAAATAACCCTGTTCATTTCAAACAGTTTCTTTCTTGCAATGGTATTGGCAATCAGCGGTGTTTCATGTAAGGATTCATAATAGGCAGACTCGCCAATGATACCTGATTCCGTCATGGACTCATAGGCCAACTCCACACCGGCACGAACCATGGCAACCATCAATACGCCATTGTCATAATATTCCTGTTCGGTAATTTCATTATCCCCAGCAGGTGTTTTCTCAAAAGCTGTTTCGCCGGTTTCCGCTCTCCAAGTCAATAGGTTTTTATCATCGTTGGCCCAATCCTCCATCATGGTTTTAGAAAAATGTCCAGTCATGATATCATCCATATGTTTCTGAAACAAAGGTCTCATGATGTCCTTCAGTTCCTCAGAAAGCTCAAATGCCTTTATTTTTGCAGGATTGGATAAACGATCCATCATATTGGTGATTCCACCATATTTCATTCCCTCGGTAATGGTTTCCCAACCATACTGAATCAATTTGGAAGCATATCCCGGTTCGATTCCTTTCTCGATCATTTTATCAAAACAAAGAATGGAACCTGTTTGCAGCAATCCACATAGAATGGTCTGCTCTCCCATAAGATCCGATTTAACCTCGGCAACAAAGGAAGATTCCAAAACACCGGCTTTATGACCACCCGTTGCAGCGGCATAGGCCTTGGCCTGCTCTAATCCTTTTCCCTCGGGATCATTCTCTGGATGAACGGCAATCAAAGTTGGCACCCCAAATCCTCTTTTGTACTCTTCCCTCACTTCTGAGCCTGGACTCTTCGGCGCAACCATAATTACGGTAAGGTCTTCCCTAATTTTTGTTCCTTCTTCCACAATATTAAAACCATGGGAATAGGATAATGTGGCACCTTTTTTCATTAGTGGCATTACTGCGCCAACTACCTGTGTATGTTGTTTATCCGGAGTAAGATTAATGACCAAGTCCGCACTTGGAATAAGTTCTTCATATGTTCCAACGGTAAAGCCATTTTCCGTGGCATTGATGTAGGATTGTCTCTTTTCTTTAATGGCAGCATCCCTAAGAGTATACGCAATATCCAATCCGGAATCCCTCATGTTCAATCCTTGGTTCAACCCTTGGGCACCGCAACCAACGATTACAATTTTCTTTCCTTTTAGAGCAGTTACACCATCTGAAAATTCAGCTGGGTCCATAAATCTACATTTTCCCAATTGTGTTAATTGGTCTCTTAACGACAGCGTATTAAAGTAGTTTGACATTTTGTGTATTGTTTTTAAGTGTAATTTATCCCTTTGGGAATTGTTTAGTTATTATTCTAATGTATTAATTGTGTTGAAACTCTTTTAACAAGGTGGAGATTTGCATTTCATCCTTGGTTACCGAAATACGACCGGACCTTACAAACTGCATTATTCCAAATGGCTTCAATTGATCGTACATCTCGTCTATCTCATATCTCCTTCCGCTTTTTGCCAATACAAAAAACTCCCTTGAAACCGTGACGATTTGTGAATTACTCTCCTTGATAATATTTTGAATCTGTCTTTCATCGAACAATAGATTGGAGGCAATCTTAAAAAGAGCGGATTCCTGATAAATGGTTTCGTCATCAGTATGATAAAAAGCCTTTATTACCTCTATCTGCTTTTCTATTTGTCCGACGATATTATGAACCCATTTCTCCGTGGTGTTTACCACAATCGTAAATTTGGACACGTGGTCAATCTCCGATTTTGAAACGTTTAGACTTTCTATATTAATGTGTCTTTTTAAGAATATTCCGGATATCCTATTGAGCAAACCCACATTATTCTCGGAATACACTGAAATTGTAAACCATTCATTTTTCATTTGTTCAAATTTTATTTATTTAATCGGTTTGATGCCCTCCTTATTTTGTTTTTACGGCCAGCACGATACCCGTTGACCAGTTCATTTTAGTCAAATTTAAATCCCCCCTATCTTCCAAAAGGTCAAGTAGTGCCTCTACATTATTTTCATGCCCTTCGGGCCAATTGGGCTGAGCCGACATATCGTCGATCACATAAAACCCGCCTACTTTTAACAAAGCCAGGGTTTCTTCCAATTGGCTATATTTTCCTGGCCAAGCATCGGCAAAAATCAAATCGAACTTGGCTCCCTCATAATTCAAAATCCAGTCCGCACCATCTTCACAAACCAAGGTTACCCTATCATCGTCACTAAAAAACGAATTGGCAATCTCAATGAGCTCGGGATCATTATCCACAGAAATCAACTTCGATTCCTTATCCATTCCATCGATCATCCAGGATAAACTTAAACCGATACCGGTTCCTAATTCCAATACCCTAGCTTCCGGTTTGGAACTGACCAAAGTTTTCAACATGGTACCAGCATACACATCTGAGGGCATCGTAAACCCAATTTCATCGGATTTATCCTGTATCGCCTTATAAACCTTCGGTATATCCCGTACGTTGTAATCGTTCATGGATTATTTCAATCTAATCTCGGACACCGCCGCTCCAGAAGGTATCATTGGGAATACATTGTCTTCTTTTTCTACTTTGACCTCAAGGAAATATGGATTTTTTGAAGCCATCATTTCCTGAATCGTGCTCTTTAAATCCTTTCTCTCCGTTACTCGTTTTGCTTCAATATGATACCCTTCGGCAATTTTAACAAAATCCGGGTTGGTCATTACCGTAGAGGCGTATCGCCGGTCAAAGAACAATTCCTGCCATTGACGTACCATTCCCAAGTGATCATTGTTAAGAACTACAATTTTCACGGGAACGTTATGCTGAAAAATGACCCCTAATTCCTGAATCGTCATTTGGTAACCACCATCACCAATGATGGCAACCACTTCCCTATCCATAGCACCCATTTTGGCACCAATGGCCGCCGGAAGTGCAAAACCCATAGTGCCCAATCCGCCTGAGGTAATGTTACTTTTAGACTCCTTGAATTTTGCATATCTACATCCGATCATTTGGTGCTGCCCTACATCGGTAACGATAACGGCTTTTTGGTCCGAAGCCAAATTGATTTCATGGATTACCTCACCCATGGTTAGGCCTTCCTTAGTAGGATGAAGATCATTTTTAATAATGGTATCATATTCTATCTGATACTTTTCAATAAAAAGATTGTGCCATTCCGTATGGGAATTTGAATTTATCAAGGGTAAGATCATACCCAAAGTTTCCTTTGAGTTACCCAATACCGCAACGTGTGCATGAACATTCTTATTGACCTCTGCAGGGTCGATTTCAAAATGAATCACCTTGGCCTGTTTTGCATAGTCCGTTAGTCTTCCCGTAACACGATCATCAAAGCGCATTCCTATAGCTATCAATACATCGCACTCATTGGTCAATACGTTGGGTCCATAATTTCCATGCATGCCCACCATACCAACATTCAATGGATGTTCAGAATCCAAGGCAGAAGCCCCCATGATTGTCCATGCTGCGGGTATACCAGCTTTCTCCACAAATTCCTTCAACTCATTTTCCGCTTTACCAAGAATAACTCCTTGACCCCAAACAATTAATGGTTTTTTTGCATTATTAATTAAATCGGCTGCCTGTTTAATGGTATTGGCATCCGGTTTTGGAACCGGCTTGTAACTCCTAACCCCGGTACAGGGTTTGTAGCTAAAGTCCACTTCCTCTATTTGCGCATTTTTGGTGATATCCACAAGAACCGGACCTGGACGACCGGACTTTGCAATATAGAAAGCCTTGGCCATAACCTCTGGAATTTCAGAAGCTTTGGTGATTTGGTAGTTCCATTTGGTCACAGGTGTGGAGATACCAATAATATCCGTTTCCTGAAAAGCATCGGAACCCAATAGTTCCCTAGTTACTTGGCCCGTAATACAGACCAAAGGTGTTGAGTCTATCTGGGCATCCGCCAAACCCGTTACTAAGTTTGTAGCTCCGGGACCGGAAGTTGCCATTGCAACACCCACTCTTCCCGATACCCTGGCATAACCCTGTGCGGCATGTGTCGCTCCCTGCTCGTGTCTTGTCAAGATATGTGTTAACCTATCCTGAAATTTATAGAGTTCATCATAAACTGGCATAATGGCACCTCCCGGATAACCATATATTAAATCGGCTCCTTCTGCCAACAAACAATGAATTATAGCTTCCGCACCACTAATTTTAATGGATTCCTTTGTTTGTTGCGCTTTCTTTTTCTCTTTTAATGTTTCCATATCAAACCATAATTAATACGCCAAGTATCAGAATTCATCCGTAACACATCCTTTGGATGCGGAGGATACACTTTTGGCATATTTATATAAAATACCTCTTTTAGCCTTTAATTCCGGAGCCACCCACTTTGATCTTCTAGTTTCCAATTCGGCATCGGAAATTTCTATGTCTATCGTATTATTAACCGCATCAATAGAAATAATATCGCCGTTCTCGACCAAGGCAATGTTTCCACCCACTTGAGCCTCTGGAGACACATGGCCCACCACAAAACCATGTGAACCACCAGAAAAACGACCATCCGTAATCAGGGCTACATCCTTGCCCAGACCTGCACCCATAATGGAAGAGGTAGGCTTCAACATTTCTGGCATTCCGGGGGCTCCTTTTGGACCTTCATACCGTATGATGACGACATCCCCTTTTTTGACCTTTCCGTTTTTAATCCCTTCATTAACGGCCGTTTCACTATCGAATACATTGGCCGTTCCCTTAAAGGACAAACCTTCCTTACCGGTAATTTTGGCAACGGCCCCTTCAGTGGCCAAGTTCCCGAAAAGAATTCTAATATGTCCCGTTTCCTTGATAGGTTTATCCAAAGTGCTGACGATGTCTTGACCTTCAATCAAATTTGGTACATCCTTCAAGTTTTCAGCTAAAGTCTTTCCGGTAACCGTTAAACAATCACCGTGCAGCATATCATTATCCAGCATATACTTTAATACCCCCGGGATGCCCCCAACACCATGCAAATCTTCCATGGAGTACTTACCACTAGGTTTTAAATTGGCCAATAATGGTGTATTATCACTTATCCTCTTGAAATCTTGCAAAGTAAAATCCAATTGAGCCGCTTTGGCAATGGCCAAAAAGTGCAAAACGGCATTCGTTGACCCGCCAAGAACGGTGACCAACCTAAAGGCATTTTCCAAGGATTTTTTTGTTACGATATCCAATGGTTTAATATCCTTTTCCAACAACGACCGTAATGCCTCACCCGCTTTTTGAGATTCCTGTTCCTTTACATTTCCATCACTAATAGCTGGATTGGAAGAGTTAAAAGGTAAGGACATTCCCAAGGCCTCAATGGCAGAAGCCATAGTATTTGCCGTGTACATTCCTCCACAGGCACCAGCACCCGGACAGGCTTTGTGGATGACCTCCTTGTATTCCTCCTCATCTATATTTCCGGCAACTTTCTGTCCATAGGCCTCAAAAGCGGAAATGATATCCAACTTTTTTCCATTATGACACCCTGAAGCTATAGTACCACCATAAACCAAAATGGAAGGTCTATTCAATCGCAACATCGCCATAAGAGCTCCCGGCATATTTTTATCGCATCCTACAACGGTAACCAGCCCGTCATAGCTCATAGCTTCTACCACAGTCTCCATGGAATCCGCAATAATATCCCTAGAGGGCAAAGAAAAGCGCATTCCCGGTGTTCCATTGGAAATACCATCACTAACTCCGATAGTATTAAAAATCAGACCCACCAGACCTGCATTATCGGCACCTTTTTTAACGTGGACCGCCAAGTCGTTCAAGTGCATATTACAAGGGTTGCCCTCGTAACCTGTGCTTGCTATTCCAATCAATGGTTTCTTTAAATCATAATCTGTTAAGCCAATGGCATGTAACATGGCTTGTGCGGCAGGTAATGAAGGATCTTGAGTTACGCTTTTACTGTATTTATTCAATTCCATATTTATCGTCTACTAATATCAAATTTTAAGTCGGTCTGTATCAAAGATAAAAGTTTCATCCCCTTTGATTTTTTAACAATTATTTTCGGTTCAAATTCAAGGGTGATAAAATTTTATTAAATAACTGATTTACAATTAAATAACATTTGTTTTTATATCATATTCAATACATTAAGATTTCATTATAATGCATAAAAAAAACCTGTATCGAAGGAGTCTGATACAGGTTTTTTAAGTCAATGAAAAATCTATATCATTTCCGGCAGGAAACAATGACGACCACACTGACTAAAATCTTATTCATGTTCATAGGACAATAGTACGTAAAAATTCAATGCCTGAAAAAATTATTTTAATCTAATTGCTCCGACTGTATAAATTTGAATGAAACCGTATTTCCCTCCCGTTTTTGCGATAAAACCGAAATTGACTTATCGGAGAGCTGAAGAATCCTTGGATATCCCCCAGTAGTCTGTCCATCCTTCATTAATATAATCAATTTTCCTGCAGGCGTCAATTGCACCGTTCCAGGCAAGGTAGCCGATGTTAAGATGCTATGGGAGTGTGTCTCGATGGTTTCCGACAACTGATAGGCCATTCTATTGTTTTCCTTGGAGATGGTGAATTCACGTGAAAATAAGGCTTCCAGCTGTCTGTCTGACAATACATCGTATTCCGGGGCCTTATGGACCTCCAGAACCGTTTCATCCAAATGGCTATCTACTTTGATTTCAGATATTTTAGGTGAAAAGTCTTTGTTTTCCTTATACGGAATCGTATCCCCATCCACAAACCGACCCTTTTTGGTAATAGGTTTATAAAAAGATTGGCTTCCCAGCACTACGGGTGCATTAAATCCACCTTTAACGGCAAGGTAGAACCTAAATCCCTTTTTCAATTTACCATAGGAGAGTATATCCCCTGCTTTAACCTTGTATACTTTATAATTCTGAACAGGTTCGTTGTTCAACGTTACAGTGATCAATGCACCTGCCAGTACAATAAAGGTGTCTTTCTCAAATTGTAAGGTTGGTCCGGTCATGGTAATTTCCAAAACAGCACTGTTCGGATCGTTTTCCAAAAGGGTATTTGCCTTGAATACTGAAAGTTGGTCCATGCATCCTGAAACCGGTACGCCCTTATTTCTATGGTGGAACCTACCCATGTCCTGTACACTGGTAAAAAATCCAGACTTTAATACCTTAAGCATTCAATACAACTTTTTCTGGTTTATAAATGCCCACCTCAGCTTCTATTTTATGTAATTCATGTTCTCCCTGGGAAACTTTTTCAAATTGGATTTTGTCACCAACACTTACAAAACAGGGGTTTTCCTTATTGGGATCAAAAAGTGACACAGGGCAATTTCCTATAATGTTCCATCCTCCAGGAGATTCCTGGGGATATATTCCAGTCTGTTGACCAGCAATACCAACAGATCCTTTCTCAACCTTCAATCTTGGGACTGCCTTTCTAGGAATTTCCAACTCTTTTGGAACTCCTCCTAGGTACATAAAACCCGGTAGAAAACCAATGCCATAAACCGTATATGTATTGCTGGTGTGGAGTTCTATAATTTCATCCGTCGACTTACCCAATCTCTTGGCAACCTCCTCCAGATCGATACCAAAGGAAAGATCATAGCTTACTGGAAGCTTCCACAACACCTTTTCCCTTTTGGGAGCTTCCTTTAATCTAGCATACCAATCCTTAATTTTAGGGCCAAAATCCTGAAAATCCATCTCTTTGGTTGGGTTGACCAACAAAAGTGAATTATACGCCGAAACAGTTTCCCATTCGGGGTCCTTTATGCAGTACTCTTTAAGATAATGTTCAAAATCCAAGATGCTTTCCAAAATCGTTTCGCTCACTTCATTGGGCCATTCCATCAATACTGAATGATTTCCATAAGGCTTTAGGGTAATGGGGGGATGACTCATTGGCTTAGGACTATATGATGCTTTGGTAATTCTTGTGTAATATACATTAATATTTGTAAAGCCTCTGGCGTATCCCCATGTATACAATAGGTCTCCGCCTGGATAGGCTTAAGCTCATTATTTACGGTCAACACCTTTTTTTCCTTAGCCATACGTACTATATGGCGCAGCACTTCATCGGGCCGCTTTATGAGTGCATTGGTATTGGACCTAGAGACAAGGCTTAGATCATCGTTGTAGTTTCTATCGGCAAAAGCTTCAATCTTCGTTTTAAACCCGTATTCCTTGGCCCTATTCTGTATTGCAGATCCATAGGGAACGAACAAAACCACATCGGATTTATACTCCTCTATCGATTCCAAAAAAACTGATGCCAATTCGCCGTCCTTAGCAATATCATTATATAACGCTCCGTGTGGTTTTATGTGTTGCCATGTAACGCCTTCAGCGGTGCAAATTTCATGCAATTGATGCAACTGTTCTTTGATGCTATCTGACAATTTCCCGTGGTCCATGTTCATAGATACCCTACCAAAATTATTCTTGTCCGGATAGGATGGATGAGCCCCTATTTTGACCTGATTCTCTTTTGCCAAATGAATCGTTTGAAGCATCGTATCCTTATCACCCGTATGTCCGCCACAGGCAATATTGCAAGAAGAAATAAAAGGAAACAGCTTGGGTTCATTCTCTATCCCCTCACCTACATCGCAATTGATATCGATAACAATCTGTCGCATTTAAAAAACTTCAAAAACCTTAAGAATACTTTTTACTCCCAATATAACGGACAAGATTACGATGCTTATTCCAATACTATTCTGAAGTAAGGTATTCCCATTTTTACCCATGACGCTCACCCGGTTGACCACCCAAAGTAAAAATATGGCAATTACAGGTAAAAGAATTCCATTGGCCACTTGGGCAAACTTGATAATTTCTATAGGTTTTATATCAAAGGAAAGAAAAAACACTCCCAATCCCAAAATAAGCATCCACACCAATCTAAACTTATAATGGGTAAGTCCGCTCTTCCACCCGAAACAATTGGAAGCTACATAAGCGGCGGCCAATGGAGCGGTTATGGCCGAAGTAACTCCGGCGGCAAAAAGTCCTATCCCCATAAAGTATCGGGCACTTGCACCATATAAGGGCTCCAATGCCTTGGTCATGTCCATAACGTTGTTGACCTTTTCCAAGTCTATCGATGCAGCGGAGATAATAATACAAAGGGATACTATACCTCCTACAAAGATAGAAACGAAGGTATCTCGCCTGGCAAATTTAAGGTCTTCCTTGGATTTCCATTTCTCGCTTACCAGAGAGGCATGGAGGAATAAATTATAAGGTACCACCGTTGTTCCTACCAAGGCGATGACCGTCAATAAATTTTCACCATCTACCTTGGGCAACAATAAACCTTTAACAATTTGTACTATATCTGGTTGGGTCAATACGGCAGTAACCACAAAGGACAGACTCATGATCAGGACCAAGGATATAAATACTTTTTCCAACAACTTATAATTTCCTATAAAAAGAAGACCAAAGGCCAATAAGCCAATCACAAAAGGAAAATAGGATGTATATGTAGCACCGAAAATGGCTTCCAGCCCCAATGAACCACCACCAATATTTCCCGCTTCATAGGCAGCATTTCCTATAACTATGGCGGAGAGTATGATGACTACTACAAAAGTTCTAACATAAGTGTTGGATACCTCCTGCCGTATTACTTCGGCCAAGCCTTTTTGCGTAATGATTCCCAATCTGGCCGACATTTCCTGCAATACCATGGTGGCCAGAATGGAAAGGAGCATGGCCCAAAGGAGCGAATATCCAAACGACACCCCCGCCAACATGCAGGCCGTTACCGTTCCAGGACCTATAAAGGCAGCTGCGACGAGAACTCCCGGGCCCAATTTTTTAAACATTTGATAAAAAATTTATGTTCAGGTAAAGATACCTGCAATTATCCTAAAATACTGCCCATAAAAAAATAGAAGTTCACAACAATTTTAACATTTTAAAATGCCGTTTATCTAAAAAAATGCCGTTCGTCTAAAAACGGGATGTCATACATCGAGTGTTGATACTAAACCAAAAAATTCCCTGTTATTAATACCCCAAACCAAATAAACTTAACCTATTTAATGACTTGCTTAGAATGTAACAAAGAGCTTGGATATCTTGATCATAAAAGTGCCATAGAGAGTGTGGGCGTGGAATTGTGTTCCCACCATCAAGAATTGATAAAGGTATTGATTGAAAAGAACGATACGCCGCTGGAGGCCATTCAACTATACTACGGCCTAAAAGAGGCCGGAGTACAAGGAATGTTGGAATGGTGGGATGGTAAGAAATCCGTCGATATCGCCATCTCAAGGGTAAAATTAAACATTGAAATTGACTGTGGATATGAAAAATTGACCGAAGAACAGGCCATCAACAACTTGGAGGAGGCCATGCACTCCTTTAAGAACGGGTTTACCACTATTCGTATTCCGCATATCCTAATTAGATACTATCTAAATGAAACCATTAAGAACATTATAGGAATTATGGAAGGCCTCAAGGCAAACATAAAAGTAATCAACTAATAAATTCGTTATGAGCAAATCCAATAAAACCTTAAAAACACCTCTTAGAGTGGCCTTGGCCTGTTTAATCATTGGAGTGCTTGCGCGTATTGTACACTGGCCCTACGCCGGGGGAATAATACTGGTCTCCTTTTTGGCCATTGCAATCCTATACGCAATCCGCTTTTCAAGAAAAGACCCAAAAAAGCCGGTAGATTACATTAAAATGCTGCTTGTTCTTTTTTGGACTACGAACGGACTGCTCCGAATTCTGGATTTTCCATATACCGTAATTTTCCAAATTGGGACGGCCCTATCCTTTATATTGTGGTTTGCCATGGAGGGTACGGCCTATTTTATGGACCAGGACCGAAAATCGCACAATACCGTATTGGAAATCGCATGGAATTTCGCTATGGTCATTGGCGTGCTGACCATTATTGCCGGTGGCCTAATGCAGCTTTTAAAGTGGGAATATGCAATACCCACCCTTACGACCGGACTCACAATTGTTACCGCCTATATTCTAAAGGATATCTTTAATGCCGAAAAGAAGGAAAAAAAGGATAACAACAACGAAGAATTTCAACTTTGAGTTTTTGCCTTAAACAATTTCTTTTAGATATTACCCTGTAAGCCATCTTTTTGTACCTTTTAAAGAAATAATAAAAGGTATGAATCATATAGACCGAAGAAACTGGTTAAAGACCGCTGCCCTCACCGGTGGTTTTACTTTTTTGGGTGGCGCCAGTGCATTGGCTCTGTCCAAACCAAGTCCCAACAAAAATAATGTTTGGCTAAACGTTGCCAAACTCAACAGCAACGAAAACCCCTTTGGCCCTTCCCTAAAAGTAAGGGCGGCCATAACCGCTGCTTTTGATAATGCCTGTAGGTATCCTTCCATAGTGTTCAGGCCCTTGCTGGAAAAAATTGCGGAGACCGAAGGTGTTTCTACGGACCATATCGTGGTAACAGGTGGTTCTACCGAAGGACTCAAAGCCGTTGGTCTTACGTATGGATTAAATGGAGGGGAACTTATCGCTGCAGATCCTACCTTCCAGTCCATGATGACCTACGCCGAGAACTTTGGCGCCTATGTACACCGAGTTCCGGTGGACGAGAACATGCAGCACGATTTAAAGGGAATGGAAAACCGGGTCAACGGCAAAACCCGACTCATTTTTATCTGTAATCCCAACAATCCTACCGGGACGCTTTTGGATAAAAACGACCTGAAATCCTTTTGTGAACGCACCAGTGAAAAGGCCATGGTCTTTAGCGATGAGGCCTATTATGATTTCATTACGGAACCGGATTACCCTTCCATGGTGGAACTGGTGAAAGAAGGAAAGAACGTCATCGTTTCCAAGACCTTTTCCAAAGTGTACGGACTTGCGGGTATGCGGATAGGCTACTTGGTTGCTCGCCCGGATATTGCAAAGCGATTACAAAAAAGTGTGATGGCCATGACCAATGTGTTGGCCATTGAAGCGGCCAAAGAAGCCTTGAAAGACGATGAATTCTACAAATTTAGCGTGGCGAAAAACATGGAGGCCAAGCAAGCCATTTACAAAACATTGGACGGTTTGGAATTGCCCTATATAAAATCACACACCAATTTTGTCTTCTTTAAAACCGGAAGACCGATAAGGGACATGATGGCCGCCATGGAAAAAGAAAATGTCTTGATCGGCAGGCCCTTCCCACCCTTTTATGAATGGGCCCGTATCAGTACCGGCACCATGGAGGATATGAAGGCTTTTGATAAAGGGCTTAAGAGGGTGATGGGGTAGGTTTCTATGTTACTAAGTTTAAACTTACAAAAATCTTGGGGCGGGGTCTTACCATCGTTTGATAGTGCTTTCTCGTGTGGGCACTCGTTATAAATGAGTGCTAGTGGGTGCGCCGGCGGAGGGAAATATAAGTCTCAATCATTCTCATCAGGTTTTGCGGGTGCAAATCCTCCAAATTTCTCTAATTCCTCTGTTGTCATAACTGGGGAAAGGCTTAATCTGATACCCTTTTCAAATCTTTCAACATAGATAAGTTTACCTTTGGCATCATAAGTATTTAAAGTCCCTGTCCCATCTTTTAAAGTACCCTTTTCCTGTGGTTTTCCCTCTGGGTCGTAATTATCAATTACTGTCCAAGGAATCCCATTTTTGTAAATCCTCCTACTCCATAATTTCCCATTAGGGTATTTATAAGTATAAGTCCCCTCAAAAGAAGGAGCTAAATCAATTGTTTCCGCAATTAAATAAGAGGGCACAATAGCTGAAAATCTACCTGCTTTGTCTTTTGGGTCTGAAATCGTGCCATGTACAAGCCCCATGATTCGCATGGGAGAGGGTAAATAGGTTTTTTTATCCTTACTTATAATTGGATCACCTAAGTAAACTATTGGCCCACCACTAAATCCAGATGTACTAGGGTCATCCAAAAGAAAAAAGTGGCTTAAATTGCCCCTGTCGGCTCTTGGTAAAACCAGTATATCACTAGATACCCTAACTTTCTTGGTTATTGGGGAGATATTTAGCTCTGTCACCCCTAAACCCAAAGGATATCCAACTACATGCAAATCAGTAAATCTATCCGGTGCTACTTGATCTCTCATAAGATACCAGTAATCGATAAATCTAATTTCCAAACCCTTTATAAATTCCTCATCTTTTTCTTTAAGGTTCAAATGTAAAACGGCTACATCGGCTTCTTGATGATAAACCCAATTTTCATTTTCATAAGTTATGTCCTCTAATTTAACCTCAATCTTTTTTCCAGATGCATTACGATAAGCAATAGTACCTCGCTTTGAAATATTTACCCCTACGTGTTGAGCAGTTACTAAGTAATCGTCCAAACCTTTTGATATAAAAAATCCGCTCCCAACCCCTACACTTTTCATTGGTATCAGTTTTTTCGTATTCGGATTCTTTAAATACACTTCATGCTCAATACCGTTTATATTTTGTTTTATTGTGGCTGAGTCCTTTAAAAAGACCATTGCATTAAAGTAATTTCGTAATTCTAAATCTCCTACTTGAGAATTTACATTAGAACCTATTAGCATTAACAAGAACAAAATATAGACTTTAAATTTATTCATGATTTACCAGATTTTACAACGAGTTAAATTAACAATTACTTGAAATTCTGATACTTAAAAATCAAAACCTTATTAACAGAGTTATAAAAAACCATGCCGCAAGTCTTTCGCGATAGAGCAGAAATGTTTTCCGTACTTTTCATTTGCATCTTGGCTCGGCAGTAGTTGAAGCAGTAAAGAATCATTTTAGATATACGAAATATACTTCGCTTCGCTTAGTATGACAAAAGGAACCTTGCACCCTGCACTTAAAACTAGAAACTTTAAACTAGGGATTACCCCAACCAACCTTCCCGGTCCAAACTTCTATATTGAATCGCTTCACTAATATGGTTGCCGTTCAGTTCTTCTTCATTCGCTAAATCGGCAATGGTTCGGGCCACTTTTAAGATGCGGTCATAGGCCCGGGCGGAAAGGTTCAACCGCTCCATGGCGTTTTTCAACAATGACTTTGAAGATTCATCCAATTTGCAATATTCCCGGATCTGTTTGGTATTCATCTGTGCATTGTAATGCACATTTTCCAATTCCTTAAATCGTTCCGTTTGCAGTTGGCGCGCAGCCGTAACTCGTTTGCGGATTTCCACACTGCTCTCCCCTTTTCTATCTTCGGAGAGTTTTTCAAAAGGTACTGGGGTTACTTCTATATGGATATCGATTCGGTCCAACAAGGGACCGGAAATCTTGCTCAGATAGCGTTGCATTTCCGCGGGGGAAGAAGTCACGGGTGCATCGGGGTCATTGAAATACCCACCGGGGCTTGGGTTCATACTCGCCACCAACATAAAACTACTTGGGTAAGTTACCGTAAACCTTGCCCGTGAAATGGTGACTTCGCGATCTTCCAAGGGCTGACGCATTACCTCCAGAACACCGCGTTTAAATTCGGGCAGTTCGTCCAAAAACAAAACGCCGTTATGCGAAAGGGATATCTCTCCGGGCTGTGGATAGGCTCCACCGCCGACGAGTGCCACATCTGAAATTGTGTGGTGCGGGCTCCGGAACGGGCGTTGGCTCATGAGCCCCATATTCTTAATCTTACCCACCACGCTATGAATCTTGGTCGTTTCCAAAGCTTCGTGCAAGGTCATCGGGGGCAATATTGAAGGTAACCTTTTAGCTAACATAGTCTTGCCTGCACCTGGAGGTCCGATCAGGATAATGTTATGTCCGCCCGCAGCGGCAATCTCCATACAACGTTTGATACTTTCCTGACCTTTTACATCGGAGAAATCGAATTCAGGAAAATCCAAACTTTTGTAAAACTCTTCCCTAGTATCGATAACCGTCTGTTCTAAAGGAGTTCCCTGATCAAAGAAATCAATCACCTGTTTAATGTTCTCTACCCCAAACACCTTTAAATTCCCCACGATGGCGGCCTCTTTGGCATTATCGGCTGGCAAAATAAATCCCTCAAAACCTTCTTCTTGGGCTTTTATGGCAATGGGCAAGGCCCCTTTTATGGGCTGCAGGCTTCCATCCAAGGATAGTTCGCCCATAATGATATATTTCTCAATGTCTTCGGACTGTATTTGCCCCGATGCCGCCAAAATACCCATGGCCAAGGTAAGGTCATATGCGGAACCCTCCTTCCTGAGGTCGGCCGGTGCCATATTGATGGTAATCTTTTTTCCCGGAATTTTATATTGATTATTCTGTAAGGCCGCCGCTATCCTGTAATTACTTTCCTTAATGGCATTATCCGGCAATCCTACCAAATGATACCCAATACCTTTGTCAATATTAACCTCAACGGTAATTGTGGTAGCCTCAACGCCAAAAACGGCACTGCCATAAACTTTGGTTAGCATTTAGTTCTCGTTTGGGATAAATGTAAGCATTTCAGAAGATTTTTGAATCTCGTCCTTGTTCATCATCATTTTCCTGAACACTCCATTTACATACATCTCCGCCTGGTCCTTGTAGTGTTCGCTGAATGGATTTCCGGATTGCCCGGTGGGCAAAATACTTATGCTATTCTCAACATCGGAAAAATCTACGATCCTACGCGTGGATGGGCCTGAACTAACTTTGTACAATCCCGTGCTATCATAAGGAAAGGCCAAATTGTTGATGACCTCACGTGTACCTTCAACAGGAAAGGGTCCCACATTAAAAAATGACCGTAATGCATCTACCTGACCTATAGGATGTCCATGTTCCAACGTATGTACTTTGTTCCAAGTCCACTCCTGGGTATCCGTACCAAAATCCTTTTCCAAAGAACTTATGGCGTCTGTAAAGGAATTCCTAAGTATTGTTTCCCTGGTCTCTTTTGCATCTGAGGTATTGATATCATCCCACCAAATAGAATTTTCATTGGCAATCATGGGCGCAATGGTTCGTTTTAAAATATGGGTATCCAGTAATTGCTTGAACATTTCTTCGCCCAACTCATCCCTAAACGTATTGACCAGAACATAATATACCCAACGTGTATACATAGTTCCACCAATATTGTCCAATGAATAGGTGCCGTCCCAAGCTTTCATAACATCTAGAACTTTAATTTCCTTTTCTGTCAATTCCTTACTATTCAAAGAGCTCATAAGATCTTCGGCTATTTCCAAATGTACAGGGGAGTTCACATCCAAAATCATACTGGAGATGTCGTTCTTATCCCAATCGTTTTTGGGGTCCAACAATTGCACGATTCTTTTGGCCCTGTTTTCTGGTAAATAATACCCCGGATATAGCATTCCCGAAACGGAATCCGGCTGGTTGTTGGCCGAGTACACATAATTCCATGGTGGGTTTACCGCTTGTGGATTCTTCTCGAATTTTAGAAATTCCCGATTATCGTTGGGTCTATTATCGGGTTCATAGACCAATTTGGTATTGATATTATCCGGAATCTGCCACAATTTGGCCGTGGCGAACCACCCAATATTACCTTCTGCATCACCATACATAATATTTAGTCCAGGTGCATGGATTTTTGGCAAGGCCGATGTAAACTCGGAAAGATTTGTGGCATGGCTTATTTCGTAAAAAGCATCGACCACCGTATTTTCTTCCTGTGTATACACCCAATACATGGATATGGGGCGTTCTCCTTGAATTTGGTTCGCAATGCCATTTAAGATGGGGCCATGTACAGATTTTTTAAAAGTAAATTCGACATCCACCGAATCCTTGACCTTAATTGATTTCGTTACTTTTTCATAATTTGTCCAAGTACCATTGTGCCTATACTGATTGGCATTATCGGGATTGTTTTCTTCATAGTAAAAATCCACATCGTCGTTCTCAAACATGGTCATTCCGTAGGCAATATCCCTGTTGTGACCCAGTACTGGAAATGGAATGCCCGCAATATGATATCCGTATTTTGAATACGTGGGTGTTTCTATATGGGCCTCGTACCAAACCGAAGGTTGGGCAAAGCCAATATGGGGGTCGTTGGCAAAGATGACCTTCCCATTTTTTGTTTTTGGAGGAGCTAAAACCCAACTGTTACTTCCTTCAAAAAGCGGAAGTTTTAATTTACTAAGCGCATCGGTCACCATTGCGGTCACGGAGTTTCCTATGGAATCTTTAGAAGATTTTTTGTAGTTCCTTATCCATACAGTGCTAGAATCAGAATGAATAGCCAAATCCTTTAAATACTCGGGCCCTAATTTATCCTTGATATTGCTCAATAACGGATCGGTCTTATGTCCCATGGCAAAACTAAAGGCCATATACCCCATGGTATTGTATACATCGGTAATGGTAAACTTGGTCTTATCAATACCGGTAAGGTAAAACTCTACCGGGGTTGGCCCTTCTTCCACAAACTGATTGAGTCCGTCCAAATAGGCATTGATAATGGAAACGCCCTCGCTATTCCCATCTAGTTTGGAGATGGCTTCCTTGGAGGCTTCATCAATTCCCAAGGAAAGAAAGAATTTATCCGTACCGATTAAATCCTTGCCAAAAACCTCGGACAGTCCACCGCTACCAATTCTTCTTAGAAGTTCCATTTGCCATAGTCGGTCTTGGGCATGTACATAGCCCAACACCCTAAAGGCATCTTCTTCGGATTGACCGTAAATATGGGGAATCCCATATTCGTCAAAATACACTTGGACCTCGTTTTGAAGGTTCAGGAGTTTTTTTTCGCCAGAATAATCAGGCTTGTGCAATTGTACGAATAGGTACCCTGATATAACAATAAGGAGGATAAGGGCCAAAATAATGTACCCTATTTTCTTTGCTAGTTTCATGAATGTTCAAAAAAAATCACCTGTAATTTAGGGTTAAATTTTTGAAGCCTGAAAGAGGTCACTGAATTTATTACGGAATGATGGAAAGTTCCCTTTTTTCAAAAGTCCTAAGCCCTTCCAGTAACCAATTTTTATACGTATCGGCATCCGTATTTTGAATGGACGTATTCAACACCTCCAAGTCCGGTGACAACAACACATAAAAAGGCTGGGACACGGCATTAAAATTCACATCCTGGAAAGTTCCCCATTTTTGGGCAATATTACCGATGCGTTTTATTCGTCCGGAATCGTATTGAAAATTAAACTGTTCCTCTTCCGGTAGTTCCTTTCGGTCATCCACATATAGGGAGATAAGCACGTAGTCATTTTTTAGGATTTGATATACATCTGGCTCGCTCCACACGTTCTCCTCCATTTTCCTACAGTTGACACATGCCCATCCGGTAAAGTCCAACAAAATAGGTTTTTCTTGTTCCTTGGCATAGGCCAATCCAGTTTCAAAGTCCTTAAAGCAGTCGATGCCCAATGGACAATCTGATTCCTGTTCAAAAACACTGTAAAATTCCGGTGGCGGAAAACCGCTCAATAGTTTAAGATTGGAAACCCCGGTAAGGCCCAATATCAGATATAAACTAAAAAGGGCACTTACAACCCCTACGGCAATCCTGCCCTTTGACAATTTTCCTTTGGGTCCGTCATGCGGGAACCTGAAAATTCCAATAAGGTATAAGGTTGTCAATATTCCTATTAGAATCCAAATTCCAATAAAAACCTCTCTTTTTAGGATTCCCCAATGACCCACCAAATCGGCATTGGAAAGGAATTTTAACGCTAGTGCAATCTCCAAAAAGCCCAGAACCACTTTAACCGTGGTCATCCATCCTCCGGATTTTGGAAGGGAATTCAACCAAGCTGGAAACAACGCAAATAAAGCAAACGGAAATGCCAAAGCCACCCCAAAACCGGTCATCCCGGCAGATAGATTAGTGGCCACATCTCCTTCTGCCAAGGTGGTACCTCCCAACAATCCCCCTAATATGGGTCCCGTACAGGAAAAGGATACGATTGCCAAGGTCACAGCCATAAAGAAGATTCCCAAGGCGCCACCTATCTTGGAGGATGCCGCATCCATCTTATTGGCCCAGGAACTTGGCAAGGTCAACTCATAATAGCCGAAAAAGGAAAACGCAAAGAATATGAAAATGGCAAAAAAGGCCAAGTTTAGCCATACGTTTGTGGCAATAGTATTGAGTATCTGTGAATCGACCGAATCAAACAAATGAAAGGGCAGACTCAAAAGAAAATAGATCAGAACAATGAAAAAGCCATAGAGCAAGGCATTGGCTATTCCTTTGGACTTTTTCTCCGAATGCTTTGTGAAAAAGGAAACCGTAAGCGGAATCATGGGGAACACACATGGCGTCAATAAGGCAATAAGTCCTCCTAGAAATCCCAGACCAAAAATCACCCATAAATTGGAACCTGATCCAATATTTTCCTGACCTTGACTCAGGAGAGCCTTGTTCTTTAAATCCAATTTTAAGTTGGATGACAATAATTTGCTTTTTTCGTCCAACGCAACGGTATTCTCAATGGCCTCGGATCCATCCAAGGAGAATGTAAAATCGATATCCGCCGGGATACAGACTTCCTTACAAACTTGATAAAATAGGTTAACCTTGATTTGATTTACATCCGGATTCAAAAGTTTTATGCGTTGTGTAAAGATGGCCTCTTCCTTAAAAAAGGTTTCCTCTACCTCAAAAATATCGCTATACTCCTTTACGGTAAGGCTTTCCTCTGCACCTCCTACCAATTCATAATCCTTGCCCACTTCAGAAAAGGTCAATTCGCTGGGCAGGGCGCCTCCTTCATCCGTAAATTGGGAATACACATGCCACCCTTCATGAATATCCCCTTTTATAATCAAGTCAAATTCGGTGTCTGAAATTTTATTGACTTCGTGACTCCATATCACCGGGTTTTCATCACTCTGTGAAAAGCCCATAAATGGTACGAACAGAATAATAAATGCTACTAGTATATTTCTCATTGTATTGCTATGCTTAATATCTGCTTTGTTGTATCCTTCACTTTAAATCGGTCATCCGCGCGTCTTCCTATTACCCAAACGACTTCATCGTTTGAGCAAAGCAACCATTGTTCCTTCTTGGCAAAAAGGTCCAATTTTTCGTCCTTGAAATACTTGGAAAGTTTCTTTTTTCCCTGCATTCCCAAAGGATAGAAATAGTCGCCTTCCTTCCATTTCCTTACGGTCAACGGAAACTTTAACGTATTTTTATCAACATAAATTATATTCCCTTGGTTATCCTTTTTTTCGGATACCTGCTTTATTTCCAAACCTATAGGCTGCTGAATCTGGATTACACCTTCCTGTATCTCAAACTCCTCCTGCTCCTCCCCTTCATTTTTGCCCAAAATAAGATGATTTCGGTTTTTGAGCAGCACATAATTTTCAGCATAAATAGTTTTTCCACTCAGGGCATCCAGCAAAAGCAGGATATCGTTCCATTGCGTAAAACCATACTCCTGAAATAAACCATGCAAGTACCCTTCAATGGGTTGTAGCTTTTTTAATTCCGATATCGAAATTTTCCAATGTTGACCGTCCGTCTTAAAAAGTTCCCGCTTTACCCTTTTGAGTTCACTTTTTGAAATTTCCCGGGTCTCCTTGAGGTAACCCAAAGTCCTTTCAAAATTATCCATAAAGGTAGGATGCAGTTCCTTGAGCTTGGGAACAATTTCCAATCGGATTTTGTTTCGAAGGTATTTGGTATCGGAATTACTTTCATCTTCCCTCCATTCCAAGTTGCATTCCTGGGCATACTCCAAAATACGTTGTCGTGTAAACTTAAGCAGGGGACGTCGTATTTGGTTCGAAGTTTCCGGAATGCCCGTTAAACCTTCTATCCCGGTACCCCGGGACAGATTGATCAAAAAGGTTTCCAGGTTGTCATCTGCATGATGGGCAGTAACCAAATACTCTATTGCGTGCTCCTCCATCAATCCCTTAAACCAATGATAGCGCAAGTCCCTGGCGGCCATTTGTACGGAAACGTTGTGGTTGTTCACATAGCCCATGGTATCAAAATGGGTCACATAAACAGGCTTACCCAACCGATGCCCCAGTTCCTTCACAAAATCCTCATCGCCATTACTATCCGCGCCCCTCAATCGAAAATTACAATGTGCCAAAATAAAATCCATATGGTTTTGCTTGCATAGATAAGACAGCAAAACACTGTCCAACCCGCCACTACATGCCAATAAAAATTTATTTTTTAGCAGTTCTGGAAAGTTTTTGGAGATATGCGATTGAAAATCCTTGAGCATGGCACAAAGTTAACCAATTATGTATTTGGACCTTGTTTAAAGTTCCTCCAAGACCTGTCGCATGGCCTTAGCTTTTAAAAGACATTCCAAATATTCCTTTTCTGGATCCGATTTAGCCGTGATGGCACCTCCCACAGCATAGGAAAGATATTTATTGGTGCTATTGTAAAGAATACTTCTAATGACCACATTAAAATCAAAATCGCCATCAGGAGTAAAATAGCCCACGGCCCCACTGTAAACGCTTCTTTTGAAGGATTCAACCTCTTCTATAACTTTCATGGCGGATACTTTGGGAGCCCCAGTCATGCTGCCCATGGGAAAACAACTTCGTATAATGTCCACCGGGTTTTCATCGTCACCTACTTCGCATGAAATGGTTGAAATCATTTGATGGACCTGCGGAAAAGAATATATTTTGCACAATTCCTCGACCTGTACTGTGCCCTTTAATGCATTCTTGGAAAGGTCGTTTCGAACTAAATCCACGATCATCACATTTTCAGATCGCTCCTTTTCATCCTTACCCAATTTCTTTTTTAATGCTTCATCTTCATCGGGATTATGGGATCTGGCGGCCGTTCCCTTGATCGGTTGGCTTATTATTTTGTTTCCTTCCTTTTTTAAAAATCGCTCGGGACTGGCACAGAGCACATATTTATCCCATACTTTCATAAATGTTGCAAAGGGAGGTTTTGAAATTTCATTCAGCCTTTCATAAATAGACAAAGGATTCAAGTCCAACCCTTCACAATAAAATTCCTGACAAAAATTAACCTCATAAATATCGCCATGATGGATATGCCCCAATATCCGCTCTAACTTTTCAAAGTACTCGTCCTTAAAGATGCGCATTCTTATAGATGGTCTTTCCTTTTTTTCGTGATGTGCAGGTGGAGCCCCATCGATGACCAAAATAGTTTCAAAATCCTTTTGGATTTCATCGGCTACAAGGTTCATATACAGGAAAGTGATTTCCGAACCCTTAATCTGAATGATTTTTTTGGGCTGAAAAAAGTATAGTTCCGGAAAGTCCAACCCATCAAAGTTTTGGGAAACCAAATCTTCCACGTCATTCTTTAAATCGTATGAAAGATACCCTAATATCCAATCGTTTACCTGTGACTGATATTCCTTTAAATCATTAAATGCATTAAAGGAATCCGTGGAAATACCAGTTAGTCCATCCACGGCCACAAGCACATCAAAGGAAGCATATGAATGATTATGTTCGTTCGAGTCCAACCAGACAATTTCATCGAAGTCTTCTGTCCAACGGAGCAGGCTTTTTTTGAATGATGCGATGTCCTCAACGGTATGAACAATCTGTTTCCTCAACAATCTCAGTTCAAGGATTTTAGAAAAGCATTGAGTACTGATCGATGGTTATCGGCCAATTCGGTATCCAGAATTCCCTTTTTCCTATCAAAATTTTCACTGAAACTGGGCAAGGAAAAAGTACCGGTTACATGAGCGCCAAACCTGGTAAAAAGTTTATCGGATACTTCCAAAGCTCCTATAGCCCCTCTCTTGCCTTTGGAGGTTGACATGAGCATAACCTTCTTGTCCCTGATAAAGTTTCTGTCCAACCTGGATAGCCAATCCAAAAGATTTTTAAAATAAGCCGATGGATAGCTATTATGTTCATTGACCGAAACAATAACCCCCTTTGAAAATTGAATGTCCCTTTTAATCTCATTAAGGGAATTGGAAAAACCATGTTCTATTTCATGATCTTCACTATACATGGGAAACGGGCAATTAGACATGTTCATGAGTCGTACTTCTTCTCCTTCGATTAGGGAGCACGTATATTTTACCAATTCAAAATTTATGGAAGTGGAAGAATTACTTCCGGCAAAAGCCAATATAAAGGACATAGTATACCTTATGAAGTTGAAGGACTAAAATAGTCCAAAAGCCGTTGAGTTACCAGTAATTTATCTAATTTCGCAGCTTAAAAGATCCAATTCCACTGTAAATTAAGTATATAGGGTATTTAAGTTTCTTTATGGACAAACGGAGTACAAGGTTGTTTTTTATAGACGCTATTAGGGCTTGGGCTATTTTAATGATGCTTCAAGGCCATTTTATAGATGGGCTGCTAGACCCCATCTATCGGGATAGTTCCAATACCGTGTATACTATATGGAAATATTTTAGGGGGATAACGGCACCGGTATTTTTTACGGTTTCGGGATTTATCTTCACTTATCTGCTAATAAAGGTTCCACAGACAGGCTGGAATAATCCTCGGGTAAAAAAAGGAATCAAAAGAGGATTGCAATTATTGTTCTTTGGCTATCTACTACGATCGAATCTTTTTGGGCTTTTCAAAGGGGAAATTTACAGCTCCTTTTTATTGGTAGATGTTCTGCATTGCATCGGGCTTTCCATCTTGAGTATCATTGCTATGTACCTCCTCACGACAAAATTGAACAAATGGTTATTTCCATTGGTTCTTCTGTCATGTACCCTAGTACTCTTTATTTTTGAACCGATATACAAGGGATTTGATTATAATGGTCTCCCAATATGGCTTGCCAATTATTTCACAAAGGCCAATGGTTCCGTATTTACCATAATACCTTGGTTGGGCTATGCTACCGTAGGCGCATTTATATCAATTATTTTCTCAAGATTTAAGGAAAACAACTATTTATATCCTGTTGCCATACCCGTGTTTGCCGTAAGCGGAATTGTATTGATGTGGCTTTCCTCCCCATTGTTTGACCTCTTGTACAGCATCACCGGCCTACAGTTATTCTTTGATATTTCATCCAATAATTATTTGTTTATCAGACTAGGGGATGTTTTGGTAGTATTCTCCATTTTTATGCTATTTAGGCGCTTTTTAACCAACCAAACAGGACTACGTCTTGGTCAAAGTACATTATCCATTTATATCATCCACTTTATAATCCTTTATGGAAGTTTTACCGGGTTTGGACTCTACCGCTTTTTCCATCATTCCTTGGGCCCATGGCCGACAGTTTTAGGAGCCTTAGGTTTCATGTTGATCTGTTCCTATTTAGCCCTAAAATTTGAGGACCATAAACCGTGGATAAAGGAAGGTTTCAATCGATTCATCTGTATTCTTAGACTTCAAACCGAACGCTTTGCCGTTGTAAGTTTTAATATACTTAGAACGTTGACCTATCGATTGGTTCAGTTATTGGGATTACAGAAAAATTAATAATCCATTCCCTATAAGTACAATTTGTAAGTTTTATCCATTACTATCTAAAAATAAAAAGGCCGCTCATGTGAGCGGCCTTTTACTTATAATATAGCATTCTTATACATGTAATGCGCGATCATCGGTTGCCGCTAAAGCCGCTTCCTTCACCGCTTCCGCATAAGTTGGATGTGCATGGCTCATGCGGGAAATATCCTCGGCTGAAGCCCTAAATTCCATAGCCGTTACGGCTTCGGTAATCAAATCGGCACAACGTGCCCCGATCATATGGACTCCCAAAACTTCATCGGTCTTCTTATCGGCCAATATCTTTACGAATCCGTCAATATCCATACTCGCTCGCGCACGACCTAAGGCCCTCATAGGGAATTGACCTACTTTATAGTCCACTCCGTCCTCCTTTAGTTCCTCTTCCGTTTTACCAACGGCGGCGACTTCTGGCCATGTGTATACTACTCCAGGAATTAGATTATAATCAATATGCGGTTTTTGACCTGCCAACTGTTCAGCTACCAAAGTACCTTCTTCTTCAGCTTTGTGTGCGAGCATGGCTCCTTTGACCACATCACCAATGGCATATATATTGTCCACATTGGTTTTAAGATGTGCATCTACCTCAACCCTGCCCCTATCGTCCATTTTCACACCTGCCGCTTCCAGATTTAAGCCATCAGTATATGGTTTTCTCCCCACGGAAACCAAACAATAGTCACCTTCAAAAGTCACTTCCTGCCCTTTTTTATCATCGGCCTTAACCGTAACTTTATCTCCTTTCCGCTCTACGGATTTTACCTTGTGAGACAAGGCAAACTTGATTTTCTGTTTTTTCAAGACCTTCATGAGTTCCTTGGAAAGCGCGCCGTCCATTCCCGGAATAATTCGGTCCATATACTCTACCACGGTCACATCCGATCCTAGTCTGCTATAGACCTGACCAAGTTCCAAACCAATAACACCACCGCCAATAACGATCATGTGTTTTGGAATTTCCTTTAATTTCAATGCTTCGGTAGAGGTTATAACCCTTTCCTTGTCTATTTTGATAAAAGGTAAACTTGATGGTTTGGAACCCGTAGCAATAATTATGTTCTTTGCTTCTATAGTTTCCGTTTTACCATCATTCTTTTTAATATTGACATGGGTGGCATCCTTAAAGCTCCCGATACCTTCATAAACATCTATTTTATTTTTGTCCATCAAAAACTGGATACCCTTTGTAGTCTGATCTACCACACCTTGCTTTCTAGCAATCATTTGCTCCAAATTGACCTTTACCTCTCCTGGAATTTCAATACCATGTTCCTCAAAATGGTTGATGGCATCGGCATAATGGTGCGATGAATCCAACAAGGCTTTTGAAGGGATACACCCTACATTAAGGCATGTACCTCCCAAGGTTGAATATTTTTCTATAATCGCTGTCTTCATTCCTAATTGGGCACATCTAATGGCAGCTACATATCCTCCAGGCCCGGAGCCAATAATGGCTACATCGTATTGATTCATAAATTTTAATTTTTACTCGCTTATCGAGATTTATTCTGCTACGACACTAATGTCGAAATTTAGTTAAAGTTCAAAAAATCCCATGGTCTTGACCCATGGTATTTTATTAACGTAAAATTACTGCTTTTTTGAATTTTAGAGGGGTATAACGGTAGATTGCTTTACTTCTTTTATGGTAAAGGAACTCTGCGTGCTCCCAATATGCGGAATTGCAGTTAATTTGGACACCATAAAATTTCGATAATCCTCCATATCCCTTACATGGATTTTGAGAATATAATCGAAATCGCCGCTCAAATGATGGCACTCCACCACTTCCTGAAGTTTGAGTATCTCCCGCTCAAAATGCCGGATATTGTCCCGTGTATGCTGGACCAATTTTACATGGCAAAAGGCGGTAAAACCCTTATCGACCTTGAATCTATCGATTAATGCAACGTAAGAGGTAATCACATGGGAGCGTTCCAACCGCTTGATACGTTCATATACCGCCGTTGCGGAAAGCCCTAGGATTAGGGCATATTCCTTTGTCGTTTTTTTACAGTCCGTTTGCAACAGCTCCAGTAATTTTCTATCTATCTCGTCAAATTTCATATCGGATTATTATTCTAAATTTTAACAACCTAAACGATTGAATTTAGATTAATATTCTTTCAATTTAAATTATTTAGATTAAAATTCTATAACTTATTATATACATTGACAATATAACTATTAAAATATACTTTTGACGATATACCTTAATCACAGTTATGAGCCATAAAGAAGCAAACGATTTACAGGACCTACAATACTTTGGGGAATTCGGCGGGGTAAATCCCTCTATATCAGATTCTTCTACATATACTTTTCTCTCCGCCAAAACCATGTTCGATACGTTTGAGGGCAATACCGAGGGTTGCTATTTGTATAGTAGGCACTCCTCCCCTTCCAACTTATATTTAGGGGAAGCCTTGGCCGCATTGGAAGGTACGGAAACGGCTAACGTTACGGCCAGCGGTATGGGCGCTATTACGGCGGTCATCCTTCAACTATGTGATTCTGGCGACCACATAATAAGTAGTAGAACCATTTACGGGGGTACCTATGCGTTTATGAAGAACTTTTTAAAGAAGTTCAATATCCATATTACCTTTTT